>NZ_JADPIU010000001.1:0-100263 GCF_023073075.1 Bradyrhizobium sp. 61 | reverse complement strand
TGCATCCGCTACGTCGGTCTGATCAAGGCGACCGGACAAGTCGTGCTCGCCTCGATCGCCTTCAACATGAGGCGGTGGGCCACGATCGCCGCGTGAGCCCCCCTCCGAGGGCGACAACTACAGATCTTGGCAGGCAATTGCCGGGACCAGGGCATTTGCTCCTGACGTCTTCAGCCTCAAGAGCCGATAACGCAACAGGCCCACAAGGGGAGAAGGAAGAAAGAAGCCGTGCGTTCGCAGGAACGACGGAGGTGCTTGTGGCTTACCGCTACACCGCCACCTGCTCGCCGAGATACGCGACCGCGGCTTCCAGCCCGCCCTTGCCGTGCGGGATCTTCAGCGCATTCAGCCCGATCTCGACCACCCCCAACGTGCCGAGCAGCATCGGCGCATTGACGTGGCCCATATGGGCGATACGGAAGGCTTGTCCCGAGAGATCGCCGATGCCGGTGCCGAGCACGACGCCGCACTTGTCCTTGCAATAGCGCTGCAGCAGCGCGGGGTCATGGCCATTGCTCATGGTCACCGTAGTCACGGTGTTGGAGCGCTCGCTCGCCTCCGCGACGTTGAAGCCGAGCACCTGGCCTTCCGACCAGGCGGAGACGGCGCGGCGCGCGGCTTCGCCGAGCAGGCTGTGGCGGCGGAACGCGTTTTCCAGCCCTTCCTCGTGCAGCAGGTCGATCGCCTTGCGCAGCGCGAACAACAGATGCACCGGCGCGGTGCCGGCATATTTGCGATAATTCTCGCTGCCCTCGCGCTCGCTCCAGCTCCAATAGGGCGTCGACATGTTGGCCTTCTTCTGTACCTCGAGTGCGCGCGCGTTCGCCGCGACGAAGCCGAGGCCGGGTGGCGTCATCAGGCCCTTCTGCGAGCCGGACATCGCGACGTCGATGCCCCATTTGTCCATCTCGAACGGCATGCAGCCGAGCGAGGCGACAGTGTCCACCATATACAGCGCGGGATGGTCGCTGGCCTTGATCGCCTTGCCGATCGCCTCGATGTCGTTCTGCACGCCCGAGGCCGTGTCGACCTGGACGACGACGACGGCCTTGATGGTGTGCTCCTTGTCGCGGCGCAGGCGCTCTTCGACCTCGTGCGGCCGCACCGCGCGGCGCCAGTCGCCCTTGAGCACCTCGACCTCGGCGCCCATCAGGGCGGCGGCGTTGCCCCAGCCGATCGCGAAGCGCCCGCTCTCCAGCACCAGCACCTTGTCGCCGCGCGACAGCACGTTGCTCAGCGCGGCTTCCCAGGCGCCATGGCCGTTGGCGATGTAGATGTAGGACTTGCCCTTGGTCGCGAACAGCTTCGAGATGTCTGCGAGAAGTGTATCGGTCAGCTCGTGCATCTCTTTGGAGTAGATGTCGATCGCCGGACGATGCATCGCCTGCAGCACCTCGTCGGGCATCGTGGTGGGCCCGGGGATGGCCAGAAATTCCCGGCCCGCGCGAACGGTCATTGCTGTTGGTCCTTGTTGCTTGAGAACAGGCTGGTGGGTCGCTGACTCACGTTCTACGCGCCGTGGAAGCCCAAGAAAAGCACGCAAAACGCAGGTCTGGGGCTCATCTCTTGGTCTCGCGGCAGCCGGCGGCTTCGGCCTCTTCCACCGAGCAGAACCAGCGGGTGCCCTTGCTGATCTTCATCTTGATCTGGGTGTACCAGCGGCTGGTCGGCTGGTGATAGATGCACTCGCCGGCGGTGTTGACGTTGCCCTTGATAGTGCAGTCCGGCGAGGGCGCGACCGGCCCGGAGGCCGAGGCGAGCAGCACCGCATGCGCGCCCTCGGGCGGCTTGGTCGCGCCCAGGATGGTGGTCTTCTTGTTGCGGACGCGCCAGTCCCATGGTGCGATGAAGGCGCCCTGCCACATGCCGGCCTTTGCCTCGCGCGCGGCGGCCTCATCGGGTTCGTAGTCGTGAGAGACGCGGGTGTAGGCGAGTGCCCAGCCGCTGCGCACCAGCCACTTCTGGATGTCCTCGCCGCCGACCTCGCAGCGCGCCACAGTGCGGCCGCGCCGGTCGATCGCGCGGGCGTGGCAGACCCAGCTCTTGCCTTCGGTGTATTTGGCGAGCTCGTCGCGCGCCGCGATGCCGCAGGTCCAGCGCTCGGTTTTTGTATTGAGGCAGAGCTGGTCGACCGCGGGCGCGTCGATGCCGCCGAGCCGGACCCGCGTGTTCCCGATCAGGACGGAATCGCCGGAGCGAACCTTTGCGGTGCCGGTGATGTCGGCGGCCTCGGCCAGCGAGGGGATGGCGAGCAAAGACAGCGCAATCAGGAATTTTCGCAACATGCCGGTCCGCGTGTGAGGAAAATCTCGATAGACGTCGCAATTGTGGTCGGCTTTTGGCCGCCGGGCCAGCGCCTGCCTAACGATTGAGCTTTCAACTTCCCGTCATTGTGGCGGGGGCTTGCTTACCCTCCCCCTCCAGGGGAGGGTAAGAGCGAACCCTCACCCTCGCGCCATCGCCCGCTTCGCCACCGCCAGCCCCATCAGCACGAAGGCCGACGTCACCTCGGGACCGCCGACCAGAATCCGCGTCGGCGTCTTCATCTTGTTCCATTCATAGGCGCGGAACGGGCCGCGGCGGCCGCCTTCGCCGAGGCTCGCGACGATTACGTTCAGCGCCGGCGCGAAAGCGCGCGGGTCGGCGCCGAGATGGCCGAGCGCGATCAGCGCCAGCGCCGCGTCGAACACGTTCATCTCCGCGGCCATCAGCTCGCCCTTGACGTAGGAGAGCACGCGATGGCGGATGAAATCGAAATCGCCGTCGGGGTCGATCGCGGCCTGTGCCGCCAGCGGCAGTGCGAGGAAGGCCGCATAGCAGCGGCCGAAATAGGCGCTGTAGAGCTCGGGCAGATAGTAGATGTGCGAGCGCGGATTGGCGAAGGCGCCGCTGGCGGCGAGCCGCTTCTGGAAGCCGATGATGCGATGCACGGTCGCCAGCCGCGCCGGCGTCTCCAAAATCTTCCAGCGCGCGAGGTTGCGGAAGCTGACCTCGAGAATGTCGAGATTGAGCGTCGGATCGAGATCGTTGCCGTAGGGCCGCTCGCCTTTGAGGTTATCGATCCAGGTCGCGACGCCGCCCTCGTAGTCGATGTTGTCGTTGAGCGGCACGGTCACGCGCGGTTCGTTGACGCCGGCGAGCACCTGATAGCCCGAATAGAAGTCCAGCAGCGGCTGGTCGATGATCGGATCGGTGCAGCCGGCTTGCGTCGCCGCCGAGATCGAGCACGCCGTGGTGTCGCAATCCGGCACGTAGACGCCGAAGCCGAGGTCCTGTTTGATCTGGGCGAAGAAGCGGGAGAAGCGCGGATGCGGCGCCGGCGCGAGCGCGGTGATGACATTGAAGCGCGTGCCGTCGATACCCTCGACCTCTTCGCGGCTAATGTTGACGCAGAAATCGACCATGTCGGTGATCGCACGCTCGGATGCAATCTTGTCGGCCGGCGAAGCGAGCCCGGTCTCGACATAGCTCAGCAGCGCCTCGATGAAGAACGCGTCGTAATAGGCCGAGCGGTGTCGGATCTGCACCGGCTCCCACATCGGCTCGGCAATGCCGCTCCAGGGCGGATTGACGACGGCCGCTGCCTGTGAGCGCGCGATGAAGACGCGGGCGAGGTTGAACAGCAGCGAGGAGTTCTTGTAACCGCGCGCGTTCAGCCCCGTCAGCGCCATGGTCAACTCGCGCCCGCGGACATCGGGGTCGCCGATCAGGTTGAAGGCGGCATAGGTCGGCAGGAAACCGTTCTTGCGGTACGAGCCGAGCAGATGCTGCGCGCAGTCGCGGATCACGCCGTCGATCTGCGCTTGTTGCGGCGCTAAGCCGGTGAATATCGCCGGCGGCGGCTTTGGATGGTCGAGCGCGATGCTGTCGACGAGATCGGCGACGGGCTGGCCGACCGCCGCCCAGTCGGGCTCGGCGTCGTCGCGTGCCCGCACCAGTGCCGTGCGAAGCCGGGTCAGCTTCGCCTCGTCGCGCAACTCGGGCAGCCCGGCGCGACGGAGCAGGATCCGCAATGCGGGATTGCCGAGCGCGGTCTTGTAGAACTTGGCCAGATGCGGATCGCCGCTGGCTGGGCCCGACAATACGGGATCGCAGACGTCGTAAAGCGAGGGGCCGTCTTTTCGCGCCGTCAGCGCCCGGCAGGCGGCGCCGGCAAAATAATGAAAGCTCATGAAATACCTGGTCGCGGGGCTTTGGCCGGGGGCCGGCCGGCGCGCTCCCATCTGCGCGCCACCCCCTCCAAGTCTTTGAAAAAGCTACCCGGATTCGCGGGAAATTCAAATGTGATGGCGGTCACGGAAAAATCCGGCACGGGAGCTGCTTGATTAAGGCCGTTACAAGGGGCTCGCGACGAAAAAACGTGCAAATTCTGCTCGGAGGATTAACCAATATCCTCAGTCACTTAGCTCAAATTTTGGGCGATCTATTGCCGGGGAGGAGATATCCGGTTAAGGCTTTGTTTGGTGCGGCGCCGCAAATTGCGCGCAGTTCGGGGGCACATCCCCGGCCAATCCCTCAAACCTGAAGCCACCATCGCGCTACTCAACCATTGTGCGCGCGCTTGGCTGGTCTTTGGCACAGGAACGAACCGAGATGAATGTAAGGCAGCTCGAGCTTTCCAGACGCACGATTGCGGTGGCCGCAGCCCTCATCGGCACGGTGTCGCTCGTGATCGGCGCCCATGCTGCCCTCAACATGCGCGCGATCGATGCCGCCAAGGCCGTGTCGACCGACCTGGTCACCGGCTCGATCGGCCAGTCGTCCCGCCTCGCCCTCGTCATCGGCAATGGACATTATCCCGACGCCAGCGCGCCGCTGACGCAATCGATCAACGACGCCCGCGCGCTGTCCTCGTCGCTCCGCAAGAGCGGCTTTGACGTCGATATGGTGGAAGACGCGACCAAGGACGACATGGTCCGCGCCGTCAATCGCCTGAAGTCCCGGATCAAGCGCGACACCGTCGTCATGCTGTTCTTCGGCGGCTACGGCGTGCAGGCCGGCCGCGAGAGCTACATGCTGCCGGTCGATGCCGTGATCTGGAAGGAAAGCGACGTCCGCCGTCAGGGCGTCTCCATCGACGGCGTGCTCGACATGATGAAGGAGCAGGGCGCCAAGGCCAAGCTCGTCGTCGTCGACGCCTCCCGCCGTAACCCCTACGAGCGCCGCTTCCGCTCCTATAGCCACGGCCTCGCGCCGATCAGCGCGACGGACAACGCGTTGATCCTTTCCTCGGCTTCGCCCGGCAAGGTCGTCGACGACGGCAAGGGCGAGCACAGCGTGCTGGTCGGCGAGTTCCTCACCAACCTCACTGCGCAGGGCAGCGCCGAAAGCGTCTTCAACAAGACCCGCGTCGCCATCTCCCGCGCCTCCGAAGGCGACCAGGTCCCGACCATCTCCTCCTCGCTGCTCGAGGACGTCCATTTCGGCGAAGCAGCCGGCGGCTAGCCGCAAATTGTAGGGTGGGCAAAGGCGCAAAGCGCCGTGCCCACCATCTCTCCAAGAATTCGACAGAAGACGTGGGCACGCTTCCGCCTTCGCTCGCCGAGCTACGGCGGACAAGTCGCTTTGCCTACCCTACGGTCTGCGTGTGTAACGCACCTCTGCCCCCACATCGTCATTGCGAGCGCAGCGAAGCAATCCAGGGTCTCTCCGCGGAAAGATTCTGGATTGCTTCGCTTCGCTCGCAATGACGGTTGAGGCGAGACTTACTTCGCGGCTTCCGTGGCCATCACTGGGCGCACCGGATCGCCTTCGCGCAGGATCGCGCCGGCGCGGGCGACGACGATATCGCCTTCGTTGAGGCCGTCGCGAACCTCGATATTGCCGCCCGACATCAGCCCGATCTCAACCCGCTTGGTCTCGACGCGGTTGCGGCGGATCACCTGCACCACGGTGCCGGCGGTAGAATACTGCACCGAGGTCAGGGGCACCGCGACGTTGCAGCTCTGCCCGGTCTTGATCAGCGCGCGCCCGCTCGCGTTCAGCAGCAGCCGCTTCTGCGAGGAGATGCCGATATAGACCATGCCCTGCTGGATGTTCGGCTCGACGGTCGGTCCGATGCGGCGCACCTTGCCGTCGAGATCGCCCGCGCCGGCAATGCGCACGGTCGCCTGCTGGCCGACCGCGAGCTTCCGAATATCGGTGGTCGCGACCAGGCCGACGAGATCATATTCGCTGCGCGCCACTATCGTGAACAGCGCCTCGCCCTTGGCCGAGGCGAGGTTGCCGATCTGCGCGGTCGACGTCGCGATCACGCCCGCCACGGGGGCGGTGACCTGAAGCGTGCCGCCTTCGGGCAGCGCCAGCCGTGCCAGCACCTGGCCGGCCGTGGTGGTGTCGCCGGCTTCCGCCAGCACGTCCGTGACCTTCAGGCCGGGACGTTCCGGCCGCACGGAGGTCTCCTCGCGCGCGATGATCGTGCCGGTGGCCTCGACGATGTCGGAGAAGCAGGATTTTGCGACCTTCAGCACCGTGACCGCGGGCCCCTTGGGCGCGTCGTCATCGGCGGCGCGCGCGGGCTGGGCGGACAGCAGAACCAGTCCGGCGAGAGCAACGAGTTTTTTGGGAAAGGAACGCGCAGGCAATGGACGCATCGGTCATTCCGGTTGGGGCCTTGACGGCCTCATCGTTAGCAGAAGCAACCGCGGCGGACCATGGGCCGGCCGGATGAGAATGCCGCAGCGCAGGCGGCGCGATGCCGCTTGGTAGATTAGTCGTGGCGCGAGCCAAGAGGTTCGTTGTCTCTTACCCTCCCCTGAAGGGGGAGGGTCGATCGCGCGCAGCGCGAGCGGGGTGGGGTGATCTCTCCACTCGGGTACTGTCGGACGTGGAGGCACCGTCACCCCACCCCGCTATGCATTTCGCTTCGCTCAATGCCTAGCGACCCACGAGCGAGCTACGCTCGTCTCGGACCCCTCCAGGGGAGGGTAGGAAAGTAGCCTCACGGCAGCGTCAAAAACTCCACCCAGTTCGGCTTCTTGCCGGTGGGATAGGATTTCAGCTTGGCGAGCGTGCCGCTGCTTTGGTCGATCGCATAGACCGTCATGCTGTCGGAGAGCTCGCCGACCGCGGCGAGGTAACGCCCCGATGGATCGATGTGGAAGCCGCGCGGCTGCTTCTCCGTCGGCACGCTGCCGATCGTGGTCAGCTTGCCGCTTGTTGCGTCGACCTTGTAGCCGGCGAGCGTGTTGGTGGTGCGCTCGGAGGCGTAGAGGAAGCGGCCGTCCGGGGTGATGTGGATGTCCGCGGCCCAGGGCTTTTTATCAGAATCCTTGCCAGTAAAGCCTTCCGGCAGCGCGGTGGTGCGCTGGATCTCGTCCCATGCGCCGCTCTTGGCCTCATAGCTGAACGCCGCGACGTCGCCGTTCAGTTCATGGATGAGATAGACGAACTTGCCGTTGGGATGAAACACGAAGTGCCGCGGTCCCGATTTCTCCGGCACCTTGGTCACCGGCGGATCGCTCGGCGCCAGCGTGCCCGCGACTGCATCGAACGCGAAGGTCAGCACCTGATCCGAACCGAGATTGGTCGCGAACACGAAGCGGTTGTCGGGCGAGGGCAGGAAGGCGTGCGCATTCAGCCCGGTCGGAATCACCTGCTTCGGCTCGCCGGCGACGCCGTTGGCGAGCAGCGGATTGAGCGCGACCTTGTTGCCGCCATAGGAGGCGCTGAACAGAAATTTGCCGCCGCCGTCGACGGCGATGTTCGCCATGCTGTCGGCGAGCGGCCCGTTGCCGATAGGGCTGAGCTGGCCCGTCTTGGGATCGATCGCAAAGCTCACCGCGAGGAACGGCTGCGAGCGCACGCCGGCAATCAGCACGCGGTGGTCGGGCGTGATCGCGAGCGGTGTCGAGGAGCCGGGCTTGTCGACGCCGGTGAAGGCGGCGGTCTGCACCGGTGTCATCTCGCCGCTCTCGGCCAGCTTGAACACGCTGATGTCGTTGCTGTCGGCGTTGCCGACATAGGCGAAGGTCTCGGCCATGCCGGGGCGGACTCCTGAAACGAGGGTGAGGAAGGCGAGGGTGGTGGCGATCGCAGCGCGTGGCGCGATGCGGCGTGTCGGTCTCGGCATGGGGCTCCTCCTTACAGCGTTACGGCCTTGTCGTTTTGTCCGGAGGATAGCGGGAGCCGTGCCGCCGTACCAAGTTCCGGTTGAAGATCGATCGATGCCGAAATTGTATCGGTCGCGCGGGTGGCTACCGCACTGCGGCCGTCTGGCTGCGGGAGGGCAGGTGCGGGCCGGCCCCAGTGTTGGGTGCCCCGAGCAGGCCCCACACGGCCACCGCGAGCAGCGCGCAGGTCAAAATGGTCCAGGCGACCAATCGTTTCCGCATCAAGCCAAGTCCATCCGTTGTTTGAAACCCCGGGGCCCGCACATGATCGTGCACTGCAAACGGCGACGATCCTATGAACTCGTTCACAGGCACAACATCGCATCGGCATTGCGAACCAATGCCGCGGGAGTGCATTGACCCATATGCCCCGTGAAAACGACCTCGAAGGCAAGACCGACATGGGTGGCAAGCATGGCGGCCAGAAAGGCCAGCCCAAGCCGCCGCCGCGCCCGCGCGAGGGTCCGCGCGATGAGGACGTCGTGGCAAAGCGCCACACCGGCCAAACCGATCGCACGCCGCCGCCGACCAAACAAAAATAGCGCTGTATTTCGCGCCGGGAACATCAGCCTCGCCTTGCCGTTATGCTGATCCCGCAAGCGGACGAGGTCGAACCGGAGGCTGGCACGTGTTTTGGATCTATTGGAACACCGCTTGGTCGCTCATCATCAGCGGCATCATGTTCACCACCATCGTCACCCATCCCGACGCCGAGTTCGCCGAGATCCGGGCGGCAAAGCAGGCGAAGTGAGCCCGCGCGCCTGAGGCCCGATCTCCGGGGCTATGAACCGTTCGCGGGTAGCGATGGCTGCTCCGTCGCCGGCGTCGAAGACGGCTTTCGCGCCGCTCTGCTCGCGCGCTTCCTGACCGTGGGCGCCGGCAAGGTCGCCTGAAGGGCTGCGTCGGCCGCTTGCTTGGCCTCGCGTGCCTCTCGAAGCCGCGCCATGTTCTTGCGAATCTCGATGGACAGCCTTTCGACGTCTGCCATTGCAAGTGCTCCCTCTTCGGCGGCGAGGCGCCTGCGATTGGAGCGCGCGATGCTTTCGGGTGACAGCTCGGCGGATTTCCTGGCGCTCATGCTTCACTCGGTTGTGCAACCGGCAAAACCCGCGCGATCCGGGGATCGAACGGGCTGGCGCGCGACAATCGCGCGAACGCTTTCAACTCCGTCGATGTCTTTGGAAAAGGTGCCCGCGGGCGCATTCAACAAGGCACAGCGGCTGATCGAACGCCCTCGATATATGTCTCGTTCGATTTTCTGCAAGGACGGCAAGGCCGATTTGGCTCAGCCAGGCAGCTCCGGCGCCTCGATCGAGAGGCTTCACACGATCCGGTCGAGGTACAGCCAAGGCTTTATCGATTGACAGGGCTGCACTGGAGTGGTCACGTGCCAGCGCGAAGTTGCATCGCTGTGACAAGCGCATCGACTTGTCCGAAGCTGGCGACGAATGTCGCAGCGCTATCCTCAAAATTCGCAATGAAGCTCCTGCGCAATTGGCTGCCATGCAGGGCGTGTCGCATTTGCAGCCCCAAGCGAGGAGGAGGATCGATTGCAGGTACTCGTCAGAGACAACAATATCGAGCAGGCACTCCGTGTTCTCAAGAAGAAGATGCAACGCGAGGGCGTCTTCCGGGAAATGAAACAGCGGCGTTCCTACGAAAAGCCCTCGGAGAGAAAGACTCGCGAGAAATCCGAGGCCGTTCGACGCGCCCGCAAGCTCGCGCGAAAGCAGGCAATCCGCGAAGGATTGCTGCCCGCGCCGCCGAAGAAGAAGCCGTTTGAGCGCAAGCCGCCCCTGCCGGATGTCAAGGCCCGGGTCCCTATAGCCTGAAGTCGATGCCTCGCAGCACGATGCCGGGCGGCGTACCTTCGAACTCCGTCGCGCGATATTTGCTTGCCGCGCGTGCTTCGATGCGATCCCGCAGGCGAGTGAACTGGGCTTCACGTTGCTCGGGCCTGACCTGCGGGCTGGGCTCGAGGTAGTCCATCGCCGAGGTCGAGATTGCGCAAGGAATCTCCCTGGCACCGTCATGCATCGAGAACCGGACGATCATCCGATCGTATTCGTGGCCGATAAAGCGGCCGCTGGTCAATGTCATGGCTTACTCCGTCACCTGATTGCTTCTTGGCATGATTGTCCCTCAAATCATCGCCGCCCGATTCCCGGTTGGCCGGAGCATGGCGCGCGTCGAGACTGCAGGCGGTCGTCGTTTGCCTCAGTCATCCCCCGACAGCCGGACGAAATCGTCCAGCAGCGCCGCCACCAGCGCGCGGTGGCGTGTGTCCTCGGCGGGCAGGCTCGCAGCATAGAGGTTGAGCAGATGGCGCGCCTTCACCGCCGCTTCCGGCCAGGACGTGGCGGGCACCGTCATCATACGGTTCTCGAGATCGGCCTCGCGCTCGCGCAGTTCCCTGACATTTGCCTCGACCTCCGCCAGCGCGCGGCGCAGGTCGGTCGCCTTCTGCGCGGCCATGCCCCGGTGCTTGTCGAGATCGACGGTGCGGTCAGTCATTCGCCACGCTCGCGTCTGCGGCCTGCGCGTTCGCAAGATCAACCGAGCCGATCGACAGCATCTCCAAGGTTCCGCGGGGGCCTTCGGCGGGCACGGTGATCATCGTGGCAACGCGGCGATAGGCCGCGAAGGTCAGGCCCTCGATCGCCTCCTCGTCAGTGACGACCTCATAGGCGCCGGCCGGCAACATGCGCTCGACGCCGCGGATGCGGAACGGATGCCTGAAGGTGACGGTTTCACGCCGCGAGCGGATGGTCATGCACGCCTGCCTTTCGCAAGTGAAGCCCCAACCGGTGCCGGCCGTCACGACCATGCGCGCTCGCCGCGGCAATAGCCAGTACTATCGTCGCCGGGCCGGCAAGCGACGATGTCACAGCAGCCATTGTTTCCGCAGCATTTTAACCCTCGCTATTGGCTCGGTGCGGGCGTAGGGTCGCTGCCATCACCGCACGTCTCAACGGCTTCGACCGGTGACTGAGGGGCACGTGTGCTCCCGCCGAAGGCTTCGCAGGAGCGTTCGATGGCGTGCGTTCGCTTCGCGGATCGGATCGTGCCGCCGGTGATGGTTCCGCGGTTTCTTCTGCTTCTCGTCGGCGCGGCCGCCATCTTCAATGGCTAGGGCAACAATTGTGCCGTATCTGGTCAGCGGGACCAACGAATACGGCAGCTCCAATCTCGGTCGCGGCAAGGCGACGTTCGCGCTGCGCCTCGCTCGAAAACTGCTGCGCGAAGGCTACATGGACGTCAGGGTCTGCACCCCTCGTGGACGGCTGCTGCAATCGGATGAGCTCGACGAGCTCGAACCAACGGAGAGCGACATGGCAAAGGGTCAGCAACGCGGTAATCGCGAAACCAAGAAGCCGAAGAAGGAAAAATCCAAGGTGATCGCGGCGGCGCCGAGCCGCAAGGAAGCCGCCTGGCAACCGGATTTCGGACCGGCGAAGAAGAAGTAGCGAGGCGTCGGCGAGGGATGGGGTGACTGGCCGCGCTAAGCCGCCACCGCCTGCGCCGACAACAGCTGCCTCAGCTTCGCCGCCGGCACGGCGGGGCTGAACAGCCAGCCCTGCATCTGGCTGCATCCGAGCTGCCGCAGCACCTCGCGCTGGGCTTCGGTCTCGACGCCTTCGGCCGTCGTCGCCATGTGGCGGGCGGCCGCCATGTGCACCACCGCCTGCACGATCGGAGAGGAATCCTCGGACCGGCCGATGTCGCTGATGAAGCTGCGGTCGATCTTGATCTTGTCGAACGGGAAGCGGTGCAGATAGCTCAGCGACGAATAGCCGGTGCCGAAATCGTCGAGCGCGATGCGCACGCCGAGCTCGCGCAGCTGCTGGAGAATCGTCAGCGCCTCCTCGTCGTCGCGAATGAGCACGGTCTCGGTGACCTCGAGCTCGAGCCGTCCGGGCGCAAGTCCTGACTCCGCGAGCGCGGCTGCAACTTTGAGCGCTAGCGTCCTGGCGCGGAACTGCACCGGCGAGACGTTGACCGCAACGTGGATATCGCCGGGCCAGCTCGCGGCCTCGGTGCAGGCCTGCTTCAGCACCCATTCGCCGATCTCGCCGATCAGTCCGGTCTCTTCCGCGACCGGAATGAAGTCGGCGGGCGAGATCATGCCGCGCTCGGGATGGCGCCAGCGCAGCAGCGCTTCGCAGCCGTTGACCACATTGGCCGCGAGATCGACCAGCGGCTGGTAGTGCACCTCGAACTCGCCGCGGGCGAGGGCCTGGCGCAGGTCGAGCTCGAGCTGGCGGCGCAGCCGCGCCTTGGCGTCGTATTCGGGCACGAAGAGGCGGAAGGTGCGGCGGCCTTCGGACTTCGCGGCATACATCGCGAGATCGGCGCGCTTGAGCAGATCGTCGAGATTGTCGCCGTGATCGGGCGCGATCGCGATGCCGATGCTGGCATCGGTCGGGATCTCCTGGCCCTTGCAGTCCACGGGCGTACGCAGCGCTTTCAGGATGTTTTCGGCAAGCGCCGTCAGCTCGGCCCGGTCGCTGGTGCCGGCCTTGACGATGGCGAATTCGTCGCCGCCGAGCCGCGCAATGAGGTCGTTGCCGCTGACGCAGGCGCGCAGGCGGTTGGCGACCTGGCGGAGCAGCTCGTCGCCGACCTCGTGGCCGAGCGAATCGTTGACGCCCTTGAACTCGTCGACGTCGATGTAAAGGATCGCGAACGGCTGGCCCTGGGCAAGCTCCGCGATGCGGCGCTCCAGATGGCCGCGCATCAGCACGCGGTTGGGCAGGTCGGTCAGCGCGTCGTAATGCGCCATATGCGCGATGCGCTCGTCGGCGCGGATGCGCTCGGTGACGTCGTCGTGGGTCGCGAGCCAGCCGCCGGCGGCACCGGGCTGGTTCTTGATCTCGATCAGGCGGCCGTCCGCGGTCTCGACGACGGCGCTCTGGGTTCGCCCGGTATTGCTCAGAATGTCGTCGCAATAGGACGCGACGTCACCGTGGAACGATCCGGTGTCATAGCGATGCTGGATCACGTCGCGGAAATAGGCGCCGGGCTTCACCACGTCGGCCGACAGTCCGTACATCTCGATGTAGCGCCGGTTGCAGACGATCAGCCGCTCGTCCTGGTCGAACATCAACAGGCCTTGCGTCATGGTGTTCATCGCGGTGTCGAGCTGCTGCTTCTCCGCGGCGAGCCTGCGCGTCATCTGGCGGAAGATCAGGAACAGCGTGAGCACGAGCAGGCCGATCGACAGCACGGCGACGGCGACGAAGAATTTTGTCTGCGTCCGCCAGGTGGCCAGCGTCGCGTCCAGCGATTTGGTCGCGACCACGACCAGCGGCTCGCCGGTCAGGAGGCGCGCGGCGACGATGCGGTCCTTGCCGTCGATCGGGCTGGCGAGCTGCGTCGTGACGAAGGTGCGCTCGAACACCGCCATCTGCTCGCGCGTGCCGTTGCGAAAATTCTGTCCGATCATCGCGTCGACATGCGGAACGCGCGCGAGCAGCTGGCCATTCTGGTGGTGCATCGCGATCGAGGATTCCTCGCCGAGCCCGGCCGAGGCGAAGAAGGATTCGAGCTGCTCCGGCGAAATGGCCCGCGACACCATGCCGAGGAATTCGCCGTGGGGACCGGAGACACGTCGCGCGAACACGATCGCAGCTCCGTTGTCGAGCCGGCCGGGCACGACTTCGATCTCTTCCTGCGAGGCCGGATCGTTCCTGAGGCGATTGAAGTAGCCGCGGTCGGCGACCGAAATATCGGCGACCGGCCAGCGCCGCGACGAGTTGATCAGCACGCCGTTGGAATCGAACACGTTGGCGCCGGCAACGTCGGACCAGCCGCTGGCTTTGGCGCGCAGCACCTCGTGCATGGCCAGCGTGGCCATCTCGCTGCGGAAGACATCGGCGGATGTGATGCCGTGGCTCTCGAGCTCGGCGATGACGCTCTTCTGGAGCACCGCAAAGTCGGCGAATTCGCGGTCGAAATGCCGGGCGAGCATGCGCACGGAGTTTTCCAGGCTGTCGCGGCCGCTCTCGATTGCATTTTGCCGGAAACGATCGACGGTGAGCGCGGTGCCGATGGCCATCGCGACCATCAGCACGAAGCCGCCGGCGATCAGCCACGTCAGCGGCGCGCCCTGCCAACGGCGGAGCAACGCGCGCATGCGCGTGGTCCATCGGATTGATGTGCCCATCCAGCCCTCCCGTGGGATGCAAGATGCAGCAAAACCGACAAGAGCCCGTTACCAGTAAGGGTTAGGGAAACGTGAATCGGAACGGAATCAGAGGGTTGGTTTCCCTCGATCGGCGAGAGTTCCGCGGGCCGGGGTTACGGTGACGCGATTCCGGTGGATCACCGGCGGATTTCCCACCTCAACGCTTCCACATTTTTCTTGGCGAACGTCTCGGGCACGTCGAACTTTCCGGTCTCGAGATCATAGCGGCAATGCCAGCCGCCCAGTCCCTTCATGGCGACGTTCTTGGGATGATTGTCATATTCGCCCGACAGCGAGATCACGAGGTAGCGGTTGTTGGGCCAGTCCATGCCGAGCGAGCGATAGGCCTCTTCCGTACCCTCCATGAGATTGGCCGAGATGTGGAAGTCGAGCTTGGCGAACCTCTTCGTCTCCGGCCGGCCGTAGAAATAGGCCCAGGCGAGACCGCTGAGCGGCTTCTTCGTCGCGCTCGCGAAGGCGCCCTTCTCGACATGGTAGAGATAGAGGTCCTGCTCGCCCGAGCCGGTCTTCTGCATCCGCACCAGCCATTGCGAGTCGCTGGTGAAGCGGAAGCCGGCCCCGTAGCCCTGCTCGGGCTTCAGCTCCGTCATCTGCTCGCCGCGGCGAGCCCAGACCTGCCATTTGACGTCCCAATCCCCGCCGTCCTTCATGTACTGCTCGATCCTGGTGGCGCCATCGGGCGAGGTGAAGGCGAGGCCGGCATTGTTGGTGAGGATGTAGTCCGGCGGCGGGCCGGATGCGGCGAGCGCCGGAGAGGCGGCCAATGTCAGGACAAGCGCCAGCCATGGTGCGGGACGGCAAAATGCGGTCACGGAAAAAAATCCTCAAGAAATGACCGCGATGCGGCCTCGGTGATTTGACGCCGTCGGTGCCCCGCCGGTTCATGCCGGGCGTGCCGGAACGAAAGGTGCATCATCCCAATGATCGACTTGCTGACGCAGCCAAATCGGCGCAATTTGCCGGCCTCGGTTGATTTGCGACCCAAGGGTTCATTGTCTGATGATCACCGCTTCCAAGGCCTTCATTGCATTCTGCCTGCTCGCGGTGGGCGGCACCCTGCTGGTGATCGGTCCCACCGAGCTGCGCCGCCTGCTGCCGGGCGGCGCGCAGACCGAGATCGCCGTCGCCGCCAAGCCGGAGGCAAAGCCCGAGGCCAAAGCGGAGACCAAGCCAGAGCCGAAGCTGGACGAGCCAAAGCTCGCCGCCGCGCCGCCTGCGCCATCGGCGCCCCCGGCCTCCGCGCCGAAGGTGGATGCGCTGGCCGAGACGCAGAAGCAGGCCATGGCGCTGGCCGATCTCGTGCCGGCCAAGCCGCCGGCGGCCACGACCGATGCCGGCCCGCGGTTCGACGTCGCGCGCGTCGACGATCACGGCGAGGCGGCGGTGATCGCGGGTCGGGCCGCGCCGGGTGCACAGGTCGAGCTGCTGCGCGACGGCAAGCCGCTCGATACGGTTGTCGCCGATGCCTCGGGCCAGTTCGTGATGACCCCGCCGCAGCTTCCCGCCGGTTCCTATGAACTGACCCTGCGGGCGAAAGCGCCCGATGGTACCGTCACGCAGTCGGGCCGCAGCATGCCGGTGACCATCGCCGAAGCTGCTCCGCCGCCCGCGCGGGTCGCGAGGCAGGAGCCGGCCCAAGCGCCGAAGCACGCCGAGAAGCCCGACGACAAGTCTGATGTCGTGGCATCCCTGCCGTCGGCATCGTCGCGCCAGGCATCGGCGCATGACAGGCCCACGGTTCAGCCGAGATTTATCGGTGCACCGAAACCCAGGGTCATGGCGCGAGCGCCCGCGGCCACGACCGTTGCATCGGCGTCGCCGGCGGACGCCATCAGCGGCGCACCGGCCGAAGCAGGCGGCAACCGGGTGATCTCCCGCGGTGACAGTCTGTGGGCTCTCAGCAAGCTCGCTTACGGTGACGGCGCCCACTACGCGGTGATCTTCAACGCTAACCGGGGCAAGATCCACAACCCCAACCTGATCTATCCCGGCCAGACTTTTGTGGTGCCGCGGAAGGCGGATTGAGGTCGCATCGGCAACGCCGGTGCGCGTTGCGACGCTTTGCCCTCCGTCTCTCCGGAACATTCGGTTCCCCAGCGCGTCATTGTGATGCGACCCAGTGCGTGCTTGGCGCTGGGAGGAGGCCGAGGTGGTCAGGTCCGCTTTCATGTCCGGACGCATGGGACTGGCGCTGGCGGGCGCTGCTCTCATGATTGCGGCAGTGCTGCTGCCGAATAAGGCCGAGGCACAGTTCGGATTGCGCGGTGGTCCGCTCGGTGTCGCGCGCTTTGCCGTCGGCCACGTGATCGGCATGACACGCCTGCGCCATGCGCGCATGGCGGTACGGGGCGGCCGATACCGCTCCGCCGCGTTGAGGTCGCAGGATCCTCGCGGCGCCGAACGCGGCCAGCCGGCCAACCCCTACATCCTGCGTGCGGCGCTCACGGCGCAAGCTGCGCTGTCGGGCTGGCACGGTGGCCGCCGCCCGCAGGGCTGGTGGCGCCACCCCGATGGCAGCTATGGCTGGGCGGGCCCGGTGTTCTGGCCGTTCGCGCATGACGACCTCACCACCGCGATCATCCTGGGCGATACGACCAGCCTCTCGCTCTATGGCTATGGCGACATCTACGCCGCAATCTTCGCGCCCTATGCGGCCACGGAGTTCGCCGCCTACAGAGCGCCGCAAGGCAGGCGCGCGCGAAAGGTGCCTTCGGTTGAGGCCGTTTGCGATGCCAGCGACACCGGCGGCCTGCCGGTCGACCGTATCGTCGCCCTGGTGCAGCCGAACGAATTGCAGCGGGCAGCGCTCGATGAGCTCGCGACCGCCTGGGTCGCTGCGCGCGACACCATCCGCACGGCCTGCCCGACGCAGGCCCCCGCGACCGCCGCGGAGCGCCTCGGCCTGATGCAGACGCGCCTCGCGGCCATGATCAAGGCGACGGACGCAATCGCGCCGCCGCTCGCAAAATTCGTCGATCTTCTCGATGCCGGCCAGAGGGCAAAGCTCGACGCGCTGGCCAATGAGCGCCGTGCCGCGCTTGCGGCCGGCCAGCGCAAGGACGCGCAGGCGCCAGCCGCCTGCGAGGCCGGCTACGATCCCCGCTATGATGTTCAGGCGCAGCGGCAATACGAGCAGCTCATGCAGCAGCAATGGCCCGCCGGCGAGATCGCGTCCACGCTGAGGCTTGACGGCACCGCTCGCGCCCGGTTCGAGGTGCTCCAGGACACCACGCTGCGCACCATGGAGACACTGAGTGCGTGCCCGTCCAAGGCCGAGCCCACGCCGCAGGCCCGCCTCACGGCCGTGAAGGCGCGGCTGGAGACGATGCTGCAGGCGGTGAAGGGCGTCGGCGACGCGCTCGACGATTTCGAGGCAGACTTGAGCGACGAACAGAAGGCCGGCTTCGAGGCGATCGGGCCGAAGCGCGGGGCGTGATCACCCGCACGCCCAGTCGAACTTCATGTCCTTGAAGTCGAGCTGCGCATTGCCGCCGCCGAAATTGTAGCCGCCGAAATATTCCTCGAACTCGATGTAGAACGGGCTCATCTCCGGCACCGCTTGGCACGGCCGCATGGTGCCGCCGAGGTGGTTGTGCGCGTGATCCTTGCCCCAGTCATGCAGGCGGAAATTGTCGCGGCTCGGCACGCCGCCGACATAGTAATAGTAGGGCTGATAACCGGTCGGTGGGTCTTGCCTTGTGTGCTCGTCCTGCGGGCCCTTGCCGGCATTGGGATCGGTCGCGCGCGGCACAAGCGCGATCGCGCGGGTCTCGCTGAGATCGGCGCGCGGCTGCGCGGCAAACATCTTTTTTGCGTAAGGCGCGGCGGCCTCGAAGAAGGCACTGGCGCCGCCGACGTCGAGCCAGCGCGGCCGATCGGCTGTCGCAAGCGGAAGCGGTGCCGGCGGCGCCGCGAATGCGCCCTCATATTCGGCCTTGGTCAGCAGCAGCGCGGCATATTCGTAGTCGAGAATATCGGTCATGCGCGAAAGCCGCGGATGCGCGGGTCGCGCCGCCACGGCTTCGCGAATCTCGGGATCATCGGGCGCCCCGCCGTCATTGTGGTCGGGCGCCGTGGCGAAGAACGACACCGCGACGATGTCCTCGCCATGCACGCGATAATCGTCAGGCAGCTTCAAGGTGAAGCCGTGCATCAGTGGAAAGCCGGTGACGGGATCGAGCGGCCATTGCTCGCTGCTGATGCCCGGCGGCAGGCCAAAGACCCAGCCGTGATCGCGCGCACGATCGGCGGGACGGTCCAGCATCTGCAAATCATACGCGCGCGAAGGCAAGGCAAACGCCACGATCGTCTCCCATCCGAAATCGAGCCTCGACGCCGAGGCGATGGTTAGTCGCGGGGAGGAGGGATGTGGTTCGTGGGCGCGGTGTGGGAGATGATGCCATTCTGCCGGTGTTTTGCCCGACGTGTCAAACCACTCCGGTACCCGCGTAAGTCATTGATCCGACAGTCCCCGCCTACTGTGCATGGGGTTGTTTTCGCACTTTTTATTAGAGGCTACCCTCGCCGGCGCGCCGCCGCGGCATCCACCACGTTCTCCACTTCCTCGCGCCAGGACAAAATCTCCATCGCCAGCACCGGGTGGTTGAACCCCTTGAGCACGAGGTCGTCGAGCGCGCGGGCTTCGACCCAGGGCTCGACGATGCCGTAGACGCGGCGGCTGACCACGATCTGGTTGGCCTTGGCTTCGTCGCAGAGACGCGAGGCGAGGTTGGTGACGCTGCCGATCGCGGCATATTCCAGCCGCTGCTCGAAGCCGACCTGGCCGAGCGTGGCATAGCCGAGCGCGATGCCGATGCCGAAGCCGAGCGTGTGTCCGCGGTTGCGCCACTTTTCGGTCAGCGGGCCGATCGTGTCGCGCATCTCCACCGCCATCTGGACCGCGCGCCGCGTGTGGTCCTCGAACTGGATCGGCGCGTTGAACAGGATCATCACGCCGTCGCCGGCATATTTGTCGAGCGTGCCCTCGTATTTGAAGATCAGCTTGCCGAGCGCGGCGTGATATTCGCGCAGCACGTTCATCGCCTCTTCCGGCTCGGTCGCCTCGGTGAAGGCGGTGAAGCCGCGCAAATCGCAGAACAGCACGGTGACCTCGCGGCGATGGCTGTCGAGCAGCGAGTCATGACCATCCGACGACGCGATGAGCTGGGCGACCTGCGGCGCGAGAAAACGTTCGAGCCGCTTGATGCGGCTGATCTCGCCGAGCTGCTTCTCGACGCGCTCTTCCAGGGAGCGGTTCCAGTTGCGAAGCTGCTCGGTCTGCTCCTGGAGCTTGGCCGCCTGCTGCTGCACGGTGTTATGTGCCGCGGCGAGCTCGCGGCCCTTGTGATCGACCTCGGTGAACAGCCGCGCATTGCGCATCGCCAGCACGGCCTGGTTGGCGAAGGTGCGCATCAGGCCGGTGAGGCTTCCGCCGAACTCGCCGCCGGCCCGGCGCAGCACCACGAGCGAGCCGAGCGTGCCCTGCTGGTCGAACAGCGGCACCACCAGCACCGAGTGGAAGCCGGCATCGATCGCGACGTCGCGCAGCGGCTGCTCGGAGGCCCGGTCGAGATCGGCAATCGCGATCGGCTCGCCGCTGTCGGCGGCATCGCTCAGGATGTTCGCGCCTTGCTGGATCGTGACATGCGCGCCGTCGGCCGATTTGTCGATGCCGTTGGATTCGATCAGGTTGAAGCTGTGCGTCTCGGCATCGAAGCCGTAGATCAGCACCGCATCGGCATGGGTGATCTCGATCGCGCG
Source organism: Bradyrhizobium sp. 61 (assembly GCF_023073075.1). Lineage (NCBI taxonomy): Bacteria > Pseudomonadati > Pseudomonadota > Alphaproteobacteria > Hyphomicrobiales > Nitrobacteraceae > Bradyrhizobium > Bradyrhizobium sp. 61. Next base: position 80,184 of record NZ_JADPIU010000001.1, on the reverse strand, counting down.
CGCCGCGATGGTCGGCAGCACGGCGTTGAGGTCGAGCGAGGAGGCGACCGCGCGGCCGACCTCTTCCAGCGCCTTGAGCTCGTTGATCGACTGCGCGAGATCGCGGGTGCGCTCCTCGACCTTGGTCTCCAGGTCCGAATAGGTTTCCTGGAGCTGGCCGGCCATGCGGTTGAACTGGCCGGCGAGGTCTTCCAGCTCGTCGGAGGTATGGACGTCGATGCGGTGGCTGAAATCGCCTTCGCCGAGCTTGTGCGCGCCGTCGCGCAGCGCCGTGATCGGGATGATCATGCGGCGGGCGAGCAGCGTGCCGGCGAGGATCGCGACCATCAGGCCCATGCCGATCAACAGCGCGATGCGCACGAGCTGGTCGCGGATCGGCATCAACGCCTGCGTCGTCGGCTGCTCGAACATCACGTTCCAGCCAAGCTTCGGCACGGTGCTGGCGGCGCTCATCACCGCATGGCCGTTGAAGTCGGTGCCCGAGGTGTCGGGCTCGCGGCCGGGCGCAATCGCCGCCGCCACCTGCGGCAGCTTCGACAGGTCCTTGCCGACATCGGGCCCTTTCGACGACGTCGCCAGCACGCGGCCGCGCGGATCGACCACATAGGCGAACGCGGCCTTGCCGACCTGGGCGTCGGACAGGAAGTCGGAGAGGAAGCTGAGGTCGATTTCGGCCACGGTGACGCCGGCATTGAAGCCGGAATGCGCCACCGAGATCGACGTCATCGGCGTCCGGTCGGAGAACCAGGCCGGCGCGTAGCTGACGCCGCGGGCAACCGTGTCGGTGAAGCGCATGTCGCGGGAGAGGTCGGCATTGCCGCCGGTCGTGGTCGACTGGCGCGAGACGCGCAGCACCTCGCGTCCCTCGCCGTTGAGCTGGAACAGCTGGTTGACGACCGAGACCTGGTGCAGGAGCGATGCGTAGTCGGCGCGGCGCTTCTCGAGCGTGTCCTGGCTTGCCCGCGTCACCCAGCTGATCTGGCGCTCGAGCTCGGAGATCGACTGCTCGATCCGCCGGGCGGCTCCTTGCGCCTTGTCGTCGAGCCCGTCGGTCAGCTGGGTCTTGGTGGCGCGATAGGAGATCCAGGTCTCCATCGCGCCGTTGACGGCGAGGACAAACACGACGAGGCCGACGAGGGAGACGACGTATTTGGCGAACAGGCCCTCGCGCAGAAACCGTGTCTTGTCTTTCGCTCCCGCCATCCAGATCCTCTCGCGCCGTCATCGACGCCGGCGCTACGGGCCGTACCGGTCCAGGCGCCCTTCTACCACAATTCGGGCCAGGAGACGGTCCTGCGACCGGTCGACCGGCCAGCGTGGTTACCCGATGTCGACGCCGGGCTGGGCCGGAAGGGTCGTGAATTGTCGCGGCCTCATCCCTTTGGATGAAGCGGCGGACGGGGAGGCCGATGTAGGGATTGGCGTGGAGTCCAGTGCGTTGGTCGGCCAATCATCGATTAAAGAGCTGTCGCAGCACGTCGTTCATCGGCTGGCTGTCCTGCTGCACCACCGCCGGGTCGTCCTGGGCCGGGGGCGCGGGAGAGGCTTGCGGAGCGGGGGTGGACGGTGTTGCCGGCAGGCCGCGGCTGCGGCCGGTGCCAGTGCTGGTCCCCGCGCCGCTGGAAAGCCCCTGCTGGATCAAATTGCCGATCGCCTCGCCCAGCGGACCGCCGAGCGGGTTATTCTGTCCCGGCTGCTGGGTTTGCGGATTGGCATTGCCGGCCGCGTTGCCGCCGCCCGGCGCTGCGGCGCCGCCCAACCCGAGGCTGCCCAGGAGATTGCCGAGCCCTGCGCCGTCAGGGCCGAACAGGCCCTTGCCCATCTCGCGCAGCTTGGCGTAGGCGGCGTCCGGATTGTCCAGCATGCCGGCCATGTCAGGGTAGATCCGCGGCTGCGACCAACTGCCCTGGATCATCACGGGAATGCCGAAGCCGACCGGCTCCGACGTGCGGCCTTGGCCTTCGGTGGTCATCACGAGCTTCGGCTCGACGCGAAAACCCATCATCTTGGTGTCGAGCGCGATGGTGCCGGCGCCGGTTACGCGCACCAGCGGTCCGATCAGATTGAGATCGGTCGTCACCGCCTGACCCTTGTCGATGCGGAAGGACGCCGAGAGCTGCGACAGATCTGTGCTCTGGGCCTCACTGTCCTGCCAGCCGGACAGCGTGCCCGATGTCAGCGAGCGGATCATCTGCGCGATATTGATGCCGCGGATGGCACCGTCCTGGAAATTGACGAAGGCCGTGCCCTGCATGTTCGCCATCAGCGCGCGCTGGCTGGTGCCGGCGCTGCGCAACGCGAGCTTGGCCTGCAGCTTGCCGTCGATCCGGTCGAACTCGGCGAGGCCCTGGAGCAGCGGCAATGCGCGCACGCCGACGAGATCGGAATGCATGGCAAAGCTCGGTGCGCCGCTTGTGGCATCCAGGATCACCTCGCCCGAGACCTGGCCGTCATAGGCGCCGAGATTGGCGGTGCCGGCCTTCAGCACGCCGCCGGCGAGCTTCGCATCGAGCGCCAGCGGCGCGAGGCGCGTATCGCCGATCACGGCCTCGTTCGCGGAGATCCTGATTTGCGCGTCGACATAATTGAGCCCGGACACGTCGATCGGTGCATTGCTCCAGGGCTGTCCCGATGTGCCCTCCGGCGATTTCGCCACCGGAATCGCGAGCCGCTGGAAGTCGAGATCGACCTTGACCAGAGGCTTGCTCGCAATATCGACCGAGGCCCAGCCGTTGAAGGCGCCGTCGCCGAGCCTGCCGTTCACGCCGTTGATCATCACGACATCGCCGCTCAGCCGCATCTCGGCATGACCGGTGAGCTGGGACTTCAGCACATCAGGCATGTCGATGGCGAAATCCACCGGAATGGTCGGCCGGTCGGCTGGCGGCGCCGGCGTCGACGCCTTGATGTCGAACTTGGTCGGGTGATCACCGACCCGCGCGGTGCCGGCGATGTCGACCTTGCGGTCGCGGCCAACGACGGCGTCGGCGTTGATGGCACTGATGCGGCCCTCGACACGGTCGCGCACGCGCGCGAATGCGACTTCACCGTCGATGACCTTGACGCGGTCGATGGTCGCACCACCGGTGTCGAGCGCCAGCGGCTTCGACGCGGTGCCGGCATTCGGCAGTCGCTCACGCAGCAGCGGCTGGTGGAGCACGGGATGGGTGACGACGAGTTCGCTGATCTTCGGGCTGCCCGACCATACGCTCGAGAGCGACATGTCGGCCTGCACGCTGTCGACCGTCAGGCGCGTGATGCCGCTGCGGTCCTTCGGGTCCTGAAGCGTGAGATCGTTGAGCGTGACGTTCAGCGTCGGCCACAGGCTGATCTTCGTGGTGCCGTCGATGGACAGGCGATAGCCGGTCGCGCTCTCGACCCGCGAGGCAATCGTCGTGGTCAGGAATCCCGAGGGAATCCCGATCACGAGGAGAAGCCCGATCAGGATGATGACGGCGGCTATCGCCGCGCCGGCGAATTTCACTGCTCTCATGTCGACTTTCCAACGACGGACAATCGGCGGCGAATCCCGCAGATGACCGTCCTATGCATCCGTCCTTTGCGCCTGAGTTTATCCCCGGACGGGAAGCGGCTCCAAGCACGTAAAAATAGTCAGGGGGTGCTGCAAAGTTATGTGACTTATGACACACTTCCCCGGCGCGGTATTACGCGATCCTGATTTGATGGTTCCAAGCGATTTGCCAGGGAAACTGGCTAAGGAAATTCACAAGGACATTGAAATGAGCAAGCAGGCCGAATTTGCGGTCATCCTGAAGATGAACGCGATGTTCGCCGATCTCGGCGCAGACGAGCTCCAGCGGCTGTCGAATCTCTGCCACACCCAGCATCTGGGGAACGGCGAGGTGCTGTTCCAGAAGGGCGATGCGGGGGACGCGCTGTTCGGCGTGCGCCGGGGCCAGGTCCGTATCGAGACCGGCGTCTCCGACGGCAGCCGTCTGACCCTGAACTTCATGGGGCCGGGCGACCTGTTCGGCGAGGTCGCGGTGCTGGACGGCCAGAGCCGCACTGCGGATGCGACCGCAGGCGAAGCCAGTGAATTGTTCGTGCTGCGGCGCGAAGATTTTCTCAGCTTCCTCGAACGCGAGCCGAAGGTCGCGATCAAGATCATCGCACTGCTGTGCCAGCGCATCCGCTGGCAGAGCGAGCGCATGGAAGAATCCATGCTGCAACCGCTGCCGGTGCGGCTGGCGCGGCGGCTCTGCGCGCTCGCCGCCGATTTCGGCTCGGAGGTCCACATCTCGCAGGAGCAACTCGGCATCTTCGTCGGCGCCGCCCGCGAGAGCGTCAACCGCCAGCTTCAGGCCTGGCGCAAGGAGGCGATCCTGGATCTCCAGCGCGGCCGCATCCTGCTGCGGAACATGACCAAGCTGACGGCGATCGCGCGGAACGAGTAGGGGATCGGCTAAACCGCTTCGTCGTTCGGACGGCGCGACCGGTGCGCTTGAACGCTTCGTAGCGGAGACGATCTCCTGCGACGTCGGGTTCGCTGACGCCGCTCGCTGAACCAGCTTGAGCTGTCGACGTCCGTATCACGGCTACTCCGCCGCGGGGTGTACCATGCCCTTTTTATCCGGCGCCGTGCCGTGATGATCGGCGGTGTCGGCATCCTCGCTGTGCACGATCAGGCGCTTTGCGAATCGCCAGATCAGGGCGCCGAGATCGTCCATCACCATGAACATCGCGGGCACGAACACCAGCGACAGGATGGTCGAGAAGATCAGGCCGCCGATCACCGCGAGCGCCATCGGCGAGCGGAACTCGCCACCGGCGCCGACCGCGAGCGCGCTCGGCGTCATGCCCGCGGCCATCGCGATCGTGGTCATCACGATCGGGCGCGCGCGCTTCATGCCGGCGTCGATCATCGCTTCCTCGCGCGGCTTGCCGGCCCGGATTGCCTCGATGGCGAATTCCACCAGCATGATCGCGTTCTTGGTGACGATACCCATCAGCATCAGAATGCCGATCCAGACCGGCGTGGTGAGCTGCTTGCCGGTGATGAGCAGGGCGGCGATGGCGCCGCCGATCGAGAGCGGCAGCGAGAACAGGATGGTGATCGGCTGCAGGAAGGTGCCGAACAGCAGCACCAGCACGGCGTAGACCATCATCAGGCCCGCGGTGATCGCAGTGGCGAAGCCGTCGGACAGCTCGTTCAGGCTTTCGGCGTCGCCGGAGGGCGAGACCTTCACGCCCTTCGGTCGGCTCTTCATCACCGGCAGGTCGTAGATCTTCTTGGTCGCGTCGCCGAGCGCGGCGGAGCCGACGAGGTCGGCGGCGACGGTTGCCTGCCGCTCACGATCGTAGCGGTTGATGCTGGTCGGACCCTGGTCGAGCTTGACGTCGGCGATGACCGAGAGCGGCACGCCGCCCTTCTCGCCGCGCTCGCCGAGCGGCACGCGCAGCTGTTCGAGCGTCCTCAGATTACCGCGCGCGGCGTCCTCGAGCTGGACGCGGATCGGCACCAGGCGGTCGCCGACGTCGAACTTGGCGAGCGCGGGCCCGACATCGCCGATGGTCGCGACGCGGATGGTCTGCGACAGGCTTTCCGTGGAGACGCCGAGGCGCGCGGCGAGATCTGCGCGCGGCTCGATGCGCAGCTCGGGCCGCTCGAGCGTGGTTTCCGAGATCACGTTGGAGATCGTCGGAATCCGCTTCATCTGCGTCGCGAGCTCGCTGGCGACGTTGTTGACGATGTTGGCGTCGACGCCGGTCACGACCAGAGAGATGGCGCGCAGGCCGTTCTCGTCGAGGAACCAGAAGCGGATGTCGGGAACGTTCTCCAGCTCCTGGCTGATCGAGAATTCGAGCTCGCGCTGGGTGATGTCGCGGCTGTCCTTGGGCGTGTAGTTGATGATCAGAGAGGCGCGCCGGACTTCCTGGGTGCCCGGCGGGACGCGCCCGCCATCGACGAAGATGCTCTTCACCTCCGGCCGCTTGCGCAGGCGTGCGACGATGTCCTCGGTGACCTTCTCGGTGTAGGCAAGCTGGGTGCCCGGCGGCAGCTCGAGCGCCAGCAGCGAGCGCGCGCTGTCCTGCGCCGGCAGGAAGCCCTGCGGCAGCAGAGTGATGCTCCAGATTGAGGCGGCGAACACCCCGAAGCCGATCAGCACGGTGATGAAATGGTGCTTCACCGACCAGGCCACGATCCTGTGATAGGCCCGCAGCACGCGGCCGGGCGGCGGCTCTTCGTGCGCATGGTGCTTGAGGAAGTAGGCGGCCAGCACCGGCGTGACGAAGCGCGCCGCGAGCAGCGAGAAGAACACTTGCACCGAGACGGTGATGCCGAACTGCTTGAAGAACTGTCCGGCGATGCCCGACATGAAGCTCGCTGGCGCGAAGATCGCAATGATCGTCAGCGAGATCGCGATCACCGCGAGGCCGATTTCGTCGGCGGCCTCGAGCGCGGCACGGTAGGGCGATTTGCCCATGTTCATGTGCCGGACGATGTTCTCGATCTCGACGATGGCGTCGTCGACGAGAATACCTGTCGACAGCGTGATGGCGAGGAAGCTGACGAGGTTCAGCGAGAAGCCGAGAAGGTCCATCGCCCAGAACGCCGGGAAGATCGACAGCGGGAGCGAGATCGCGGCAATGATGGTGGCGCGCAGGTCCCGCAGGAACAGGAGCACGATGATGACGGCAAGGATGGCGCCTTCGAACAGGGTCGAGATCGCCGCGTGGTAATTGCCGTTGGTATATTCGACCGAGGTGTCGATCACCTTCAGGTCGACGTCGGGATAGGCGGCCTTCAGCGCGTCGATGCGCTTCTGCACGGCCTCGGCCACCTTCACGTCGCTGGCGCCCTTGGATCGCTTGATGCCGAGCGCGACCACGGGCTCGCCGTTGAAGCGGGCGAAGGTGCGGCGGTCCGCGATGGTGTCGGTGACGGTGCCGAGATCGTCGAGCCGGACCTCGCCGCCGCCGAACAGCGGGATCATGGTGCCGGCGAGATCGCCCAGTGTCTTCGCGCCCGCAAGCGTGCGGATCGCCTGGTCGTTCTTGCCGATCTCGGCGCGGCCGCCGGCGACGTCGACATTGGTGCCGCGCAGGCTCTGGCTGACATTGACCGCGGTCAGGCCCATCGCCTGCATCCGGTCCGGGTCGAGCGAGACCAGGATCTCGCGCTCGACACCGCCGATGCGCTCGACCTGGGCGACGCCGCGCACGCCCTGCAGCGCGCGCTTGACCACGTCGTCGACGAAATAGGAGAGCTGCTCCGGCGTCTTGCCGGGCGAGATCGCGGCATAGGTGACGATCGGCAGGCCGATGACGTCGACGCGCTGGATCAGCGGCTCGGTGACGTTCTGCGGCAGGTTCGATCGTACCCGCGTCACCGCGTCCTTGACGTCGTTGAGCGCGCGGTCGGTGTTGGTTTCCAGCGCGAACTGGATGGTGGTCACTGACACGCCGTCGGTGATCGAGGAGGTGATGTGCCTGACACCCTCGACGCCGGAGACGGCGTCTTCAACCGTCTTGGTGACCTGGGATTCGAGTTCTGCGGGTGCGGCGCCGAACTGCGACACCACGACCGAGATCACGGGAATGTCGGCCGAAGGCAGCCGCGTCACGGCGAGCTTGGTGAAGGACACCCAGCCGAGGACCAGGAGGATGATCGAGAAGACGACCGACGGCAGCGGATTGCGGATCGACCAAGCCGAGATATTGAGAGCCATCAGCGTACCCGCGTGCGATCGAGTTCATCGGCGAACATGGTCTTGATCTGGTCGCCGTCATGGAGCGAAGACCCGGCGTCGGCCACGACGATTTCGCCAACCTCGAGGCCTTCCAGGATTTCCGTCGCGCTGTCGGACGACAGCCCGACCCGTACCTTGCGCGTCTCGACAATATTGTTTTTGACGACCTGAATGGTGAGATGGTCGATCGCGGTCTTGGGGATCGAGACGCCGCAGCTTCGCTTGGCGTCGATCGAGGCGCGGGCAAACACACCGACCTTGAGCGATGGATTGTTGGTGACGCTGATGCGGACGCGGCCGAGCTGCGTGGTGCGGTCGATTTCGGGCGCGACCAGCCGGACCCGGCCGATCAAATCGGGCGCGTCATCGCGGCTGATGCGCACGGTCGCGCCGGGATTGAGCTTGGGCATGTGCACCGCCGGGACCTGGGCGTCGAGCTCGATCTCGTTGTTGACGGCGATGCGGAACATCGGGCCGGCCTGCGGCGAGGCGGGCGCGCCGACGATGGTGCGCACTTCGGTGACGAGGCCTGGCGCGGGCGCCTTCAGCGAGATCGGGCCTTGCGGGCCGGGTCTTTGCGGCTGGCCGGGGATCTGCGGCGGCGCCGTCAGGCGCGCCAGCTCCTGATTGTCGGTGACCATGGCGCCTTCGGTGACGAAGAGGTCGGTGACCCTCGAGCCTTCCTGGTCGGCGACGACCACGGCCTCGCGGCGTGGCACGAAGAAGCCGGTCACCCGCACGAGGTCAGAGAAGCAGGCGTTGGTCGACTTCGTCACGATGACGAGCGCCTCGCTCGGCGTTTCCTTCGCCTCGGGGCGATGCCGATGCTCGAACAGATAATAGCCGACGCCGAGCGCAACGACGAAAACCACGGTTCCGGCAGGCTTGAGATATTCGGAGGCGTTCATCGCCGGATTGTCCTGGCCTGGCTCACGGCCATCCGCACGAGGCCTGCTGAGAGCGTTTCCCTGAAATAAAGCGGCGTCCCGCAAGGCTGCGGGACGCGCTTTTGAAGCAAGACTTTACACCACATCACGACTTGGCACTTCAAAGGATTACGTCGTGCTCTCACTTCGATGCGGTGGTCTTGTTTTCCATGTTGACGACCTGGACGCGACGATTGACCTCCGCCATCGGCTGGGCCGGGTCCTTCAGCTTGCTCTTGCCGTAGCCGACGGTGACGAGATCGGTCGCGGAGATGCCGTACTTGTCGACGAGGTAACGCTTGATCGAGTCCGCGCGGCGCTCCGAAAGGTCCTGATTATAGCCCTCGCCGCCGGCGGCGTCGGTGTGGCCGGCCACCACGAAGGTCGAGCCCTTCAGGTCGGGGCTGGTCAGCGCGCGACCGAGCGCCTGTACCGAGGCGAGCGACTTGGCGCTGATATTGGCCGAGTTGTAGTCGAACGTGATTTCAAGATCGATGTTCGGCTTGTCCTTGGCCACTGAGGCGATTTCTTCACGCTCGGTCGACGAAAGTGAGCGCGTCGAGCGGCCGCGCACGGACTGGATCAGCTTGGTTTCCGCCGCACTGGGTGCGGGATCGGCCTGCGGGGCGATCGAGAGGCCGCGGGTCAATGGCTTCTTCGGCGGCGGCGCCAGCGCGCGGACGATCTCGTCCTCGGTGACGTTCTTGCTGTTGCCGTCGTCGCCCGCGAATGCGAGCGGAGTCGTCAGCGACAGAGCGGCGCCGACCGTGATGATGGACAGGATCGCGGTAAATCCCTTTGCAGCCAATCTCATTGCCAGTCCCTCCTGCGCAGCTGACCGCGCGGTTCCAAAATTCCTGCAATGGCCCCCCCGGGAAAGGCCGCCTGCGGCATCCGTCCGTTAGTCTTCCCTGGGCCGCCGAGGGTTCGAGGCGTCTGCCGCCTCAATTCAAAAAAATACTAGCGTACTCCGTAGCTTGCGAACTCCTGAACAATGTTCGGGTCCATCGCCTTGGCATTGGCGATGTCGAGCGCGCCTTCCTGCGCCGAGCCGTTGCGCTGCTTGGCAATCCCGCGGCCAAAGAGCGAGGAGGTCAGGCGCGGGTTGATCTTCAGGGCCGCGTCGAAATCGGCGATGGCGTTCTTGACCGCTCCCGACTTCAGATTGACGAGTCCCCGGCTGTCCAGCGCATCGACGAAATTCGGCCGCAGCCGCAGCGCCTCGTTGCAATCCTTCAACGCGCCCTGGAGGTCGCCGACCACGGTGCGGGTCCAGCAGCGGTTGTTCAGCGCCTCGACGTCCTTCGCGTTGATCCGAAGCGTCTCGTCGAAATCCTTGATCGCCAAATTGTAGGCGCCCTTGCTGGCATAGACCTGACCGCGCCGGTACAGCGCATTCACGTCATCAGGATTGGCGGCGATCTTGGCCGTCAGGCCCTTGATGGTCGGATCCTCCGCCAGCGCGGCCGCGCTCGGCCCGCTATCCATGCTCGGTGCGGGGGTGGTCTCGGCTGGTTTCACCGGCGGTGGCGCCGGGGGCAAGGCGGCCTCGACCTGCGGTTTCGGTGAGGGCGCCGGTGCCGGAGCAGGAACAGGTGCTGGAGCAGATGCCGCTGCCGTGTCTGCGGGCTTCGGCGGCGGAGGCGGGGCGGGCGGAGCCGGCGGCGGGTTGTTGGCGACGACCGGCGGCGATGGCGGTGGTGCCGTCATCGACGGACGCGATCCGCCGGCGCCCGGAATGAACGAAAAATCCTCGGCGAGCGACGAGGAGATCCACGGCACCTGCTCGCCGCGCGAGGCGCGGGTGACGCCCATCTTGGTGCGGTTCAGCGTCTCCTCGGCCATCAGGTCGGGGACGCGGATCTCCTTCAGGAGCTCCTGGACGAACAGGCTGTGATCGCCGCCCGCGTCCGAGACCACCGAGGCCAGTGCCGCCGAGTACATCACCAGCGTGCCATTCGGCGCGATGACCGGCGTCAGGCCGGCCGAGAAGCTACGGAACCGGCGCTCGAAGGGATTGCGCCTGGAGGCGTCGACCAGCGCGATCTTGACGCCCGCGCCGCGGGTATTGAGCTCGCCGAGCACGGTCTCCAGGCTGAAACCGTCGCGGCGGACGTCGGATTCGGTCCAGATCTGCGCGTCGATCGGCAGCATGTAGCTCTGGCGCGCTGACTGGATGCCGAAACCGCTGAAGAAGATCAGTGCTACCGAGCCCGGCTTGATCTTGCCATAGAGCTTGTCGAAGGCGCGGCGCATGCCGTCGCCGGTCAGGTTCTCGCCGATTTCAACGGAAAAGCCGTCGCGCTTGAGCTCGTCGGCGACGTCGCGCGCGTCGTTGAGCGGTTCCTTCAGCGGGGCGTCCGCGTCCGGATATTTGGCGTTGCCGATGACCAACGCATAACGGTCGCCGGCGGCCAGGGATGGCGCAACCGGGACGAGCGAAACGAGCAAGGGCAGAAGAAAAAGGAAGCGAATTTTCATAATCAGCGCGGTCCAGCCAAAAAGGCGCCGTTACCAGCTTGCGCCGCGGCGACCTTAACTTACGCAATGTGCATTATCAAACCGCGGAAGGGGGGCGTCAACCGCTTGGAGATTCGGCATTATCGCGACAATTGACCGCGATGCGTGGGCGCGCCGGGAGGGGAATAAGCGGACTGTCACGGTTGTGCTCGGCGCCATCTGGTTCGACTCTGCAGCAGGATGCTGGAGCAGCCGCGACAAAGAAGATGTGAGGGGTCTCACATAGCAGGCTGGACGCTGTCGCAGCCCTCCGGTGTTTGACCTTTGCGGCGGACGATGGCTTGGTGCGCTTGATCGTCCCCGAAGGTCCAACTCAGAAAAGAAAGCCATGGGAAACGCCTACGAAATCTACGCCCTGCGTTATGCGACGATGTCGCCACGCACCCCCAACATGAATTTCCTTCAGCCCGACCCGCATGACAGCGCGGCGCAGGATCTCGACTATTTCGTCTGGCTGATCCGCGGCGGCGGCCGCGAGATTCTGGTGGATACCGGCTTCAATGCCGAGGAGGCGAGCGCGCGGGCGCGCAAGCTGACGCTCAATCCGGTCGATGCGCTGGAGCGCTTTGGCGTCGCGGCGTCGAGCGTTCGCGACATTATCGTGACGCATCTGCATTACGACCACGCCGGCAATCTCGATCGCTTTCCGAATGCGCGCTTCCATCTCCAGGAGCGCGAGATGGCTTACGCGACGGGACGCTGCATGTGCAACGGACTGCTGCGACATCCGTTCTCGGTCGAGCACGTCACGCAGATGGTGCGCCATGTCTATGGCGAGCGCGTCAATTTCTATTCCGGCGATGGCGAGATCGCGCCCGGCGTCACCGTGCACCGTGTCGGCGGCCATTCCGACGGCTTGCAGGTGGTCAAGGTCGAGACCGCGCGCGGGCCGGTGGTGCTGGCGTCCGATGCCGCGCATTACTACGCCAATCTGCAGCGCAAGAGCCCGTTCCCCATCGTCTACAATGTCGGCGATATGGCGGTGGGCTGGGAGACGATCGAGCGCCTCGCGGGTCATCCTGACAGGTTCATTCCCGGCCACGATCCGATCGTGACGGAGATCTATCCGCGTGCCAGCGACAAGGTCGATGCCTGGGCGCTGCATTTGCCGCCGTCGCGGTCGTTTGCGAAGTGACGGAATCCGGGGCGTGGCGTCAGCGAGTGCCGGCAGGATCCGCACAAGCAACGATATCGCGGGGAGATTTTCGAGCCGCTACCTCCGGCGGAGAGAATACCGCCAGATATCCTCCGTCCCCTGCGAGCTTATATGTGGCGACCTCGCGATAGCCGACGGCGGTCAATTCGCAGCGCAAGAGTTCAATTGGCGTGCCGTGCTTCGACGTCGGAAGCTCAAGATCGACAATTCCGACCCGCGCATCCTGCTTTAGAGCGGCCGCGAGATTGTAGAGGAAGGCATAGGGTTGGGCTATCTCGTGATACATGTGCACGAGGATTGCAGCATCCAGCGAGGAAGCGGGCAGACGCGGGTCGTGTGGTTCGCCGAGGGCGAATTGCACGTTCGTCAACTTCAGACGTTCTGTTCGCCTGGCGAGCTCGATGAGGTAATCCCGCGTGACGTCCTGGGCAACGACAGAGCCGGCGGGGCCGACGAGGTGCGAGAGCCTGACCGTGTGGTAGCCGCTGCCTGCTCCAATGTCGCCCACTGTCATACCTGGTTTCAGTTCAAGAGCACGTGCGATTTGACCGGCCTCATTGAGGGCGTCTCGGCGCTCTTCGGCGGCACGGCGCGGGCTGACGATCCGTGCAACAGGGCGCTGTGGTGAGGGAAACTCGTTTGCAGCGACTCCGGGGAAAGCCAGATAACCTATGTCAGCGGCGTATGCGCGAGTTACGGCAAACGCCGCAAGTAGCGCCGTTATATAAGCCAGTGCCGTCACGGACCTGCCAAGCTTTCTCAATCGGCCTCCCAAAAGCCGACGTCTGCACCTCTTGAGTACGCGCCCTAATACGCCTCTTTCGCGTCGGCCTCTTCGCTGGTCTGGATCAGGTCGAGGCTCTGTTCGATCTTGCCGAGCAGGGCCGAGAGCTGCTTGCGCTCCTGCGCGGAGAGGCAGGCGAGGATCTCGTCTTCCCGCCGCAGCAATTGCGGGAACAGCTCTTCGTACAGCGCGCGTCCCTTCTTCGTCAGTTGCAGGCGGAATTCGCGGCGGTCGGCTTCGTTCTCGACCCGCTCGATCAGCCCCTGGTGCAGCAGCGCGGTCACGGCGCGGCTGATGGTGGATTTGTGCGTGCGGGTGCATTGCGAGATGTACTGCGCGCTACAAGCATCGTTACGGAAGCCGAGCGTGGCAATCACGCGCCAAGCCGGAATGTCGAGGCCGTGACGCTCCTGATATTCGACCGAAAGCGCGGAACTCACCTCCGCCGCAAGCCGGTTGAGGCGGAACGGCACGAACTTGAACAAATCGAGCCGCGCCTTCGGCCGCAATGAAGCCTCGTCGGCCTCACGTGCCTTCAGCGCGATGTCGCTGGATGTCCTCGCCAAAGAGAGCGCTCCGAATTCCAGTTGACGGCCGGCCGGCTCCGGTCCAAAATAGTTGCACGTGAGACTATCTAGCAGATCAGTCCTCTCTTGACCAGAGCCGAGGTTAGCGCATGGCGCAGGCCAATACGCAGCAGGCCAAAACCCAGTTCGGCTATCGCCGCCACCCCGACCAGGATCGTCCCGGCCAGAGTGCGGCCGAGCATCCCGTGGTGGTCGTCGGCGCGGGGCCGGTGGGGCTGTCGCTCGCGATCGACCTTGCCCAGCGCGGCCAGCGCGTCGTGCTTCTGGATGATGCCGACCGGATCGGCGAAGGCTCGCGCGCGATCTGCTTCTCCAAGCGATCGCTCGAATATTGGGACCGGCTCGGCGTCGGCGACCGCATGGTCGAGAAGGGCGTGGTCTGGAGCGTCGGCCGCATTTTTCATGGCGAGTCGCAGCTTTACCAGTTCAACCTGCTGCCGGAAGACGGTCACAAGCGGCCGGCCTTCATCAACCTCCAGCAATATTACGCCGAGGCCTATCTGGTCGATCGCATCAGCGATCTCCCTGAGATCGATCTGCGCTGGCGCAACAAGGTGACGGCGCTTGAACAGCGCAACGATTCCGTCGCGCTGACGATCGAGACGCCGGAGGGCGCCTATCGCCTGCACGCGCAATATGTCGTCGCCTGCGACGGCGCGCGCTCCTCGCTGCGCCAGATGGTCGGCGCCGAGTTCGCGGGACAGGTGTTCGAGGACCAGTTCCTGATCGCCGACGTCAAGATGACTGCGGAGTTCCCGACCGAGCGCTGGTTCTGGTTCGATCCGCCGTTTCATGCCGGGCGCTCCGCGCTGCTGCACCGGCAGCCCGACGACGTCTGGCGCATCGATCTCCAGCTCAATCGCTTTGCCGATCCCGTCGTCGAGAAGAAGCCCGAGAACGTGCGGCCGCGGATCGCGCGCATGCTCGGTCACGACAAGTTCGAGTTCGAGTGGATATCGCTCTACAAATTCCAGTGCCGGAGGATGGATCGCTTCCTCCACGGCCGGGTGATTTTTGCGGGCGATTCCGCGCATCAGGTCTCGCCCTTCGGTGCGCGCGGTGCCAATTCCGGGCTAGAGGACGCCGAGAATCTGTCCTGGAAGCTCGACCGCGTGCTGCGCGGCACCTCGCCCGCGGGCCTGCTCGAGAGCTACCATGTCGAGCGGAGTCTCGCGGCCGACGAGAACATCCGCGAATCCACCCGCTCGACGGATTTCATGGCGCCGAACTCGCATCAGGAAGCGCGGCTGCGCAAGGCGGTGCTGTCGCTGGCCAAGGAGACCGAGTTCGGCAAGCGCATGGTCAATGGCGGGCGGCTCTCGGTGCCGTGCAGCTACGAATCGCCGCTGTCATCGCCCGATGCGGAGGCGTGGCGCGGCGGACCGTTGCCCGGCGCTTCCATGCTCGACGCGCCCGTTGGCGAGCAGGCCTATCTGACCGATGCATTCCGCCGGGGTGGAACGGACTTCACCTTGCTGTCGTTCAGCAATGGCGCGGCGGTCGATGCGCCCGATGGTGTCAAGGATATCCGCATCGGTGGCGAGGGCGGGCTTGCCGATCCCTCGGGCCTTGTCGCAAAGCGCTATGACGCCGCGCCTGATACAGCCTATCTGCTCAGGCCCGACGGCTACGTTGCGGCCCGCTTCCGCCATCCGACGCGTGCGGCGATCGCGGCCGCGTTGTCGCGGGCGCAAGGCTTGAATTGAGGATTCGCATGCCGCTTTCAACCAGCTCCAACTTCGCGCGGCCCGACGATGCGTTTCGCGCCATCGTCGAGGCGCACCGCGGCTTCACCGACGAGCAGAGCGCCGATTTCGACGCGGCACTGGTCCTGATCCTCGCCAACCATATCGGCGACATCGACGTGTTGCGGGAAGCGATCGTGCTCGCGAAGCGGCGCATGACCGACGGCCAGCAGCAACAACAGCAACAACAATAACCCAAAGACCTGAGGACGAATTGATGGCGAAGAACTTCGCATCCACCGGCGATCTCTCCGAGAAGAAGATCACCTTCTCCGAGATCGGCACCGATCTCTATGCCTTCACCGCGGAGGGCGATCCGAACACCGCGATCATCGTCGGTGACGACGGCTGCCTGGTGTTCGACGCGCAGTCGACGCCGGCGATGGCCAACAAGGTGATCGAGCGCGTCAAGACCGTCACCGACAAGCCGATCAAATATGTCGTGCTGTCGCACTATCACGCCGTGCGCGTGCTCGGCGCCTCCGCCTACAAGGCGCAGGGCATCGTGGCCTCGCAGGAGACCTATCGCCTCATCGAGGAACGCGGCCAGCAGGATTGGGATTCCGAATATGGCCGCTTCCCGCGCCTGTTCCAGGATGCCGCGAGCATTCCCGGCCTGACCTGGCCGACGCTGACCTTCGAAGGCGAGATGTCGATCTATCTCGGCAAGCGCGAAGTGCGGCTGATGCAGTTAGGGGCCGGCCACACCTCCGGCGACATCGTCGCTTGGGTGCCGGATGCCGAAGTGATGTTCTCCGGCGACCTCATCGAATATCACTCGGCCTGCTATTGCGGTGATGCGCATTTGCGCGAATGGCCGCTGACGCTGAACGAGATCCGGAATTTCAATCCCAAGGCGATCGCGCCGGGCCGCGGCGATGCGCTGAAGGGCACGGCCACGGTGCGCGAAGCGATCGCGATGACACGCGACTTCGTCACCTCGCTCTATGGCGCGGCCGAGATCTCGGTCGCCAAGGGGCGTACGCTGAAGGAATCGATGGCGGCGACGCGCGAAGTGATGGACCCGAAATTCCACAGCTTCGCCATCTACGAGCACTGCCTGCCGTTCAACGTGTCGCGCGCCTATGACGAGGCGTCGGGGATCGACGACCCCGTGATCTGGACCGACAAGCGCGACCAGGAAATGTGGGCCGCCCTGCAAGGAGGAGGATAGTCATGAACGTCAACACCTCGCCCGACCAGATCATCCGCAGTTCGGCGCAGGTCACGCCGGGGTACATGTCCGGCTTCGGCAACAGCTTCGAGACCGAGGCGCTGCCGGGCGCGCTGCCGATCGGGCGCAACTCGCCGCAACGCTGCGCCTACGGGCTCTATGCCGAGCAGCTTTCCGGCTCGCCATTCACCGCGCCGCGCGGCACCAATGAGCGCTCCTGGCTCTATCGCATCCGTCCCTCGGTGAAGCATTCCGGCCGGTTCGAGAAGGCCGATGCCGGCCTGTGGCGCTCGGCGCCCTGCCACGAAAACGATCTGCCGATCGCGCAGCTGCGCTGGGACCCGGCACCGATCCCGAAGGAGGACATGACCTTCCTTCAGGGCGTGCAGACCATGACGACCGCCGGCGACGTCAACACGCAGGCCGGCATGGCCGCCCATGTCTACCTCATCACCAGGTCGATGGTGGACCAGCACTTCTACAATGCCGACGGCGAGCTGATGTTCGTGCTCCAGCAGGGCAATCTGCGCGTCGTCACCGAGTTTGGCCGTATCGACGCCGAGCCCGGCGAGATCGTGGTGATCCCGCGCGGCGTCAAATTCCGCGTCGAGATTCCGAACGGTCCTGCGCGCGGTTATCTGTGCGAAAACTACGGCGGCGCCTTCACGCTGCCGGAGCGTGGGCCGATCGGCGCCAATTGCCTCGCCAACGCGCGCGACTTCCTCACCCCGGTTGCTTACTACGAGGACAAGGACACGCCGACCGAGCTGTTCGTGAAATGGGGCGGCGCGCTGTTCAAGACCACGCTGCCGCATTCGCCAATCGACGTTGTCGCCTGGCACGGCAATTACGCGCCGTACAAATACGATTTGCGCACGTTCTCGCCGGTCGGCGCCATCGGCTTCGACCATCCCGATCCCTCGATCTTCACGGTGCTGACCTCGCCGTCGGAGACCGCGGGCACCGCGAACATCGACTTCGTGATCTTCCCCGAGCGCTGGATGGTGGCCGACAACACCTTCCGCCCGCCCTGGTATCACATGAACATCATGAGCGAGTTCATGGGCCTGATCTACGGCGTCTACGACGCCAAGCCGCAGGGTTTTGTCCCGGGCGGAATCAGCCTGCACAATTGCATGCTGCCGCACGGCCCCGACCGCGATGCGTTCGAGCATGCCAGCAACGGCGAGCTGAAACCGGTGAAGCTGACCGGCACCATGGCCTTCATGTTCGAGACCCGCTACCCGCAGCGCGTGACAGCGCATGCCGCGGAGTCGTCGACGCTGCAGGACAATTACGCGGACTGCTGGACGGGCCTGGAGAAGCGCTTCGATCCGAACAAGCCGTAGTCTTGCTTACCCTCCCCTGGAGGGGGAGGGTCGCTACGCATGCAGCGAAGCGGAATGCGTAGCGGGGTGGGGTGATGGTCTCTCCGCAAGGAACACTGCCCGTGTTGAGAGATCACCCCACCCCGTCTCATATTTCGCTGCGCTCAATATGAGCCGACCCTCCCCCTCCAGGGGAGGGTGACAGAAGTTCAGCACCAGAATTCGTATGGCAGGAAACATGCCCCACCCCAACGACCCCAGCCTCCGCTCCTTCATCGACGTCGATCCTGCCTCCGACTTCCCGATCCAGAACCTGCCCTATGGCGTGTTCTCGACCGCGGCGAATCCCACGCCGCGCGTTGGTGTCGCGATCGGCACTTATGTGCTCGATCTCTGGGAGCTGGAGCAGGACTCGCGGCTCGACGTCGGCCCGCTCGGCGTGTTTGCCGGCCCCTCGCTCAATCCGTTCATGGCGCTCGGACCGAAGGTCTGGACGAAGACACGCGCGCGGATCAGCGAGTTGCTGCGTCATGATCATCCGGAGCTGCGTGACAATGAGGAGCTGCGCAAGCAGGCCTTGGTGCCGATGCGCGATGCAAAATTGCATCTGCCGTTCGCGGTTTCCGGCTACACCGATTTCTATTCGTCGAAGGAGCACGCCACCAATGTCGGCGTGATGTTCCGCGGCAAGGACAACGCGCTGCAGCCGAACTGGCTGCACATGCCGATCGCCTATAATGGTCGCGCCTCGACCGTCGTGGTCTCCGGCACGAAGGTGAAGCGGCCGCGCGGCCAGTTGAAGCCGCCGAATGTCGAGGTGCCCAGCTTCGGGCCGTGCAAGCGGCTCGACTTCGAGCTGGAGATGGGCGTCGTGGTCGGCCAGCCATCGCCGATGGGCGGTATGCTGACCGAGCAACAGGCCGAGGAGATGATCTTCGGTTTCGTGCTGCTCAACGACTGGAGCGCGCGCGACATCCAGCAATGGGAATATGTGCCGCTCGGCCCGTTCCTGGCAAAGGCGTTCGCGACTTCGATCAGCCCGTGGGTGGTGACGCGCGAGGCGCTGGAGCCGTTCCGGCTGAAGGGACCGGAGCAGGAGCCGGTGCCGCTGGATTATCTCAAGCAGGCGAAGCCGCAGAACTATGATCTCGAACTCGACGTCTCCCTGCGCGCGGTCGGCGCCAATGCGCCCGCCGGCATCAGCCGCACCAATTTTAAATACATGTACTGGTCCTCGGTGCAGCAGCTCGTGCACCACGCTTCCAGCGGTTGCGCGATGAATGTTGGCGATCTCCTTGGGTCCGGCACGATCTCCGGCCCGGAGAAGAACCAGCGCGGCAGCCTGCTGGAGGTCAGCTGGAACGGCACCGAGCCGGTGGAATTGCCCGGCGGCGCCAAGCGCTCGTTTTTGGAAGACGGCGACAGCCTCGTCATGCGCGGCTGGTGCCAGGGCAACGGCTACCGGGTCGGGTTCGGGGAGGTCGAGGGGACGATTTTGGCGGCGGAGTAGCCGCGCGTTCCGGTGTCGTAGCGTGGGCAAAAGCGAAGCGTGCCCACCATGCCGATCATGGTGGGCACGGCGCTAAGGCGCCTTTGCCCACCCTACGAGACCTACCGCCTCTCCGGCGGCACGTCGCGCACCCGCGCGCAATGCGCCGCAACATCCTCCACGCTGTACTTCAAATGCACCCGCTTGTCGGACGGCACGTGTTTGGTGACGCACACGCCCGGCCGCCATTCCTGCGTCGGCCTGATCGGGCGCGGCGCAAAGCCGCCGCCGCAATTCGGGCAGACGTTGGAGAGTTTCGTCTCCACGCAATCCGCACAGAACGTGCATTCATAGGAGCAGATCCGCGCGTCCGTCGCATCAGGCGGCAGGTCGCGGTCGCAATATTCGCAGTTCGGTCGAAGCTGGAGGGCCATGGCTGAATCTCCGCAGATTGAGCTCATCATTGCAGACCGCGCGTGAAGCGCGAATGGCGTAGTTCCCTCGATTTCAGCCAGCCTTCAAATCCTTCAGCGGCAGGCGCGAGCTCTCCTTCAACCTGTCGAGCACGATCGAGGAACGCACATGCGCCACGCTCTGGTGCGGCATCAGCACGTCGTTGACGAGGTTGGAGAGACCCTTGAGATCGCGCAGCACGGCTTTGAGCACGTAATCGGCGTCGCCGGTCAGCGAATAGGCTTCCTGGATCTCGTCGATCCGGTTGACCAAGGCGCGGAAGCGTTTCGAATTGTCCGGCGAGTGGGTCGCGAGCCCCACCTGGATAAAGGCGATCACACCGAAGCCCAGCGCTTCGCTGGAGAGATCGGCGTGATAGCCCGAGATCACCTTTTCCTCCTCCAGCCGCATCCGCCGCCGCGAGCATTGCGAGGCCGAGAGCCCTGCGAGATCGGCGAGCTCCTGGTTGGTGAGGCGGCCGTCATCCTGGAGCGCGCCCAGGATCTTGAGGTCGAATGCGTCTACGGAGATCATGCGTAATTTATCCATTTCATGCACGGACCGTGCATATGATAGCCAAAATGCGACCCGTTTGCACGCTCATTGCACGCCCGATGAAGGATAGTTCATGGCAGCAGCAATTGGAGAGCACCATGGGTCCGTTTCCGCACGATGCACCGCCGGCCACCATCACCGCCGACAATCCGATGGGCACTGACGGGTTCGAGTTCGTCGAATATGCGCATCCCAATCCGGAAGAGCTGCACGCGCTGTTCAAGCTGATGGGTTATGCGCCCGTCGCCCGCCACAAGAGCAAGAAGATCACGGTCTATCGCCAGGGCGACATCAACTATCTCGTCAACGAGGAGCCCGGCACCCACGGCTTCGACTTCGTCGCCGCGCACGGCCCCTGCGCGCCGTCGATGGCGTTTCGCGTGGTCGATGCGAAGGCGGCCTATGACCGTGCGATCGCGCTAGGCGCCGAACCTGCCGACGTGTCGTCGGCGCAGAAGACGCTCGATGTGCCCGCGATCAAGGGCATCGGCGGCAGCCTGCTCTATTTCGTCGATCGCTACGGCGCCAAGGGCTCGGCCTATGATGCCGAGTTCGAGTGGCTGGGCGCCCGCGATCCCAAGCCCGTCGGCGCCGGCCTGTTCTATCTCGATCACCTCACCCACAACGTCCATCGCGGCCGCATGGATGTGTGGACGGGCTTCTACCAAAAGCTGTTCAACTTCCGCCAGATCCGCTTCTTCGACATCGAGGGTCGCGCCTCCGGCCTGTTCTCGCGCGCGCTGACCAGCCCCGACGGCAAGATCCGGATTCCGATCAACGAGGACGCTGGCGAGTCCGGCCAGATCGAGGAATATCTGAATATCTATCGCGGCGAGGGCATCCAGCACATCGCCTGCGGCTGCCGCGATATCCACGCCACCATCGAAGGCCTGCGCGAAGCCGGCCTGCCCTTCATGCCGTCACCGCCCGACACCTATTTCGAGAAGATCGACGCGCGCCTGCCGAAGCACGGCGAGGACGTCGCGCGGCTCCAGACCAACGGCATTCTGATCGATGGTGAGGGCGTGGTCGATGGCGGCCAGACCAAGGTGCTGCTGCAGATCTTCTCCGCGAACGCGATCGGCCCGATCTTCTTCGAGTTCATCCAGCGCAAAGGCGACGACGGCTTTGGCGAGGGCAACTTCAAGGCCCTGTTCGAATCGATCGAGGAGGACCAGATCCGGCGCGGCGTGTTGAAGGTGGATAACGCGGCGTAGGTCGCTGCGTTCGGGCACACTGCCGTAGGGTCGCAAGCGTGCCCACCACTTCTATCAAGATTGTGGAGAGATGGTGGGCACGGCGCTTAGCGCCTTTGCCCACCCTACGCGATCTTTGCCGGGGCTAGATCTACCTCTTCCACGCAGCCGTCACGGCACCAATCTCCGCGCCCTCCGGCTCCCGCACCGCCGACGGCGTGCGCGAGAACCGTGGTGCCGGCGCCGGCTGCTTCACGCCGTGGCGCTCGAGGAAGACGTTGCGGGCGACCATGTGCGGATGCTCGGTCGCTTCCGACATGGTCAGCACCGGCGCGAAGCAGATGTCGGTGCCTTCCATGATCCTGCACCAGTCCTCGCGGGTCTTGCTCTTGAACACGGCCTGCAATTTCTGCTTCAGCGCGGGCCAGGCCTTGGGGTTCATCTGCGCGTCGAAGTCGGCATCGGTCAGGCCCGCGTGCTCGCGCAGCAGCGCGTAGAACTGCGGTTCGATCGAGCCGATCGAGACGAAGTGCCCGCAGGCACATTCATAGACGCCGTAGAAATGTGCGCCGCCGTCGAGGAAGTTCTGGTTGCGCCCCTCGCTCCAGCGGCCGATCGTCTTCATGTCGAAGAAGAACGACATCAGCGATGCCGCGCCGTCGCACATCGCGGCGTCCACGACTTGGCCCTTGCCGGACCTTTGCGCTTCGAGGAGGGCGGCGAGCACGCCGACGACGAGATAGAGTGCACCGCCGCCGAAATCGCCGACCAAATTGAGCGGTGGCACCGGGGCTTCCTTGGTGCCGATCGCGGCCAGCGCGCCGGTGATCGAGATGTAATTGATGTCATGGCCGGCGGCGTTGGCCAGCGGGCCTTCCTGGCCCCAGCCGGTCATGCGGCCGTAGACGAGTTTTGGATTGCGCGCGAGCACGACGTCGGGGCCGAGCCCAAGCCGCTCCATCACGCCGGGACGAAAGCCCTCGACCAGCGCATCGGCGCTGGCAAGCAGGTCGAGCACCTCTGCGATCGCCGCCTTGTCCTTGAGGTCGAGCTCGATCACCTTGCGGCCGCGGCCTGCGACCGACTTCATGCTCTTCTTCGCACCGACGCGATCGAGCGTGACGACATCGGCGCCCATGTCGGCGAGCATCATGCAGGCGAATGGGCCGGGTCCGATGCCGGCGAATTCGACGACACGGAAACCCGAGAGCGGGCCGGAGGTGCGGTCGGAGGAGGTGGGCGCTGGTTTATCGAGCACGTTGTTGTTTCCTCGGGTCGCCGGCGAATGCCGGTGGTCCGGCAATCGCCTTAGACGTTCCTCTTTGGGGGCGAGTTAATTGGCTGATTAACTTTTCTCGCCTTCATGTCCGCGAGGCAAGCGCTTTTCATGCATGGCGCATAATAAAAGCGGCGCGCATTGCTGCGCGCCGCGGAAAATTTGTGTTCAGGCGCTATCAGCCCGCTGCAGTCACGGCGCGCTGCGCCATCACCTTGATCAGATTGGCCCGGTACTCCGACGTGCCGTGAATGTCCGACAGCAAATTGCTCGCCGAAATGCTCACGCTGTCGATCGCCGCCGGCGACCAGTTGGCCTTCAGCGCGGCTTCGATCGCGGGCACTCGCATCACGCCGCTCTGTGACGCGCCCGTCGCAGCAACGCGGACGTCGCCCGACTTGGCCTTGGCGACGAACACGCCGGTCAGAGCAAAGCGCGAGGCCGGATGCGGGAATTTTGAGTAGCCCGCTTTGGCCGGAACCGGGAACGAGACGGCGGTGATGATCTCGCCGTCTTCAAGTGCCGTCGTGAACAGGCCCTTGAAGTAGTCGTCCGCCGCAATCGAGCGCTTGTTGGTCTTGATCGTCGCGCCGAGTGCCAGCACTGCTGCTGGATAATCTGCGGCGGGGTCGTTGTTGGCGAGCGAGCCGCCGATCGTGCCGCGATAGCGCACGGCGGGATCGCCGATCAGCGACGCCAGATAGGCGAGCGCGGGGATCGCCTTCTTCGCGGCATCGCTGGTCGCGACGTCGTAATGCGGCGTCGCGGCCTTGATGGTCAGCGTGTCGCCGGAAGCCTCGACACCGATCAGCTCCTTGATCTTGCCGAGGTCGATCACGTCGGACGGGCTGGCGAGCCGCTGCTTCATGACCGGCAGCAAGGTCTGGCCGCCGGCGAGGAATTTCGCCTCACTGCTCTTGCCGAACAGGGCGACGGCCTCGTCGACCGAGGAGGGGCGATGATAAGTGGTCTGGTACATCTTGTTGCTCCTCTCAGGCCGCGTGGATCGTGCGCCACACCCGGTCCGGGGTTGCGGGCATTTCCAGGTTGTTCTTGCCGATCGCATCCGTGATCGCGTTGATCACGGCCGCAGAGGCGCCGATCGCGCCGGCCTCACCGCAACCCTTGATGCCCAGGGGATTGCCCGGGCACAGCGTCGTGGTGTGGGAGAGGTTGAACGAGGGCAGGTCGTCGGCGCGCGGCATGGAGTAGTCCATGAACGAGGCCGTGACGGGCTGACCGTTGGCATCGTAGATGGCGTGCTCGAGCAGCGCCTGCCCGATGCCCTGGGCAAGGCCGCCATGGACCTGTCCCTCGACGATCATCGGGTTGATCAGCCGGCCGAAATCGTCGGCCGCGACGAAGTTGACGAAAGAGGTCTTGCCGGTGCCGGGATCGACCTCAAGCTCGCAGATATAGGCGCCGGCCGGGAAGGTGAAGTTGGTCGGATCGTAGAAGGCGCTTTCCTTCAGGCCCGGCTCCATCCCGTCAGGCAGATTGTGCGCGGTGTAGGCCGCGAGCGCGACCATCGGGAAGGCGATCGCCTTGTCGGTACCGGCCACCTTGAACTCGCCGTTCTCGATGACGATGTCGCCCTCGGACGCTTCGAGCGCATGCGCTGCGATCTTCTTGGCCTTGGACTCCATCTTCTCCATGGCCTTCAGGATCGCGGTGAGACCGACGGCCGCGGAGCGCGAGCCGTAGGTGCCCATGCCGAACTGCACCTTGTCGGTGTCGCCATGGACGATCGAGACCTGGCTGATGGGAACGCCCAGGCGCTCCGCGACGAGCTGGCAGAACGTGGTCTCGTGACCCTGGCCGTGGCTGTGCGAGCCCGTCAGGATCTCGATGGTGCCGACCGGGTTGACCCGCACTTCGGCGGATTCCCATAAGCCGACGCCGGCGCCGAGGCTGCCGACCGCCTTCGAGGGCGCGATGCCGCAGGCCTCGATGTAGCAGGACACGCCGATGCCGCGCAGCTTGCCGTCCGCCTTCGCCTTGGCCTTGCGGGCTGCGAAGCCGGCATAGTCGATCGCCTTCATCGCGGCGTCGAGCGAGGCGTTAAAGTCGCCGGTGTCATAGGCCATGATCACGGGCGTCTGGTGCGGGAACTGGGTGATGAAGTTGCTCCGGCGCAGCTGGGCCGGATCGACCTTCAACTGCCGCGCGGCCGTCTCCATCAGCCGCTCGATCAGGTAGCTCGCCTCGGGGCGGCCCGCGCCGCGATAGGCGTCGACCGGCGTGGTGTTGGTGTAGACCCCGACCACCTCGGCATGGATCGCCGGGATGTTGTACTGGCCCGACAGCAGCGTGGCGTAGAGATAGGTCGGGACCGACGAGGAGAACAGTGACATGTAGGCGCCGAAATTGGCGTAGGTCTTCACCTTCAAGCCGATGATCTTGTTGTTGGCGTCGAACGCCATTTCGGCATGGGTGACGTGGTCGCGGCCATGCGCATCGGTGAGGAAGGCCTCGGTGCGGTCGCCGGTCCATTTTACCGGGCGGCCGACCTTCTTCGAGGCCCACAGCGCCACCATCTCCTCGGGATAGATGAAGATTTTTGAGCCGAAGCCGCCGCCGACGTCGGGGGCGATCACGCGCAGCTTGTGCTCGGGGGCGATATTGTAGAACGCCGAGAGCACGAGGCGGGCGACGTGCGGGTTCTGCGAGGTCGTATAGAGCGTGAAGTGCTCTTCCGCCGCGTCATAGTCGGCGATCGCCGCGCGCGGCTCCATTGCGTTCGGGGCGAGGCGGTTGTTGGTGACGTCGAGCTTCACCACATTGGCGGCCTTGGCGAAGGCGGCATCCGTTGCGCCCTCGTCGCCGATCACCCAGTCATAGACCTGGTTGCCGGGAGCTTCGGGGTGAAGCTGCGGCGCGCCGGCCTTGATCGCGGCGTGGACGTCGGCGACTGCCGGCAGTTCCTCGTACTCCACGACCACGGCTTCGGCGGCGTCGCGCGCCAGGTTCTTGCTGTCGGCGATCACGACCGCGACGGCCTGGCCGACGAAGCGCACCGTCTCGGGCGCCATCGCGGGCCATGCGCCCATCTTCATCGGGCTGCCGTCCTTGGAGGTGATGGCCCAGCCGCAGATGAGATTGCCGACCTTGTCGTCGACGATCTCCTGTCCGGTGAGGACTGCGACCACGCCGGGCATCTTCAGCGCGGCGGACGAATCGATCTTCTTCACCTTGGCGTGCGCATGCGGGCTTCTGATGAAATGGGCATGGGTCATGCCCTGCAATTTGATGTCGTCGACGTAACGGCCCTTGCCGGTAATGAAACGCTTGTCTTCCTTGCGCACGACTCGCGCGCCGATGCCTTCAACACCCATGTCTGGTCCTCCCGACCGGAATTGTCTTGACTGCGCTTTCCCTCGAAAGCAGCAGCGGTGGTTCTTTATTCGAGGCGCGCCGGTTTACTCGGCCGCCTGCGAGACCTTCATGCGCCCGGCTGCGTCCAGCACGGCTTTGACGATGTTGTGGTAGCCGGTGCAGCGGCAGATATTGCCTTCGAGCTCGTGGCGGACCGTGGGCTCGTCGAGCTCACCACCATGGCGGTGCACGATGTCGATCGCCGACATGATCATGCCCGG
Source organism: Bradyrhizobium sp. 61 (assembly GCF_023073075.1). NCBI lineage: Bacteria > Pseudomonadati > Pseudomonadota > Alphaproteobacteria > Hyphomicrobiales > Nitrobacteraceae > Bradyrhizobium > Bradyrhizobium sp. 61. The sequence goes on along the minus strand of NZ_JADPIU010000001.1, from coordinate 53,687 downwards.
CGTGCAATAGCCGCATTGCAGGCCGTGATTGTCGCGGAAGGCGGCCTGCATCGGGTGCAGCTCGTCGCCCTTGGCGATGCCTTCGATGGTGGTGACACTGGCGCCGTCGGCCTGGCCCGCCAGCATGGTGCAGGATTTCACTGCCCGGCCGTCCACGTGCACGACGCAAGCGCCGCACTGGCTGGTGTCGCAGCCGACATGGGTCCCGGTGAGGTTGAGGTGATCCCGCAGGAGCTGGACCAGCAGCGTGCGGTCCTCGACGTCGACGGCAACGGCCTTGCCGTTCACCGTCAGTTTGACTGTAGACACGGAACATACCTCCCCGGATTGATTTTGATTGTTTCTAATTAGAGACCGCCGCCCCCGGACATTGCAACTAGGATTTTGGTCACGCCGGTCATGGAAAAGTCATCGATCCCGACGAGCGGGCAATGACTTGGGCGGGCGAAGCGGGTCGACCGCCGCAAAATGGCCGGCCCATGTGGGATGCCAGCCGTCATCCCATCCGGTCGGCTTTTGGCCGACAAAGCCAGAAATTGCGCAGGTGCGGCGAATTTACCGCCCTTTATCCATTCTGCCCTAGTTTTGCGCATCCGGGTCTGGAGGCGGGGCGCCTCCGGATCACGGCTGAATAGAAAATGGGGGTTGGAATGTCCGGGCGTATCGCGTCGCCGTCGAAGCGTACAATATTTCCGACCCTCCGGTTCCGCGCCAAGATCATCCTCGGCTTCGCCGCGGTGCTGGTGATCTCCGCCGGCAGCATGGCTTTCTCCTATTTCGGCTTCGAGCGGGTCTCGGCCGGGGTCGGGTCCTACCGCAGCAGCGTCACCGAGGCCGATCTCGCCCGCAACATCGACCGCGAGCTGCTCGCCTACCGCTCGGCCGTCCGTTATTTCGTCGTCACCGGCAAGGAGGACGATGCCAAGGCGGCGCTGGACGCCGAGACCGGCCTGAAGAACGCCATCGATCAGGCCGTCAAGAGTGCCCAGAAGCCGGCGCGGCAGGAGGGCCTCAACAAGCTCGCCAAGGAATTCTCCAACTTCTCCGCAACCTTCGCAAAGGTCCTCCAGGCCAAGCGCGACAGTGCGCTGCTGGTGCAGAACCAGCTGACGCGCCAAGCCAATCTCCTGAAATACAAGCTTGACGATATCGGCAACAACGCCTCCGATTCCGAGGCGCAGTCGATCGAGTTCGGCACCAAGCAGGTCAACGCCCAGTTCCAGACCGCGAGCGCCGCAGCCACCAATTTCGTGCTGACCTCCGACCAGGCGATCGCGACCAGCGCGCTGGCGCGGCTGAAATTCGTCGAGAATTCTCTCGGCGCGGTCTATTCCATGGACGACAAGATCGTCGCCGGCCTGAAGGACGCCAAGACCATCCTCGTGGCTTATCGCGAAGCGCTGGAGAGGCTGATCGCGAATGCCAAGATGGTGGATGAGCTCGTCACCGAGATGAGCGGTTCGGCCGGCGCGATCCTGCAAGGCGCCACCGCGATGAAGGCGGACCTCGTCGCCGAACAGCAGCGGCTGGATTCGGAGTCGGAAGCGACCATCGGACGGACCGAGCAACTGGTGCTGATGCTGGCCGTCGGCGGCACGCTGCTCGGCGCGATCCTCGCCTTCCTGCTCGGCACCGGCATCTCGCGTCCGATGATCGCGATGTGCAAGGCGATGCGCGAGCTCGCGTCGGGCAATTTCGACGTCGTGCTGCCGGGCCTCGGCCGCAAGGACGAGATCGGCGAGATGGCCGGCGCGGTCGAGGAATTCAAGGTTCAGGCCGTGGCCAAGGCCGAGCGCGACGCCGCCGCCAGCGAAGCCCAGAACAAGGAACTGGCCACAGCACGCCGTTCCGAGCTGATTCGCTTCGCCGATGACTTTGAAAGCGCGGTCGGCGCCATCGTGTCGAACGTGTCGGCTTCCGCCGTGCAGCTCGAATCGGCGGCTTCCACACTGACCCGAACCGCCGAAACCACGCAGACCCTGTCGAGCCAGGTTGCCGGCGTGTCCGAGCAGGCCTCGAGCAACATGCAGTCGGTCGCAACCGCCACCGAAGAGCTTTCGGCCTCCGTCGAGGAGATCGGCCGCCAGGTCCGCGATTCCAGCCGTATCGCGGAAGCTGCGGTGGTCCAGGCCAAGGAAACCGACGGCCGGATCGGCAAGCTGTCGCACGCCGCCCAGCAGATCGGCGAGGTGGTCAAACTGATCACCGCGATCGCCGAGCAGACCAACCTTCTGGCGCTCAACGCCACCATCGAGGCGGCGCGCGCGGGCGAGGCCGGCCGCGGCTTTGCCGTGGTCGCCAGCGAAGTGAAGTCCCTGGCCAGCCAGACCGCGAAGGCCACCGACGAGATTTCCTCGCACATCGCGGGAATGCAGGGTGCGACCGCCGAGTCGGTCGCCGCGATCAAGGAGATCGGCGCCACCATCGGCAAGATTTCGTCGATCTCGACCTCGATCGCGAGCGCCGTGGAAGAGCAGGGCGCCGCGACGCAGGAGATTGCCCGCAGCGTCCAGACCGTCGCGCAGGGCACCCAGACCGCCGCCACCGACATCGGCCAGGTCAACCGTGGCGCCGCCGAAACCGGCTCGGCCTCGGAGGAGGTCCTGAATTCGGCCAAAACCCTGTCCAGCGAAAGCACCCGCCTGCGCGCCGAGCTCGACCGGTTCATGGGGAATATCCGGGCGGCGTAGCTGCGCTACGCCTGAGGCCCTCGCGGTCGCTCCATTCTCGGCTGTCGTCCCCGCGTTCGCGGGGACGACAGGCTCGGCCGCGTCACCTAACCGCAAGTTGCGACGCCATAAATTTACCGTGGCTTATCCTTTGCACTCTACCGTGCTCACGAGTCAGGAAGCGGGCTGCTTCCGGGCTGCGCCTGGTTTTCCGCGAATGGAATGGGGTGGGGAATGCCCGTCAAGTCGACGCCGAACACATCGAAGCTCTTCACCCTGCGTTTTCGTGCAAAAATCATCCTCGGCTTCGTGGCGGTGCTGGCCATCCTCGCCGTCAGCATGGCTTTCGCCTATTTCGGCTTCGAGCGGATCCAGGCCGCCGTGGCCTCCTACCGGGCCAGCGTGTCGGAAGCGGACCTCGCGCGGACCGTGGACCGCGAGCTGATCGCCTATCAGGGACTGGCGCGGGCCTATACGCTGACGGGCGCGACCGATGACGAGACCGCGGCCAAGGCCGCCGAAGAGAATCTGAAGGGCGCGATCGCCAAGTCGGTGGCGGCCACGACCGGCGCGGCTCGCCGCGAGCAGGTCGGCAAGCTCGAGGCCGAATTCCAGCGCTTCACCAAGGTGTTCGGTGAGATCATCACGCTGACGCGCGAGAACAACAAGATCGCCGCCGACGAGCTCAACAGCGTCGGCAACAAGATCCGATTCAAGTTCGACGATCTCGCCGATACTGCCGCGCTGGCGGGCCTGAACTCGGTTCAGACCACGGCCAAGGACGTCACCTCGCAATATCTCGCGGTCTCCACCTCGGTCAGCGCCTTCGTCGCCAAGCCGGAGCCGAAGACCGCCGACGGCGTGATCGCCCGCATCAAATTCCTGGAGACGCTGCTGGTCTCGATCTATGCCAATGACCAGAAGATCACCGACCGCGTCACCGAGATCGGCAACCTGCTGAAGCAGTACCGCACCTCTTTCTCGAAACTGACCGAGAACGTGAAGATCATCGTCAAGTTGAACGGCGAGATGACCAAGACGGCGGCGGGCATCCTCAAGCTCTCGGCTGAGTTGCGGTCCGATCTGACCTCGGATCAGCAGCGCATCGAAGCGAGCACCAACTCCACCATCACCGAGACCGAACGGCTGATGCTGATGATGGCGCTCGGCGGCCTCGCCATCGGTGCCGTGCTGGCCCTGATGCTCGGCAACGGCATCTCGCGCCCGATGATCGCGATGTGCAAGGCGATGCGCGAGCTCGCGTCCGGCAATTTCGACGTCGTGTTGCCGGGCCTGGGCCGCAAGGATGAGATCGGCGAGATGGCTGGCGCGGTCGAGGAATTCAAGGTTCAGGCTGTTGCGAAAGCCGAGCGCGACGCCGCCGCCAGCGAAGCCCAGAACCGGGAGCAGGCCGCAAGCCGCCGCTCCGAGCTGATTCGCTTTGCCGACGATTTCGAGAGCGCCGTCGGCGCCATCGTCTCCAACGTCTCGGCCTCGGCCGTGCAGCTCGAATCGGCGGCCTCCACGCTGACCCGCACCGCCGAGACTACGCAGAGCCTGTCGAGCCAGGTTGCCGGCGTGTCCGAGCAGGCCTCCAGCAACATGCAGTCGGTCGCAACCGCGACGGAAGAGCTTTCGGCTTCCGTCGAGGAGATCGGCCGCCAGGTTCGCGACTCCAGCCGCATCGCGGAAGCTGCCGTGGTGCAGGCGAAGGAAACCGACGGCCGCATCGGCAAGCTCTCGCACGCCGCCCAGCAGATCGGCGAAGTGGTCAAGCTGATCACGGCGATCGCCGAGCAGACCAATCTTCTTGCGCTCAACGCCACCATCGAGGCGGCGCGCGCGGGTGAGGCCGGCCGCGGCTTCGCAGTGGTCGCCAGCGAAGTGAAGTCGCTGGCTAGTCAGACCGCGAAGGCGACCGACGAAATCTCCTCCCACATTACGGGGATGCAGGGCGCGACCGCCGAGTCGGTTGCCGCGATCAAGGAGATCGGCGCGACCATCGGCCAGATTTCGTCGATCTCGACGTCGATTGCGAGCGCCGTCGAGCAGCAGGGCGCCGCGACGCAGGAAATCGCGCGCAGCGTCCAGACCGTTGCGCAGGGCACCCAGACCGCCGCCACCGACATCGGCCAGGTCAACCGGGGCGCCGCCGAAACCGGTTCGGCCTCGGAAGAGGTGCTGAACTCGGCCAAGACGTTGTCGTCCGAAAGCACGCGCCTGCGCGCCGAACTCGATCGCTTTATGGGCAATATCAGGGCCGCGTAAGGCTCGCCGCGCGTCAGGCGCTTGGCGCCTGAAGACCTCGCTATCGCCTCATACTCCGCTGTCGTCCCGGACAAGCGCGCCCTTAGGCGCGCGCCGATCCGGGATCCATACTCCCAGCGGATAGTTGAGACGGACGGTGGTAACTCCAAGTCTTCGCCAAACCACTTTCTGTGGTTAGGGGTCCCGGATCTGCGCTTCGCTTGTCCGGGACGACAGCGGGGTAAAGAGCGCGAGTCTCACTCCCTCCCGAACGTCCGCTTCAACTCCACCTTCGCGCGCTCCAGGTTTTGCGCGAATGTGTCGTCTTTCTGACGTGAGCCATGCGTCAACTCCCTGCGGCTCCATCGGAAACGGACGATCCCAGGGGCTGTTCCCGCGGGAACCCGCCTTTGCCGCAGGCGTTGTCGCAGGTGGCAGGCGGAATCCCGCACCTCCATGATCGGAACGCCCCCGTCCACACCATGTGAACCGGGGCCGCTTCCATTGGTTAGACCCAGCAACGCGATGGAATTGCAGCAAAGCCCAGCGCTGAATTATGGACCTGCTGTCTCTGCGGCGGTCGCGGCTGACCGCATCATCGAGACCAGCATTCCCGCGCGGCTCGATGCGCTGCCGTGGAGCGGCTTTCATACCCGCGTCGTGCTGGCGCTCGGGATCACCTGGATCCTCGACGGGCTCGAGGTGACGCTGGCCGGCGCGCTCTCCGGCGCGTTGAAGCAGAGTCCGTCGCTGCAATTCTCCAATCTCGATCTCGGTATCGCCAATTCCGCGTATCTCGCCGGTGCGGTGCTCGGCGCGCTCGGCTTCGGCTGGCTCACCGATCGCATCGGCCGCAAGAAACTGTTCTTCATCACACTGGCGCTTTATCTCTCCGCGACTGCCGCGACCGCCTTGTCGTGGAATGTCGCGAGCTACGCGCTGTTTCGTTTTCTCACCGGCGCCGGCATCGGCGGCGAGTACACTGCGATCAACTCGACGATCCAGGAACTGGTGCCGGCGCGTTATCGCGGCTGGACCGATCTCGTCATCAACGGCAGTTTCTGGATCGGCGCGGCGATGGGCGCGGTGGCGGCCATCGTGCTGCTCGATCCCGCATTGATCGGTCCCGATCTCGGCTGGCGCCTCGCCTATCTCATCGGCGCGATCCTCGGCCTCGTCGTGCTGTTGATGCGGATGTGGATTCCGGAGAGCCCGCGCTGGCTGATGATCCACGGCCGGCCCGACCAGGCCCACGCCATCGTGGACGAGATCGAGCGCTCGGTGATCGGGCACGACCAGCATGCGAGCGACGGCCGCTTCACGAAAATCCGACTGAAGATGCGCGACCACACGCCGATCAGGGAGGTCGTGCACACGTTGTTCTCCGTCTATCGCCAGCGCTCCCTGGTCGGCCTCGTGCTGATGGTTGCGCAGGCATTCTTCTATAATGCGATCTTCTTCACCTTCGCGCTGGTGCTGACCGACTTCTACGGCATCAGCGCCGAGCATGTCGGCTGGTATCTCCTGCCGTTCGCCGCGGGCAACTTCCTCGGTCCGCTGCTGCTCGGGCGCCTGTTCGACACGCTCGGCCGCCGCGTCATGATTACGTTTACCTACGGCGTGTCGGGCGTGCTGCTGGCGATCTCAGGTTATCTGTTCTCGATCGGCGCGCTGAGCGCGCAGGGGCAGACCATTGCCTGGATGGTGATCTTCTTCTTTGCCTCGCCCGCCGCGAGCGCGGCCTACCTGACCGTCAGCGAGACGTTCCCTCTGGAAGTGCGCGCGCTGGCGATTGCGGTGTTCTACGCAATCGGCACCGGCATCGGCGGCGTGATCGGGCCCGCGCTGTTCGGCGCGCTGATCGACACGGGATCACGCACCAGCGTGTTCGCGGGCTATTTGCTGGGGGCCTTCCTGATGATCGTGGCTGCGATCGTGGCCTGGCGCTACGCCGTCGCCGCGGAACGCAAATCGCTCGAACAAATCGCGCGGCCGCTTGCCTTTATGGAGTAGACTATGAAATCGGAGCTCGCGGAATTGGATCAGAAGCGCCCCATGGTTGACGAAGAAGCGCCCGACGCGGTGCCGGTGCCGCATGCGCTCGTGCCGCATCTCGGCGAGACCGCGATCCTGCTCGACATCGACGGCACGCTGCTCGACCTGATGCCGACGCCGCGCGAGGTGTGGGTGCCGCCGGGCCTGTCGGAAACGCTGAACCTGTTGACCGAGCGCACGTCCGGCGCGCTGGCGATGGTCAGCGGCCGTTCGCTCAACGACATCGACCTGATCTTCGCACCCGACGTGTTTCGCGCGGTCGCCGGTCACGGCGCGGAAATGCGCCTGTCGGTGGGCAATGAGGCCGACGACGTGCACGCGCCGCCGATGGACAAGGAACTGAAGCGGCGCCTGGCTGCGATCGCCAAGCTCAGCCCCGGCATTCTGCTCGAGGACAAGGGCTATTCGCTGGCGCTGCATTATCGTCTCGCGCCGCATGCGGAGAAGGCGATCTTCGAAGCCGTCTCGCTGATCCGCGCCGATCTGCCCAATGCGCCGATTGAGGTGCTGCCCGGCAAGTTCGTTTGCGAGATCAAGCATTCCGGCTTCACCAAGGCCACCGGCGTGCGCGAATTGATGAAGCATGAGCCCTTCAAAGGGCGCCGTCCGATCTTCATTGGCGACGACGTTACCGATGAGACCGTGTTCGCGATCATGCCCGACATGAACGGGCTGTCCTTCTCGGTCGGTCGCCGCGCCATCGGCGTCAACGGCCATTTCGATGAGCCGAAGGATGTGCGCGCGTTCCTCGCGCGTCTGCTCGACGACACAAGGTTGGAATAAGGCACCGACACCTCGGGGCCACATTGTCGCTCGCGTCGTTCGCTTGCGCGCGCAATTCATGCTGGGCAACACAGTCACGAAAACTGACTTTGTTGAGCGAAACCGCCGGGTTCCCAGCAGAAAAACTGGTTCCAACGCATGTGCCTGATTTTGGTTTCATTTCGTACAAATGATGGACAGGAACCATATTGATGAACAGCAGTTAAACGGGTTGGAATGAAGGAGGGGACGACCTGTGAATTTAGTCGTCGTTTCAAATCGAGTTGCGCGCGGTAAACCCAACGAGCCGATGACGGGCGGCTTGGCTGCGGCATTGCTTCCCGTGGTGGAACATTCGGGTGCTATCTGGGTGGGTTCGTCGGGCCGTGTGCGCGACGGCCATCAGAAGGAACCGTTCGCCGAGATCGAAGCGCTTGGGTCGGGTGCGATAGCGACGCTGGATCTGCCGGCGGCGCATTACGGCGGCTATTACGAAGGTTTTGCCAATTCGGCGCTGTGGCCGGCGCTGCATTCGCGCAGCGATCTGATCCGCGTCTCGCGCGACGACTATGTCAGCTATCGCGAGGTCAACGCCTTCATGGCGCGCGCCTTGATGCGCTTCCGGAAAGCGAAAACGGCGTTCTGGGTGCAGGATTATCATTTCCTCGCGCTCGGCGCGGAGCTGCGCGATCTCGGCGTCGATGATCCGATCGGCTTCTTCCTGCACACGCCGTGGCCGGTCGTCGCGGTGATGCAGGGCGTGCCCAATCATCGCGAACTGATCACGGCGATGCTGGCCTACGATCTGCTCGGCTTCCAGACCAATGAGGATTGCCAGAATTTCCTCGGCTATGTCGCGAGTGAACTCGGTCTCGCCGTCGAAGACGGCGTCGCGATCTCGCAGCATGGCCGTACGCGTTGCGAGGTCTTTCCGATCGGCATCGATGCGGAAAAGTTCGCGGCTTACGCGGCGAAATCGGCCTCGCATCCCGACGTGTCGCGGCTGCGCCGCAGTCTCAACGGCGAGCGGCTCGCGATCGGCGTCGACCGGCTCGACTATTCCAAGGGTCTCGTCAATCGAATCAGCGCGTTCGACCGGCTCTGGACCGAGCATCCGCAGTTTGCGCGCAGCATCTCGCTGCTCCAGATCGCCAACCCCTCGCGCGGTGCGATCGAGGCCTATGGCAATCTCCAGAACGAGGTCGCGCGTCTCGTCAGCGACGTCAACGGCCGCCACGGCGAGGTCGACTGGACGCCGATCCGCTACCTGAACAAGGGTTTCAGCCAGGCCGTGCTTGCGGGTCTCTACCGCACCGCGCAGATCGGCGTGGTGACGCCGCTGCATGACGGCATGAACCTCGTCGCCAAGGAATATGTCGCCGCGCAGAATCCGGCCGATCCCGGCGTGCTGGTGCTGTCGAAGTTCGCCGGCGCCGCCAACGAGCTCGAAACGGCGCTGCTGGTCAACCCGCACGACATCGACGGCATGGCCCGCGCGATCGCGGTCGCGGCCGCGATGCCGCTCGCCGAGCGCAAGATGCGCTGGGATGCGATGATGAAGAAGCTGCGCGGTCACACCATCCAGCAATGGTCCGCCGACTTCGTCGCCGAGTTGGAAAAGTGCCGGACCGAGAAGGCCGTCGTCACGCCGCTCGAGACCCAGCCGCCGCAGGCCCTGCGCTGGCTGAAGTCGGCGATATCAGGTGTGCGGCTGATTTAAGCTCTCTTGCTCTCCCCTTTCTCGCGGGGGGAGGCGCTCAATAACAATACGACACCCCGTCCAAAATCGCGCATTGCCGCTTGTTCGGTGCGTTGGGATCGTCCAGCGGCACCATGCCCTTGCCCTGGCCGACGAACACGCCGGGTCCGACATGCACCGAGCTCTTGTTGCCGATGATCACGCTCGGGTGCGGCGAGGCGCTCGAGCGCGTCCCGTCCGGCCAGATGATGGCGTCGCCCGAAAGCACGCCGCGCCGCCCGTCCTCGCAACTCACGTCGACGCCCTGCCGGGTGCAGACCTGCGCGGCGGCCGGCACGGCGAAGGCGGAGCCAAGGGCCGAAATCAGGCCCAGCGCGACGATGGTCTTTTGGATGGTCATGGCGTCCCTGGTCGTGTTTGGCGGTCTTGAGTGAATCGTCGCGCCAAACCCGCTTCCGGTTCAGCCTTTGAGCGGTTCCGAAGCGCCAGCTGACGCCAGATATTATCTTTCAAATACAATATCTTACGGAAAATTCACCCGATTTCCCCGCGATCCCTTGCAAAATGATCGGCTCCCCTTCAAGAGAGGGCGCTCCGGAGAGATGGCCGAGTGGCTTAAGGCGCACGCTTGGAAAGCGTGTGTGCGGGAAACCGTACCGTGGGTTCGAATCCCACTCTCTCCGCCAGCTCCTATCGAAATGTGAGGTAGATCTCTGTTTTCGACGGTCGACCCCCGGATTGCTTCTGGGCGCGACAGGGGTTGGAAAGCGAGATCCTTTCTGAATTCGGTCGAGAGCCGAGCTTAACTGCGCTTGCCTCTGTTTCTGCAGCCTTCACACCCGTGCGCTGTCGTTACCGGTGGCGCCTGCTCCGACGGCGCCCGGCGCGGTGCCGAAACGCCGGCGGAAGCCGCGCGCAAAATGCGTGTAGTCGCGAAAGCCGCAGGCGTAGGCAATATCGCTGAGCGGCTGACCTGTCTTCATCAACGCGCGGCGTTCGATCAGACGCGCCGCATGATCCAGACGGGCCGAACATATGTAGTGACCGCATGTCGACCCACGGACCGTGAACAGTTTCTGCAAATAGCGCAGTGAAATTCCCGCCTCGGCAGCCACCTCCCGCGGAGAGATGTCCGGATCGGCAAAGCGGTCCTTTATGATGCCGCAGACGCGCATGAACAGCTTGTCGTTGTGACGCGAGCCAAGCGGGGCGGGAGGTGCAAACAGTGCGCCGAGGAGATCGTAGACCACCAGATGCATAAAGTTATCAGTCGACGCGAACGCCGGTTCTGCATCGCTGATCGGGTCAAGAGCGAGTTGACAAAGCAGACGTGACGCTTGCGCCTGCCGAGGACCGCACACGCCACCTTGCGGTTCGAAGCCGAGATGCGACGCCAGCTTCTGGCGCGGCACTTGCACACCAAGCCATCGCGCGCTGTCTTGGGCCCGCGAGATGAATGTCACGGGCTTTGTGGAATCGAGCAGGACGACATCGCCAGCAGTGACATTTACGACTCGGTCGTTGTGAATGATAATCGATTCGCCGGTATCCTGAACTGTGACGAAATAGTACTCCATATTATCACGGCGAATGTCCTGTTCCGTCCGCTCAAGGCGGGTAGCGCTGCAGGTGAGATCCACTGCGGCGAATCCGAAGAGGCGCCGCGTGCGCACCTTGCTGGCGAAGATGTTGGTTTCGCGAGCAGGAGTAAACCATCCCCAATCCTCGCGCATTGCAGCTCGGAAACCGTCATAGTCCAATTCTGGAGCGCTGAGAAAATCGTCGCTCGGGTGCATCATCGCCTCCGCGGGTCTTGGTAAAGCGAGTCTTGGCAAGCCTAATCGCACGGTTTGTAATGGCCCGCGCCGAAACCACGGGCAGACGTTTGATCAAGCTAGCGTGGCCCGGGACGGGTCCCACTCAACTCTGCGTCACGCCAAATCACGCCCCCGAGATCGTGTCAGCATGGCCGCGAGGCGCGCCAGGCGGTGCGCGTTCGTACGGATGATTGGGCGCGATCGTCTCACGACACCTGCGGTCCAGCCGCCTAGATTCCGATCCTCGTAGTCACGCTTTGACGAGAATCGGAGACAACAATGATTGCAGAAGTTCAGAATACAATGACGCTAACGGGAAACCGGGCTCTTGTGACCGAGCAGGCAACGCAAAACGAGTCCGATCCTGCCTTGGGAGTTAGGCGGCCTGGAATTCCGGTTCCGCTTCATTGTCTGCCAGTGACGGATGCCACAGTTCTCGAGTTGTACGAATATGTTTTCGCGCCTTGGGTGAAAATGCTCGGCCTTCGCGAGTTCAAGGTTTGCCCGGGCATCGTGTCCGCGATGCTTCCACAAAATGATGCGCTCAAATTGTCAAGCTGTGCGGTATGTGGCCAGGCAATTATGGCGGCCATTGACTCGGTTGCATCACTGTCCGTGGGCACGACGGGGCTCATCACTAAAGGCACCGTGTATCAGCACACTCACTTCCTGCGTCCAGCCGTCAACGATGACTATCATGTAAGAGCAGAAGTATTGCGCTTTGGCAAAGCGTCGGCCTTCACGGAAACCCGCGTTTCGTTTGCGTCGACGGGAAAGTTGGTTGCGCACGCCAGCCTGGAATTCGCCTTCTGACTCGCATCCAAGGCTTCATCACTCCAGCCCGCCGCTCCCGACGTCTGTTCAAGCTCGTTCTCGGACATCCCGGTCGCGGTACCCCGTCAGTTCCTGACCAGCCATACCGGCTGATCATCTCGCATTGACCCGCAACCCTCATCACCGGAGGCAAACCATGACCAGGACTATTCTCATTACCGGCACATCGAGCGGCTTCGGCCGCGAAACCGCGGAAAAGCTGGCGCGCGACGGCTATCGCGTGTTTGCCGCGATGCGCGACATCGCCAGCCGCAATCGCAGCCACGCCGACGCGCTGCGGAGCCAGAAAATAGGCGTCGTGGAACTCGACGTTACCGATGACGGCTCGGTCGATCGCGCCATTGCTTCTATCCTCGCCGAGGCCGGCAAGATCAACGTGCTGGTCAACAACGCCGGCATTGCGTCGGTCGGCGTAACCGAAGCCTTCACGGCGGATCAGGCGAAGGCGATCTTCGACACCAACGTCATCGGGTTCCTCCGCGTTACGCGGGCAGTACTGCCTTCGATGCGTCGGGAGCGCGAAGGCCTCATTATCAACATGGGCTCGGTCCTCGGCCGGGTGACGTTCCCCTTCGTCGGCATCTACGGCGCGAGCAAGATGGCGATCGAAGCTTTGACCGACAGCATTCGGCTGGAGGTCTCCCAACTCGGCGTAGACGTGGTGGAAGTTCAGCCTGGCGCTTACCCGACAAGCCTGTACTCGAGCATCCAGAGGCCTGCCGACGGCGACATCACGAAGTCCTACGGCGAGGTCGGCCAGATTCCCGACGCCATTTACAAGACCTTCACGTCAATGTTGCAGGGAAAGGACGCTCCGAAGCCTCATGACATTGCCGAGGCCGTCGCCAAGCTCGTCGGCCAGGCGAAGGGCAGTCGCGCCGCTCGGACGGTGGTGGGCACGTCGTTCGGTGCTGACAAGATCAATGCCGACATCGCGCCCGTCCAGAGGGCCGTCGTCGACGGTCTGGGCCTCGGGCATCTCGAAAAACTCGCGTGATGGAGCGTTCCGGGTCGGCGCCTGCCGTCGACCCGTCCTCACGCGGCAGCACGCTGGCGGGCGCGCCCTGCCAGGAATAGGCCCTCGAAAGAATGAAGAAGCCAGGACGAATATCGCCAAAGCTTAACAAGGAGAGCTCAAATGCCTCTGTGGCATATTTACTGTCCGGAAAATGCGTACTCAGCCGAGGACAAGTGCGCGCTTGCGACGCGTATCACGGACCTCTACGCGGATGTCGGCTTGCCCCGGTTCTATGCAAGCGTTGTCTTTCACGAATTGCCAAGGAACTCGTTCTTTATCGGTGGAAAGGCAGCGAACGATTTTGTCAGGATTTGGATTGATCAGATTGCTCGCGCAACTGCTCCCGAGCGGCGAGCGTGGTGGCTGGAGCGCGTCAACACTACGCTCAATCCCTTCACACGCGAGCGGGGTTATCGCTGGGAGGTCCACATTGACGAAACGCCAATCGATTTCTGGACCATCCAAGGAATGAAGCCGCCTGACCCCGATTCTGAGGCTGAAAAGCACTGGGTCAAAGAGGACCGCCCGTCAGCATATACCTGAGTGTGGGCGCAACCTTCAGCGAGCTGATCGCGGCGATGGGTATCAATCCGCCAAGCTTCGGCGGCGCGAACGCCAAAATGCCGAAAGGCGCCGGGCGGACGTAATACCGCCCGGCCGGCTCGTCGCAGTGTTCTTCAGCCTCGACGCTTTACAGGTTTTATGTCGCAACCCAAAGGAGATCGCTATGTCGATCCGTAGCCTGCTTGTTGCCGCAGCATTCGCCTCTCTGCAGCCCGCCCACGCCGATGGCCTGCGTCCGATTGATGCCATGAGCGTCGACGTTGGCGAACTGTCCGGTGTCGCCTACTACACCGTAGAGCGCGACGGATTCCATGTCGTAACGACCCTTGCACAGGGCATGACGGGAACGCCGATCCGTGTTGTGTGTGTTCTTGCCCCGGGTCAGAGCGTGGCGTTCTCAACACCGCACCAGGTAAATGCGCTCGAAATCAGCCGGAACGGCGACAGCGTGCTCGTCCGCAAGGTGAAATCGGTCTCGAACTAATTTCCGGCCAAATGGCGCCTTCCCAGCGAACGGGAAGGGCGATGAGCGTGATCAGCGGCAGAGCGGTCCATCGCATTTTCGCCGAACCTGCTCCACCGATCCATTTGAATTAGGAGTAGCCGAACATGAAAGAAGCCATTCTGCGCTCCGGCATCGACCGTCGTACCCTGCTCACGACGTTGGCGTTGCTTCCAGCCCTATCCGCGCCGCCCCTATCCGTCTCCGCGTCGGCCCTGACCGCTTCGCGGCGCGACGTGGCAGCGAGCGGTGCGTGCCAGTACCGGTGAAAGGGCGCCGGCGGCTCACGACATCCAGCTTCCAGAGTCTTAGCTTCATTCACAGCATCGAATCTAAATCGTGTTTGGAAGACAAATGCCCCTGTCAGTCATATGGCTCGTCACGTCCTTTGCGATCAGGCTGCTAGTCGTTCACTTCAAGCTCGCCATCCTTCTCAGGTCTCGCGCGAAGGCGCGTGTTCGGGGACCGGGCACCAAAGGGCGAGAGGGCGGGCGAGACGTCGTCCTGGTTGATGAAGACCTCTCGCCAAATGGATACCCGTGCGGACCATCTCCTGCCCGCACGAACAGTCGCTTGCGGCTGAAGTGAAAGCGTTGAAACCGAGGGAACATTCGCCATGCTTGGCTTAATGATGCAAACTCCGTTGCTCCTGTCGTCCATTCTCATGCACGCGGCGCGCTCCTTTCCCGATGTCGAGATCGTCTCCCGAACTCCCGACAAGCCCGATCACATCACGAGCTACAGCGGCCTTCTCGAGCGCAGCTCTCGGCTCGCAAATGCATTGGACTCGATCGGCATTAAGCCAGGCGATCGCGTGGCGACCTTAGCCTGGAATAGCTATCGGCATCTGGAGCTATACTTCGGCATTTCCGGAATGGGAGCCGTTTGCCACACGATCAATCCAAGGCTGTTCGTGGACCAGATCATATACATCATCAACCACGCCGAAGATGCGGTTGTATTCTTCGATCTGGCTTTTATCGATCTCGTACACTCTTTAATGCCGCAATGTCCGACTGTTGAAGCGTGGATATATCTGGGCGAGGCTGGCGACGCAAAGATCGTGGGAGCCAAAGGCTTCCCATCCTATGAAGGATTTCTCTCCGGGTGCTCGGAAGCCTATGCATGGCCGGAGTTCGACGAGAACACGGCATGCGGACTGTGCTACACGTCGGGAACGACAGGAAACCCAAAGGGTGTGCTGTATAGCCATCGCAGCGCCGTGCTGCATTCCTGCGCCGCAGCGCTCCCAGACGCTTGTCGCATTTCTCTGGATGATACGGTCGCGCTTGTCTCGCCGATGTTCCACGCAATGTCTTGGGGAATGCCGTATTGTGCAACGGCGACGGGTTCGAAGCTGGTGATGGCCGGCCAAAACGTCGACGGTGAGAGCCTGCACAGTTTGTTCGAGGACCACGGGGTGACTTTCGCCGGCGGCGTGCCGACGGTCTGGCTGGGCTATGTTCGATACCTGCAAAGCGCCGGCGTGAAGCCGACGACGCTCAATCGCGCGCTGATCGGTGGCACGGCATGTCCGGCCTCCCTGATGGAAACGCTGCAGGACGAATACGGAGTAGAAGTTCTGCATGGTTGGGGCATGACGGAAACCAGCCCGCTCGCGACGATCTCGAAGCCACTGCGCAAGCACATGACCTCGTCGAGAGCTGAACGGCGGTCTCGCCAGGTCAAACAAGGACGTGCGCTTTTCGGGGTCGAAATCGGGATTCGCGATGGCGACAACAGAAAACTCCCCCACGATGGCAAGGCAGTTGGCGACCTCGTGGTTCGGGGGCCCTGGATTGCCCGCGCGTATTACAAGATGCCGGAAAGCGAGCGTGCCGATGGCTGGTTTTTCACGGGTGATGTCGTCACGATCGACAGCGACGGTTATATGCAGGTTACGGATCGCTCGAAGGACGTCATCAAGTCCGGAGGCGAATGGATATCGTCTATCGAGCTCGAAAACCTGGCGATGGCCCACCCCGAAATCGTCGAAGCGGCGGTGATTGGTATTGCGCATCCAAAATGGGACGAACGCCCGCTCGTGCTTGCGGTCCGACGCCAGGGATCGAGGCTCGAGGCGCAAGATCTCCTGACCTTTTACGAGGGCAAGATCGCGAAGTGGTGGATGCCGGACGATGTTCTGTTCGTCGACGAGCTTCCGCACGGGGCGACCGGAAAAGTCCTGAAGACCAAATTGCACGAGCTTTACGGAAACCGCGATTCCGCCGCGATCAGCCAGACGGGCAACCCGCCCGCCGCCGAAGCCAACGGAGGTTCCTATGTCAGTCCGCAGCTCGCTTCTCGCAGCCGCCGTCACCTTCGCCTCACTCGGGGCCGCACACGCTAACGGCCTGCGGCCGATCGAGGGCCTGAGCATCAATCTCGGCGATGTATCCGGCGTCGCCTACTACACGGTCGAGCCCGATGGATTCCGCGTCGTTACGACTCTTGCACAGGGTGAAGCGGGAACGCCGATCCGCTTTGTGACAGTACTGGCGCCCGGTCAGCGCGTCGTCGTCTCAACGCCATACCAGGCACCCGGGCTCGAAATCAGCCGAAAGGGCGATGAACTGCTCGTCCGCAAGGCGAGCACGTTCTCCAATTGACCGTCAATTGGCACGCAAGCGTCGACGTCAAGGAGCCAAAGATGTCCACGATACATCTCCGCCAGCTATTTGGACGGCGCAGGCAGGATCGGCTTTCAAGTCGGGATCAAGCCTGATCCGCGATAGCTTTCGATCAGCACATCGAAGAGTTTCAGGTCTGCGCGGCTCCGCGCCATCAGCTGCGCGCCGGCAACGGCAGCGTAGATCGCGCGCGCCCTTGCTTCACGCTTGCTGGCGGGAACTGAAGCCGCAGCGAGCATCCTGGTCAGCCAGGCCACGTTGACATCGGCGAAGGCCTGCACCTCGGTTTTCACGGCGTCCGGCAGATCATCATATTCGGCTGCCATGAAGCTGCAGAGGCACATGCGATTGTCGTGCTCGAGCGATCGACGAAAAAGTCCCGGATAGGCCCGGAGCGCCTTTCTCGGATCTCCGTTCGCTTTTGAAAGAGCTTCGAGGTTCGCTGCCGTATCCTCCCAGTAGCGTCTCGCCACCGCCGCACCGAGCTCGGCCTTGCCGGGGAAGTGATGATAGATGCTCGCAGCCTTGATGCCGACTTCAGCTCCGATGTCGCGGAAGTTCAGCCCGCCATACCCGTGGGCCTGAGCTGTCCTGCGCGCTGCAGCCAGGATCGCTTCCTTCGCATTTTCGCTCATCGTGATCACCTTAACGTGTCCCTACCAAATGACAGGTAGGGATTGAAGTCCATAAATGCGAGAGACATGTCCAGCCTACCAAATGGCAGGTAGGACAGATATGATGGATAACATTGTTGGAATGGACGCCACCCGCATCGCCCAGCTGATCGCTCAACGGGAGCTTTCGCCCGTCGAGGTCATGCAGGCGCATCTCGACCGCATCGCGGCGGTCAATCCCAAGCTGAATGCGATCGTGACGCTGGCCGACGGCGCGATCGAAGGCGCCAGGACCGCCGAAGCGGCGGTGATGTCGGGCGCCCAGCTCGGCCCTCTCCATGGCGTTCCGTTCACCGTCAAGGACGGAATCGACACGGCGGGTGTGCTGACACAGCGCGGTTCGCCGATTTTCAGGGGGCGCGTGCCTGACACTGATGCCACCGTCGTGGCCAGGCTGAAGGCCGCCGGCGCCATTCTCATCGCAAAGACGAACCCGCCCGAATTTTCCTATTCGATCGAAACCGACAATCTCCTGACGGGCCAAACCAACAACCCCTGGAACCTCGACTACACTCCGGGCGGATCGAGCGGCGGTGAATCCGCTGCCATCGCAGCGGGCATGTCGCCACTCGGCGTGGGCAGCGATCTCTCGATCTCGTTGCGCGGCCCGGCAGCGCATACCGGTATCGTTGGATTCAAGGCCACTCACGGTCGAATGCCGATGACAGGCCACTGGCCCCGGGTGCCACGTCGCTTCTGGCATATCGGTCCGATGGCACGTTCGGTTCGTGATGTGGCACTGGCCTATTCCTTGATGGCAGGCCCTGACGGCGCCGACGGCTTCTCGGTCAGCTCGCCCGGCCTCGATACGGGGATAGGTACGAAATCGACCCGTGAGCTTCGCGTGGGCTGGATGGCCTCTCCGGGCTTCTTCGGACCCATCGATCCGGAAGTGGTCGCGACCGTGAAGGCAGCGGCACATGCGCTGAGCATTGCCGGCTACCACGTCGAACAGGTCCGGTTGCCAGTGGTGGAGCAGACCGATGCCAACAGCGTGCTCTGGCAGCTCCAGCAGATGGAATCCCGGCGCGAGTTCGAGAAGGTCACCGCCGGCCATGAGGCCGAGATCTTTAGGCACGCCAAACTGGTCCTTGATGCACCCGATACGCCGATCGCCGATTTCGTCGCCGCCGAGCAGGCCATAGAGCGCCTTCGCGACAGCTTCGCCGAATACTTCCAGCGCTACGATGTGCTGCTCTGTCCGGTGACCCCGTTCCCGGCGACCAAACACGGTCTCAAGGACCTCGTGGTCGATGGCGTGACGGTTTCGCCCTTCCACGTGATGAGCGCGACATCACCGTTCAGCCTGACGGGAATGCCCGCTCTATCAATGCGGTTTGGAACGAGCCACGATGGCCTTCCGATCGGCGTACAACTCGTCTCCTCCTGGCTGGCGGAATCGACGGTGCTCAAGGTCGCCTCGCTCCTCGAGGAGGTGAGCCCCGTTCGCGACCTTCATCCGACTATCTGACGATGAAAGGGCGGGATTCATCCCGCCCTCTCCCCTGAGAGCATCCACCATGAACGATGAGCTGACGATATCGCGGCTTGCTCAATCAACCGACGGTCACGTTCAATTGCGTCGCAAATCCTGGTGCGCTCCGGTCATTGTTGCCGTCCATAGGTTCGCTATCGGTTGCCGCTCCCTTCCCTCATGAAGTTCCCGCGCGCGCCGGACCATCACCGGAAGCAGGACGTCATGAAGGCACACAGCAGCGCTCTCGAAGAGGCCGAGAAGGATGATCAGAATGAACATTCAAGTCTCGCTCACACCGACGCGCAGCCGATCGACCTGAATTCCCTGCAGACATTCGTCGCTGTCGTGCGCGCCGGCGGATTTGCGGCGGCAGCCCGCGAAACCAACACGCCGAGGTCGTCCGTCAGCTTGCGCATCCGCAGCCTGGAGGCGGCGCTCGGTGCGCGGCTCTTCAAGAGGTCCACGCGCGCTTTTGCCCTCACGGCCGCAGGACGAGAACTCTACCAGCGTTCGGCTGGCGCGCTTGCCCTGCTTGTCAACGCGCTCCGGGGGGTAAGCGGTGCTGACGACCCATATGCCGGCGAAATCCGCATCACGCTGCCGGCCGACTTTCCGGTCAGGATCGTGGCAGCCGCGATCGGGGATTTCAGAAACGAACACCCCAATGTGCGCTTTGAGGTGTCGCTCACGAACGACGTGCTCGATCTCATCTCCCAGGATATTGATATTGCGCTCCGCATCGGAGCGGCCAATCCTCAGGAAGCCCTGATCAAGGGCGCAATCGACATGAAGTTTGGTCTTTATGCGAGCGCAGACTATGTGAGCAGTCACGGGATCCCCGTCGATATTCGCGACGCGTCGACCTTGATCGGGCCATCGAGGCGTGAATTGCTGCGCCTTCTATCCCGCTCCTTGCCGGGCGGGGCGACGTGGCCCGCCTTTCATGTCGCGGTCGACTCCTTCGCTCTTGCTCGTGAACTTGTGCTGAATCACCAGGGGATTGGTCTGCTTCCGGAAGCCCTCTGCAGAGTGGAATACGCATCGGGGCTCGTCGTGCCGATTTTGCCAGAGCAGTTCTCCGGGACGATCCGCCTGCATCTCACATATCCGTCGCGGGCCGATCTAAGCGCCAAGGTCGCGGATTTTACCCGTGTGTTCGAGCGACACCTTGCAGCTGCGGGGCGGTGATTTCCGTTGTTGTCGTTATTCATGCCGACAGTTTGAGGTGGACCGTTCGGGCAGCAGAACTGGTCTTCAGGAAACTCCGATGCCAATTGGCCAGAACTACAGCCGCTGTGGCTTGCGGAGGGGGACTAATCCGCAGCCCTCCCGCATGCAATCTATCGAGCTCCGAAGTCAATGGAGCCTTGGCCAATGCAGAGCGTCATCACGACGAAGTTCGAAACGACCGAATTTGCCGGTCTCACGACGAAAATTATCAATCCGCAGGAGAGCCCGTTCACGGTGCTGGACATGACCATCAAGCCGGGCTTCGGCGCACCCGCCCACATCTCCGAGGAGGAGGACAAGCTGTTTGTCCTCCTGGAGGGCCAGGTGAAATACCTCGTGGGAGACCAGACCGAGGTCGCTGGACCCGGTTCGCGGATTCTCGTGCCGAGAGGAGTTGTTCACGGCTTCACCAATGAGGGGCCGGCCGACGCGAGACACATCCTCGTCTCCACGCCGCGTCGTCACGAGGAATTCTTCCGCGATCTGCACAGGATCCCCGAGCCGCGCGAGCAGCACATGGACATGCTGCCGACGATCGCAGCGCGCAACGGCCAACGGATAGTTGGTCCGCTCCCATGACACGATGGGCAGCACCGAACGCGCGTATCGCCGCGATTTCGACGTCCCTAGGCCACCCTCCACCTCCCGTCCCCCGCGCGCTTCAGCGCGGGGTCGCTCACCCGCACATGCTCGGCGAGAAAATCGATGAACGCGCGCACGCGCGCGGGCAGGGGCGCGGTGTGGCCGACATAGACGGCGTGGATGTCTTCGCGGTCGCTGGGATTGTAGCTTTGCAGCACCGGGACGAGGCGGCCCGATTCGATGTCGGGGCCGATGTGGAAGAGGGCGAGGCGGGCGAGGCCGACGCCGCCGAGGGCGAGGCGGCGGGCGATTTCGCCGTCGCTGGCGCGCGCGGCCGGTGGCGGCATGGCTTCCTCGGTGCGGTCGCCGCGCCGGAATGGCCAGCCGCCGCGGATGCGCGGAAAGGTCCAGCCGATGCCGCGGTGCTCGGTGAGATCTGCCGGCGTCTTCGGCGTGCCGAAGCGCGCCAGATAGTTCGGGGTGCCGACGACGACCATGCGGCTGGTGCCGAGCTTTCGCGCGACCAGGCGTGAGGCTTTCAGGGGCCCGACGCGGATGGCGACGTCGGCGCGCTCCTGCATCAGATCGATCAGCGTATCGGTGAGCACAAGATCGAGCGTGATCTCGGGATGCCGTTCGAGGAAGCGCGGGATCAGGGGCATCATATGCAACATGCCGAAGGGAATGTTGCAGTTGACCGTGAGGCGGCCGCGCGGCGCCGCGCCTGAAGCCGCCTCGCGCTCGGCCTCTTCCATCTCTCCGAGGATGCGCACGGCGCGCTGGTAGAAGGCCTGGCCTTCCTCCGTCAGCGTCAGCTTGCGCGTGGTGCGGTTGATCAGCCGCGAGCCGAGGCGCGTCTCCAGCCGCGAGATCAGCTTGCTGACGCCCGACGGCGTCAGGCGCAGTTTTCGCGCGGCCTGGGTGAACCCGCCGAGATCGATGACGCGGACGAAAACCTCCATCTCGGCGGAGCGGTTGGTGTCGAAACGGGCCATGTTGAATTCACGTCATAAATGATTGGATTGCGGACATCCTAATGGTTTTGCGGCGCTGCGGCTATCTGCGTGGCTCGTCCCTCGCATTGGAGCCACGCATGCCTCCCGCCGTCCTCGCCCTCACCGCCGGTGCCTTCGGCATCGGCACCACCGAGTTCATCATCATGGGCCTGCTGCTCCAGGTCGCCGCGGACATGCATGTCTCCGTGCCGGTCGCGGGGCTGCTGATCTCCGGCTATGCGCTCGGCGTCTTCGTCGGCGCGCCTGTGCTGACGCTGGCGACGCGGCGGATGCCGCGGAAAACCGTCCTTCTCGCCCTGATGGCGATCTTCACGCTCGGCAATGCCGCTTGCGCGCTGGCGCCGAACTACGAATGGCTGATGGCGGCGCGGGTGCTGACCTCGCTCGCCCACGGCACCTTCTTCGGCGTCGGCTCGGTGGTCGCCACCAGCCTCGTCGCCGAGGACAAGCGCGCGTCGGCGATTGCGACCATGTTCATCGGCCTGACGGTCGCGACACTCCTGGGCGTGCCCTTCGGCGCCTGGTTCGGCCTGATGCTCGGCTGGCGCGCGGCCTTCTGGGCGGTGACGGTGATCGGCGTGATCGCCTTTGTGGTGGTGGCGGCGCTTGTGCCCGGCCATGTCGGCAATGGCGACAAGCGGATCTCGCTCTCCGAGGAGGTCGCGGTGCTCGGCCGTCCGCAGGTGCTGCTCGGCCTCGCCATGACCGTGTTCGGCTTTGCCGGCCTGTTCGTCGTCTTCACCTATATCCAGCCGATCCTGACGCGCTTCACCGGTTTCTCGGAAGCCGCGGTGTCGCCGATCCTGCTGGTGTTCGGTGCAGGTCTTGCGATCGGCAATGTCGCCGGCGGCAAGCTCGCCGATCGCGGCCTTGCGCGTGCCCTGATCGGCACGCTCGCTGCGCTCGCCATCGTGCTGCTTGGCCTTGCTGCAGTGCTGTCGGTCAAGATCGCAGCCATCGCGCTGATCCTACTGCTCGGCATCGCGGCCTTTGCGACTGTCGCGCCACTCCAGCTTCGCGTGCTGGAAGCCGCCGGCCCCAGCGGCCGCACGCTCGCCTCCAGCCTCAACATCGCCGCCTTCAATCTCGGCAACGCGCTCGGCGCCTGGGCGGGCGGCGTCACCATCGATCGCGGGCTCGGTCTCTCCGCGCTGCCGCTGGTCGCGGCCGGCATCACGGCCGTCGGTCTCGTGCTCGCGCTATGGAGCCTTCAGCTCGATCGAACGCAGCCCGCAGTCGCGGCGTGCCCGGCGGAATAGGAGAATGATCATGGAATATCGCAATCTCGGCGCCTCCGGCCTCAGGGTACCCGTTCTCAGCTTCGGCACCGGCACGTTTGGCGGCCAGGGCCCGCTATTCTCGGCCTGGGGCCGCAGCGGCGCCGAAGAAGCGCGCAGGCTGGTCGACATCTGTCTCGAGGCCGGCGTCAATCTGTTCGACAGCGCCGATGTCTGTTCGAATGGCGCATCAGAGGAAATCCTCGGCGCCGCGATCAGGGGACGCCGCGACAAGGTGCTGATCTCCACCAAGATGAGCCTGCCGATGGGCGACGGTCCGCTCGATGCCGGCTCTTCGCGGTATCGTCTGGTCGCCTCGGTCGAAGCTGCGCTGCGCCGGCTCGGTACCGATTACCTCGATCTGCTCCAGCTTCACGCCTTCGATGCGTTCACGCCGATCGAGGAGGTCCTGTCCACGCTCGATACGCTCGTACGTGCCGGCAAGCTGCGCTATGTCGGTGTCTCCAATTTCGCCGGCTGGCAGCTGATGAAGTCGCTCTCCATCGCCGACCGGCACGGCTGGCCGCGCCATGTCGCGCATCAGGTTTATTACTCGCTGCTCGGCCGCGACTATGAATGGGAACTGATGCCGCTCGCACGCGACCAGGGCGTCGGCGCGCTGGTCTGGAGCCCGCTCGGCTGGGGCCGGCTCACCGGCAAGATCGGGCGCGGAAAGCCGCTTCCCGCGAACAGCCGTCTGCGCGCCACCGCGCAGTTCGGTCCGCCCGTGGACGAAGAGCGGCTCTATGCCATCGTCGACGTGCTTGATACGATCGCCGCGGAGACCGGCCGCACCGTGCCGCAAATCGCGATTGCCTGGCTGCTGTCGCGTCCCACCGTATCCTCGGTGATCATCGGCGCCCGCGACGAAGCGCAGTTGCGCGACAATCTCGGCGCGGTTGGCTGGTCGCTGAGCGCTGCGCAGATCGCGCGTCTCGACGAGGTCAGCGCCGTGATGCCGCCTTATCCCTACTACCCCTATCGCATCCAGGAGGGCTTTACGCGCCTCAATCCGCCGCTGGTGTGACGAACGACTAGTAAAAAGCCGCGATCGCCGTCGCGATTCCCGCTGGAAGATTCGGCTCGCTCTTCAGCGTGTCCAGAAACGCGGGATCGCCTGATACCGTGAGGCCATCCAGCTTGATCGGCTGCAGCGGCTCGGCCGCTGCCGCGACCGCCGCCAAATCCGGACCGGTCCTGACGCCATTATACTCCAGCCGCGGGCGGAGCTGGACATTGTTGCCGAACTGCTCGTCGAGCGCGAGGCGCCATCCGGTGCGTGACACCGCTCCGCGGGCGATCGCATCACTCATGGCGAGGCTGTGCGGTTGCAAGGTGCCGAGATTGCCGAGCGCGGCACGGAGGCGGCTCGTCGCCTCCGCCAGCGTGATCCTCTCGATCCCGGGATCCTGGTCGGGCGAGGTGAAGTCGATCACCCGCGCGCTGCTGCCGATCTTGAGCGCCTCGCCGATTCCGCCCGCCTTCTGCATGACCGTCTTCGTCCCATAACGGGCTCGTCCGCCGATGGTGACCAGAACGATGTCCTGCTCACGCGATTTGATCAGATGAGCGTAGGGATCGCCGGTGACTCCTTTCACGAGCAGAAGGTCGGCGAACTTGCCATTGGCAATCGATCCCAGCTTCGTATCCCACTTGAGGATCGCGGCCGGATTGCGCGTCGCCATCGAGACGATGTCGTAGTCGCTGAAGCCGAGATTGAAATGCGCGGACACGACCTTGGCCGCCTTCAGCTCGCCGAGCAGGTTCTTGCTGCCGGACGGCGACCAGTCAGAACCGAGCGCAATGGTGAGGCCGGCCGTGCGCGCGGCAACGACATTGGTCGTCTTTCCGTAGAGCAGGAGATTGCTCAGGGGCGACCAGACGACCTTGGCATGGTTTTCGGCCATCGTTCCGAAGTCGGTCGCATCGAGTGCCGTGCAATGAATGCCGGCGAGTGACGGCTCGATCGCCCAATCTCCCTCGGAATTGCGCAAGGCGAGGAAGTGGCTATGCGCCTTGGTGTCGATGCCTTCGCTGAGATGCAGCAGGAAGCACGATGACGATTTCAACTCGTTGTCGAACTTCGCCCAGTCCTCGGCATCTATGTCGGGAATCTTAGAGTGTGCCTTCGGCAGATCGGGAGGGCTGCCGATCTCGGCGGCGCGCAACGCGCCCTTGTAATATTTGTGGATCGTGCCGCTCCAGTTCGACAGCGTGATCCCCTGGCTCGTCGTGGTCCCTGCGACCATGCACTTGGCTTCGACATAGCGGACCAGGGCCGGCAGCAGCGAGCCGTCGTCGGCCAGCGCGATCGCGCTCATGGGGCCGGTGACCGACGTCTTGTACGATTTGGCATTCTGCCATTGGTCGCGATTGCCATAGGACTGCGGCACGCGCCAGAGCGGCAGGATGTTGTAGCTCAGGTGATTATGCAGCTCGATCAGGCCAGGATAGATGGTGCCGCCGGTCGCCACTGCAACGACGGCCTCGAAGCCTGCCGGGGCCGGCTGTCCCTTGGGTACGATCGCCGCGATGCGATTGTCCTCGATGAAGATCGTCCCGCTCTTGATGACGTCGCTCTCAGTGGTCATCGTCACGATCCGCCCGCTCAGGGCCCATCGTTTCGGGTTGGCAGCCGGGCTCATGGGATCACTCCGTCGGGGATGGTGATCGTGATCGTGCGCCGCTTGGTGGCCGCGTCGGCGCCCTGGCGCACGGCCCATGGCGTGTCTCCGCGCATCCACGCCGGCAGTCCGGCGGGAAGATCCTTTGCGATGATGTCGAAGAGCTCACTCGGCTTGAAGGCGTCGCCATACAGCACGAGCGTCGTCGGCACGTCGGGATGCTGGACCTCAGGTGCGAGAGCCGCGAGCGCGGCATTCCACTTGGTCAGCATGATCTTGGTGTTCGCGGCCCGCGTCGCGTTATCGTGGGCCGAGCTTTCCGGCCAGGTCGGGTGGGTGATGTGCTGATACGCGAGGGTCTTGTAGGCCGCGCCATCGGGCGTCTTGAGCCAGGCCTTCCACGCCTCGTCGGCGAGGCCGCCAAGCGAGACAACGGCTTCGATATTGCCCGACGCAAGCACGGCCTTGAACCATTTGTTGCGATACTCGACGATGCCCGGCTCGTTCTTGTGCTTGTTGCCGCCGCTCTGCCCGTAGACGCTGTACAGGAAGGTGTTCACCATCACGTAGCTCCGCGTGATGCCGAGCTTGGCGAGAAAGCCCTGAGTGCGGCGCCCCGCGGTGCCGACTAGAATTCTGCGCACGATCGTCTCGTGCTGGGCGGGATCCTGACCGACGACGAGCACACGCGCCGATCCGTCGAGCCGGCCGCGGTGAAAGATCGGCCCCCATTCAATCCGGAAATCGTCGGGATCGTAGGTTTCAGCGCCCGGATAGTCGGCGCACAGATCACGAAATGGTTGCTGGTCGTATCCGCTGTCGAATTCCACGAGCATGGCAAATGCTCCGATGCGTCACTGTCAGAATAGCTACGTCAAAAACCTAATCGCCATGGCACAATCCTGATGGCACAATCTTGGCGGTGGTTTGTTCCATCATTCAACCAGTATATGGGTCAGGAGAGCGGGGCCAAAGGTTCATGCGCGTCTCTCGCGCCGGCCCGTGGCAGAGCGTCGCGGCGACGCGCCATGCAGAAACGCGCCTGTACACGCTCGCGTGATCTCCATAACCTCCGCCGCGCAATTTTTTGGAGATGCGGCGTGGCGAAGAAGACGGCGACGAAGAAGAAAAGTGTTGCAAGGAAAGTAACGAAGACCTCGGTCAAGGCGAGCACCGCCCGCAAGGTGGCCGTTGCGAAGGCGGTCAAGAAGACGGTCAAGAAGCCGGCACCGCGTAAGTCGGCCACGGCACGCCGTCCGAAAGGTCCGGTCTGGCAATGGTCCGCGGTCGACACCGCAGCCGCGATCCGCAACGGCGCGATCTCCGCGGTCGAGACCGTCGAAGCGCATCTCGAACGGATGCGCGCCGTCAATCCGCGGCTGAACGCGGTTGTCGTCGATCTCAGCGAGGAAGCGCTGAAGGCTGCGCATACGGCCGACAAGCAGCGCGGCAGGGGCGGCGCGCTCGGCCTGCTGCACGGCGTGCCCATCACGATCAAGGAGAATGTCGACTACGAAGGCCGGCCGAATTTCAACGGCGTGCCCGCCAACAAGGATCTTATCGCGCCGTCGGATTCGCCCGTGGTGCGCAATCTCAAGAAAGCCGGCGCGATCGTCATCGGCCTCACCAACACGCCGGAATTCTCCTTCCGCGGCTTCACCGACAATCCGCTGCACGGGCTGACGCTGAACCCCTGGGACCCGAACATCACCTGCGGCGGTTCCTCGGGCGGAGCGGGCTCGGCAGTGGCCGCCGGCATCGGCACCATCGCCCATGGCAACGACATCGGCGGCTCGCTGCGCTGGCCGGCGCATTGCAACGGCGTCGCCACCATCAAGCCGACGCAGGGTCGGATCCCCGCCTTCAACGGAAGCGCAACGGCGGAGCGGCCGATGCTGGCGCATCTGATGTCGGCGCAGGGCCCGCTCGCCCGTCACGTCGGCGACGTCCGCCTCGCGCTCGATGTGATGAGCCAGCGCGATCCGCGCGATCCCTGGTGGGTGCCGGCGCCGCTGGCCGGGCCGAAGCCGAAGGGACCGATCAAGGTCGCACTGGCCAGGATCCCGGAGGACATGGACGTCGATCCGTCCGTCCGCGCGGCGCTGCGGCAGGCCGCCGATCACCTGGAGCGTTCCGGCTACCGCGTGACCGAGGTCGATGTCCCCGACATCGACGGCGTCTGGCAGACCTGGTGCGACATCATCACCAACGAGACCGTGGTGATGCAGGAGGCCGGCATGCTGAAGGTGACGTCCGAGGACTTCCACAAGGCCTGGGGCGGCATGAAGACCAAGGCCAATGTGCTTGATCTCAAGGCCTGGATGCAGGCGACGGCCGCACGCAACGGCCATATCCGTGCCTGGCAATTGTTCTTCGAGGAGTATCCGGTCGTGCTGGCGCCGACCACGGTGAAGCCGACGCCGGGTCCGCGCGACGACACCGTCAGTGCCGATCGCGTGAAGGAAATCTTCTGGGGCGAGATCCGCTTCATCTCCGCCATCAACGTGCTGGGCCTGCCCGGCGCGGTGGTGCCGGTGACCCTGCATGACGGCAAGCCGATCGGCGTGCAGCTCATTGCGGGACGCTATCGCGAGGACCTCGCGCTCGATGCGGCGGCCGCGATCGAGAAGCGTGCCGGTGTGCTCGCCCACCGGCTCTGGGAGACGATGGAGTAGGGAGTACTCTCACCCTCTCCCCTTCTTGTGGGAGAGGGTGGCTCGCCGCGCAGCGGCGCGACGGGTCTCTCCCGCGCGTTAAGGTGTACGAATTCATTAATCCAATTCGATTCAAGTTTTAGCCAATTCACCAACAATCGTTAGGGTTACTTCCTCGATCTCTAGGCGAATTATTGCCCGCTTTACCACCCGCCTCTAACAGAGGAACGGCGGACAACGCACATGCCTCATACAGGCCAATAAGTGCGGCCCGCTCCACGCGGAGGTGGCACGATGCGCAACGAGACGATCGCTATTCACGCCGGCTACGAGCCCGAAGCCACCACGCACGCGGTTGCCGTGCCGATCTACCAGACCGCGGCCTATGCCTTCGACAGCGCCGATCACGGCGCCGCGCTCTTCAATCTCGAGGCCGAAGGTTTTCGCTACAGCCGCATCGCCAATCCGACCAGCGCGGTGCTGGAGAAGCGTATCGCGCAGCTCGAAGGCGGCGTCGGCGCGCTCGCGGTCGCGACCGGCCAGGCTGCGCTGCATTTCGCCTTCGTCAACGTCGCCGATCACGGCGGCAACATCGTTTCCGTGCCGCAGCTCTACGGCACCACGCACACGCTGCTCTCGCACATCCTGCCGCGGCAGGGCATCACCGGCCGTTTCGCCGACAGCGACAAGCCGGATGCGATCGCAAAACTGATCGACGAGAACACACGCGCCGTGTTCGCCGAAACCATCGGCAATCCCGCCGGCAATGTCTGCGACATCGAAGCTCTCGCCAAGATCGCGCATGCGCACGACGTGCCGCTGATCGTGGACAACACCGTCGCGACCCCGATCCTGCTCAAGCCGTTCGATTACGGCGCCGACATCGCCGTGCATTCGCTCACCAAGTTTCTGGGCGGCCACGGCACCACGCTCGGTGGTGCGATCGTCGATTCCGGAAATTTCCCCTGGGCCAAGCACGCCGACCGCTTCCCCGGCTACAACAAGCCGGACGCCTCCTATCACGGCCTCGTCTATGCCGAGCGCTTCGGCAAGACCGCCTATATCGAGCGCGCGCGGAGTATCTATCAGCGCACCATGGGCTCGGTGCTGTCGCCCTTCAACGCCTTCCTGCTGCTCCAGGGCATCGAGACCGTCGCGCTGCGTATGGAGCGCCATGTCGAGAACGCCCGCAAGGTCGCCGAATTCCTGCGCAAGGACTCGCGCGTTGCCTGGGTCAACTACACCGGCTTTCCGGACAGCCCGTACTATCCGCTCGTTCAGAAATACCTCGACGGTAATGCTTCCTCGCTGTTCACCTTCGGCATCAAGGGCGGCATGGAGGCCGGCAAGACCTTCTACGATGCGCTGAAGCTGATCACGCGCCTGGTCAATATCGGCGATGCCAAGTCGCTGGCATGCCATCCGGCCTCGACCACCCACCGGCAGATGTCGGCGGAGCAGCAGCGCGTCGCCGGCGTGCTGCCGGAGACGATCCGCCTCTCGATCGGCATCGAGCATTCCGCAGATATTATCGAGGACATCGACCAGGCGCTCGAGAAGGCCTGCCCGTCGGCACGCCTCCAGGCCGCGGAGTAGGCGACGGCGCCGATGACGATCTTGATCGACAGGGATCAAGGTATATCGAGCCCGGCGCTGGTACCGGCCGAGGGCGATCTCGCGCGCGACCACGGTCTCGCCGATCTCACGATCGGTCTGATCAACAACATGCCGGATCCGGCGCTGAAGGCGACCGAGCGGCAGTTCATGCGGCTGCTCCAGGCGGCTGCAGGTCCGCGCCGCATCCGTTTCCATTGTTTCTCGCTGCCCTCGGTGAAGCGGTCGCCCGAGGCGAAGTGGCATGTCGAAAGCGAATATTCGGAACTCAGCGAGCTCAGGCAACACAAGTTCGACGGGCTGATCGTGACCGGCGCCGAGCCGGTCGCGCCCGAGCTCGACCAGGAGCCGTATTGGCGCGACCTCACCGACCTGATCGACTGGGCCAAGGTCAACACGCGCTCGACGATCTGGTCGTGCCTCGCCGCGCATGCGGCGGTGCTGCATCTCGACAGCATCGCGCGGCGGCGGCTCCCGGCCAAATGTCACGGCATTTTCGACTGCGAAGCTGCGACGAACGATCCGCTGACGCGCGCTGCGCCCGCGCCCCTCAAGGTCTCGCATTCCCGCCTGAACGAGATCGCCGAGAGCGATCTCACGCAGGCCGGTTACCAGGTGCTGACGCGTTCTGCAGAGGCCGGCGTCGATATCTTCGTCAGGCAATATGCCAGCCGCTTCGTCTTCTTCCAGGGCCACCCGGAATACGATGCGCTCTCGCTCCAGCGCGAATATCTGCGCGACATCGGCCGCTATCTCGCGCGCGAGCGCGAGGCTTATCCGCACCTGCCCGTGAGTTATTTTGACGCAGCGACCGAAGAGAAGCTCGCCCGCTTCGAGAAGAAGGCGACCCAACAACGCCACCCCGCGCTCACCAACGAACTGCCTGCGCTGTATCTGCGCGCCGATATCGCCGCCGGCAGCGCCGCGGCGGCGCTTTTCCGCAACTGGCTGCAATATCTCGGTGCGGAAGCCGATATTTCGGTCCTGGCACGCTAGACGAAGGGCGTTGGTTCCGCGTTAGGATTACCCGGGCGTTAGGCTTGCCTCTACCAGCGCACGAATGTTTCAGTAGAGAAATAGGGAATCGCAGGAAACCCAGTCGGTGTGGTCGGCACTCCAGGGACGCGTGAGCAATCGGCTGGCCCGGCATTTCCGTGCCGCGCCGCACCGGCTGCCTGCGCATGCGCCGATGGTGAGCTTCACGTTTGACGACGCGCCCGATAGCGCCGCGGGCGAGGGCGCCGCGCTTCTGGAGAAGCACGGTGGCCGCGGCACGTTTTACCTCGCCGGCAGCCTGATCAATCGTCCGTCGGATCATTGGCACGGTCTGTCGAACGACGCGATCGTGCGGCTTCACCGGGCCGGTCACGAGATCGGCTGCCATACCTTTTCGCACCAGAGCTCGGCCGAGCTCGACGAGGCCGCCATGGCGCGCGAGATCGAGCGTAACCGCAGCCATTTCCACGCCATCGATTCCTCGATCGTGCTGGAGAACTTCGCCTACCCCTATGGAATCGCCTCGGTCTGGCGCAAGCCGCAGCTTGCAAAGGCCTTTCGCTCGGCGCGCGGCATCCTCCCCGGCGTCAATCGCGACGTCATCGACCTCCAGTTCCTGCGCGCCTCGCCTCTGGTCGATCGCGAGATCGATATTGCTGGCGTCGATCGCTATTTCGACGAGGCGGTCGCGAGCGGCGGATGGCTGATCTTCTACGGCCACGACGTCGCCGACGCGCCAAGCCCCTACGGCTGCACGCCGCACCTGATGCGCCATGCGCTGGAGGCGGCCGGGAAGCGCGACATGCCGATCGTGACGGTGGCGGAAGCGCTGCGACGGATCGGGGCGTAGCTTCTTCTTCCTTCTCCCCTTGCGGGAGAAGGTGGCATAGGCGGCCTTCGGCCGCCGTTCCTAGGAACGCCGAAGCAAAGCTTCGGCTATGGCGCCGGATGAGGGGTATGTCTCCACAGAGCAAGCTTTACCGAATCCGTGGATAGATACCCCTCACCCGTCTCGCCGCTACGCGGCGATCCACCCTCTCCCGCAAGGGGAGAGGGGAAGAGTCCTGCCTGCCATCCAAACAGTCTTGCCATGCCCGCGCGGTCATGCGACTGGCCTTGTGACGAATCCTACGGCCTTGCACCGACGCACCCATGTCCGCACCTTCCACCGCCCCGCTGCCTGCGCCGGCCAACGGCCGCGACGCGCTGTCGGTGCTGCATTCGGTGTTCGGCTTGCCGGGGTTCCGCGGCGCGCAGGGCGAGATCATCCGGCACGTCACGGATGGCGGCAATTGCCTGGTCTTGATGCCGACCGGCGGCGGCAAGTCGCTGTGCTATCAATTGCCGTCACTGCTGCGCGAAGGCTGCGGTATCGTGGTGTCGCCGCTGATCGCGCTGATGCGCGACCAGGTCGCCGGCCTGCTCGAGGCCGGTGTTAATGCCGCGG
Source organism: Bradyrhizobium sp. 61 (assembly GCF_023073075.1). Classification (NCBI taxonomy): domain Bacteria; kingdom Pseudomonadati; phylum Pseudomonadota; class Alphaproteobacteria; order Hyphomicrobiales; family Nitrobacteraceae; genus Bradyrhizobium; species Bradyrhizobium sp. 61. The sequence goes on along the minus strand of NZ_JADPIU010000001.1, from coordinate 21,299 downwards.
CGCTGAACTCGTCGCTGACGCTGCAGGAAGCTTCCGACATCGAGCGCCGCCTGATCGCGGGCGATCTCGACCTGCTCTATGTCGCGCCGGAACGCCTTGTGACGCCGCGCTGCCTGTCGCTGCTGGCGCGGGCGAAGGTCGCGCTGTTCGCGATCGACGAGGCGCATTGCGTCTCGCAATGGGGTCATGACTTCCGCCCCGAATATGTCGGCCTCTCCATCATCGCCGAACGTTTTCCGAACGTTCCACGCATCGCGCTGACCGCGACCGCCGACGAGCTGACCCGCAAGGAGATCGTCGAGCGCCTCCGGCTCGCCGACAGCCCGCAATTCGTCTCCAGCTTCGACCGCCCGAATATCCGCTACGAGATCGTCGACAAGCGCAACGCCGTGTCGCAATTGAAAGAATTCATCCGGGAGCGGCACGCGGGCGACGCCGGCGTGGTCTATTGCCTGTCGCGCAATCGCGTCGAGGAGGTTGCCGCCGCGCTCGACGACGCCGGCATTGCGGCGCTGCCCTATCACGCCGGGCTCGACAGCGGCATACGCTCGCGCAACCAGGACCGGTTCCTCAACGAGGACGGCATCGTCATCGTCGCGACCATCGCCTTCGGCATGGGCATCGACAAGCCCGACGTCCGCTTCGTCGCCCATCTCGATCTGCCGAAGAGCATCGAGGCCTATTATCAGGAGACGGGGCGGGCGGGGCGCGACGGCAAGCCGTCGGCGGCCTGGATGGCCTATGGTCTCTCCGACATCGTGCAGCAGCGCCGCATGATCGACGAGTCCAGCGGTTCTGACGATTTCAAGCGGGTGTCGATCGGCAAGCTCGACGCACTGGTCGGCCTCGCCGAGACCGCGCAGTGCCGGCGCAAGCGGTTGCTCGGCTATTTCGGCGAGGCCGTGGACGGCGAGACCTGCGGTAATTGCGACAACTGCCTGACGCCGCCCAAGATGCGCGACGGCAAGGTGCTGGCGCAGAAGCTGCTGTCCTGCGCCTATCGCACCGGGCAGCGTTTCGGTGCAATGCAGCTGATCGACGTCCTGATTGGCCGCCTCACCGAAAAGGTGACCCAGTTCGGCCACGACAAGTTGTCCGTGTTCGGCATCGGGCGCGAGCTGAACGAGAAGCAGTGGCGCACGGTGCTGCGGCAGCTGGTGGCGATGGGGCATTTGTACAGCGACAGCGAGGCGTTCGGCGCGCTGAAGCTGACGGAGAGCGCGCGCGGCGTGCTACGTGGCGAGACCGAGGTGTGGCTGCGCGAGGAGGCGCCGGGTACGCGCGTTCGCGCGAGCCGGACAAAATCGCGCCGTGGTGACCTCGCGCCTGCGGCCAACGCGCCGCAGGGTGATGTCGATCCCGAATTGCGGGCGCGGCTGAGGTCCTGGCGTTCGGACATCGCGCGCGAACGCGGCGTGCCGGCCTATGTCGTGCTGCACGATGCCACCATCGACGGCATCGTCCGGGCCTGGCCGACGACGCTGGACGAGCTCCGCAACGTGCCCGGCATCGGCGACAAGAAGCTCGAGCATTACGGCGACGAGCTGCTCCAGATCGTCAAGACGCGGTAGAGCTTCTCGTCATCCCGGACAAGCGCAGCGAAGCGGTGCGCAGATCCGGATCCATACCGCGTGATTTATCTTGGGGCACGTGAGGAGACGTTCTTCGCCAAACATCTCCCTGGGGTTATGGGTCCCGGGTCTGCGCTTCCGCTTGCCCGGGACGACAGCGAGTGGAGGCGCGAGGTACGGCGCAGCTTCAGCCGTTCCGGAATGCGTAACCGTAGCCGTTGAGCGCCGGCGCGCCGCCGAGATGGGCGTAGAGAATCTTTGCGCCCTTCTCGAAATGGCCCTTTTGGGTCAGGTCGATCAGGCCTTGCATCGATTTGCCCTCATAGACAGGGTCGGTGATCATCGCCTCTAACCGTGCGGTGAGGCGGATCGCTTCCTTGGTCTCTTCCGACGGCACGCCATAGGCGGGATAGGCGTAGTCCTCGATCAGCACGACGTCGTCTTCGACGATGTCCTTGCCGAGCTCGACGAGCTTGGCGGTGTTCTGCGCGATCGAGAGCACCTGCGCCTTCGTTTGCGCCGGCGTGAAGGACGCATCGATGCCGATCACCTTTCGCGCGCGGCCGTCGGCGGCGAAGCCGACCAGCATGCCGGCATGGGTCGAGCCGGTGACGGTGCAGACCACGATGTAGTCGAACTTGAAGCCGAGCTCGGCTTCCTGCTTGCGCACTTCCTCGGCGAAGCCGACATAGCCGAGGCCGCCGAATTTGTGCACGGAGGCACCGGCGGGAATCGCATAAGGCTTGCCGCCCGCCGCCTTCACCTCCTCGATCGCCTGCTCCCAGCTCTTGCGGATGCCGATGTCGAAGCCGTCGTCCACCAGGCGCACGTCGGCGCCCATGATGCGCGACAGCATGATGTTGCCGACGCGGTCGTAGACGGCGTCCTCGTGCGGGACCCAGGCTTCCTGCACCAGGCGGCACTTCATGCCGATCTTGGCCGCGACGGCGGCGATCATGCGGGTGTGGTTGGACTGCACGCCGCCGATCGAAACCAGCGTGTCCGCGTTCGAGGCGATCGCGTCGGGGATGATGTATTCGAGCTTGCGCAGCTTGTTGCCGCCATAGGCGAGCCCGGAATTGCAGTCCTCGCGCTTGGCATAGATCTCGACATTGCCGCCGAGATGCTTCGACAGCCGCTCCAGCTTCTCGATGGGCGTCGGGCCGAAGGTCAGCGGATAGCGCGCGAATTTGTCCAGCATCATTGGGTCATCCCGATTGGCGTTGAATTGGCTCTAGCGCCTAGCACTGCCGTGGACAAATGTGCTTTCAAATATTGCGCAGCAACTTCCACAAAGCTTGCGCCGTAGCGTCTAATAGATCTACTTTCTTCCGAATTTAAGGCAAATAGCGAAAGCTTCTTCCATGGCTGCCCGACTCGATCGCACCGACCTCAAGATGTTGAGATTGCTGCAAAATAACGGCAGGCTGAGCAACGCCGAGCTGGCCGAAACCGTCGCCATCAGCCCCGCCACCTGCCATCGCCGCACCCAGCGCCTGTTCGAGGACGGCTTCATCGCCGCGGTCCGCGCCATGGTCGCGCCGAAGAAGGTGGCGAAGGGCACGCTGGTGATGGTCGGCGTCGTGCTCGACCGCTCGACCCCGGAGAGTTTTGCCACCTTCGAGCAGGCGATCACCAGGCTGAAATCCGTGCTCGACTGCCACCTCGTCGCCGGCGACTTCGACTACTTCCTCAAGATCCGCGTCGGCGACATGGAGGACTTCAACCGCATCCACGGCGAGCAGCTGATCGCGCTGCCCGGCGTACGCCAGACCCGCACCTTCTTCGTGATGAAGGAGGTCGTCGACAACGCACCGCTGGAGTTTTGAGCAGCTGCTATTGATGCGCGATCCGCATCATGGGAGGTTCAGGCGATGCAGACATTTCCCTTCCGCCAACTCAATCCGGCCGGGCCGGCCTATCGGCGCGGTTGGGTGGACGAGGCCGTCGCCGCGATCGAGGCCGACCAGTGCCGCACGGCCGACACGCATCTGATCCGGCTGATCGTGCCGGCGCTATCAGGCATCGACATCTATCTGAAGGATGAGTCCACGCATCCGACCGGCAGCCTGAAGCACCGCCTTGCGCGCTCGCTGTTCCTCTACGCGCTCTGCAACGGCCACATCCGCGAAGGCACGCCTGTGGTCGAGGCCTCGTCGGGATCGACGGCGGTGTCGGAAGCCTATTTCGCGCAGATGATCGGCGTGCCCTTCTACGCCGTGATGCCGCGCACGACCTCGGCGGAGAAGATCGCCGCGATCGAGCATTATGGCGGCAACTGCCATCTGATCGACGACGGCCGCGCGCTCTACGCGGAAGCCGCCGCGCTCGCCACCCGACTGAACGGCCATTACATGGACCAGTTCACCTTTGCCGAGCGCGCTACCGACTGGCGCGGCAACAACAACATCGCCGAATCGATCTTCACGCAATTGCAGGGTGAGCCGCGTCCGATTCCCGACTGGATCGTGATGGGCGCGGGCACCGGCGGCACCTCGGCCACCATCGGACGGTACTTGCGCTATCGCCAGTATCCGACACGGCTGTGCGTCGCCGACGTCGAGCATTCCGCCTTCTTCGACTGCTTCCGCACGCAGGACCGCTCTCACGTTTGCGAACGCCCATCGCTGATCGAGGGCGTCGGCCGGCCGCGCTGCGAACCCTCCTTCGTCCCCGGCGTGGTCGACCGCATGATGAAGATCCCGGATGCGGCAACGATCGCGGCGATGAACGTGCTGTCGCGCCGGCTGCGCCGCGCGGTCGGTGGCTCCACCGGCACCAACTTCCTGGCACTGTGCCGCCTCGCCTCGGAGATGCGACAGGCGAACGTATCAGGGTCGCTGGTGACGCTGATCTGCGATTCCGGCGAGCGCTACCGGCAGACCTATTACGAGCCCGAATGGCTGAAGGGGCGCGGCCTCGATCCTGCGCCGTTCGAGGCGGCCCTGTCGTCGTTCCTCACGACGGGCGAGCCACTGACGCTCGACGTCGACGACGTCGCAAATCCGCAGATCATACCAAGCCCCGAGGCATCCTAGCCGACGTTTCCCTGCCACTTCCAAAATGGCACGATCGTCACGGCAACTTCACTTGCCTTGCACGCACACGCGGGTGAGCTTCGCCTCTTCTCAACGAGGAGATCATGCCGTGCGCCTTCCCATTCTCGATCCGAAAGACCTGAGCGCCGAACAGAAGCCGCTCTATGACGACATGCGAGCCGGCATCAAGGACCACTTCAAGGGCTTCGTGAACATGCGCGACGACGGCGCGCTGCTGGGGCCGTGGAATCCCTGGATCCGCGAGCCGCGCTTCGGCAAGCCGGTGTGGGAGCTGGTCAAGGCGATCGCATCGAACCCGTTGCTGCCGGCGCCGGTGCGCGAGGTCGCGATCCTCGTCACCGGCTCGCATTTCCGCTCCGGCTACGAGCTCTATGCTCATGTGCTCGTTGCCGAGCAGCGCGGCCTCTCCGACGAGAAGCTCGCGACCATCGTCGCGGGGCAGCGGCCGGTCGATCTCACCAAGCAGGAGGCCGTCGCCTACGACGTGGCGTCCGCATTGGTCAGTGGTGGCGTGCTGCCGGAATTGACCTGGCGCGCCGCGGTGAAGGAGTTCGGCGAGCACGGCGCGGCCGAGCTGTCCTATCTCGTCGGCGTCTACTGCATGGTCTCGGTCACGCTCAACACGTTTGACGTGCCGGTGCCAGAGTAGACGCTGCTTCGACGATCACTCCGCCGCCTTGCTTACAGGCGGCGGGGGCGCCCAGGCGATGCAGCGATTGCGGCCTTCGGCCTTGGCCTGGTAGAGCGCATGATCGGCCGCGCCCATCGGCGCGTCGATGCCGGAAATGCTGACGGTGGCTGCCGCCATGCCGATGCTCATGGTGAGGCCGAACTGAACCTTGTCGGCAAAGACCTGCGCGCTCATCACGCGCTTGCGGACGCCGCCGGCAAACCGCTCGGCAGCGTCGTGCCTCTGCGTACCGCCAGCGCTTCGAATGCGGCCGACAATGATGTGTTGCCGAAGCCGAGCCCGAGCGTGACGGCGGGGATGGTCGCATAGATCGTGCGAAGATCGAGGTAGATGTTGGGGACATCGGGCTTTGCCGGCGCGTCGTCCTCATCGTCGGCAGCGAAGGCAGTGCCTGCCGAGATCGTCAGACAAAGCAGTCCCATCGCGACAGCGCGCGAAGCCTGGCGATGCGATGGGTTGTGATGGGACACGTGACAATCCGACGCGTGGCGATTTGATGACGGAACCGTTGTTGGATGGAACGTGATCGCTCGGGTGGTCAAGCGGTATCCGTAAGCGATGGACGGCACGGATGTGCGCGGCTACCCTGCCGTGATCGCACCGACACACGCGCCGGCCGGAGTGCGGGCCGGACATTGGAAGGACACAGCCATGAACACGTCACGCCGCATCCTGCTCACTGGTCTGGCGGGCCTCGCTGTCGCTCCGACCGCGGCGGCGGCTAGCGTACCGTCGGCCGAGCCTGGCGACGTGACGGTCGCCGAAGAGCGATTCGCGCGCACGATTGCCGCCGCCCATGCCCCTGACGTCAGCTGCGCACGGCAGGCCGAACGCTATGCGGATGCGCATTGGCTGGAATATGTCGTGGCGGCGCGGGCCGTGCTCGGCGCGCGCGCGTGATGCTTTCTTCCCTTCTCCCCTTGCGGGAGAAGGTGGCGCGAAGCGCCGCTACGCGGCGGTCCACCCTCTCCCCGGTCTGAACACCCACAGGGGGAGAGGGTAAGCGCCTCATTTCTCCACCGCCCGCCGAACCTGTTCGCCGATCTGCGACAGCACGAGCTGCGCCTGCGGCAGGATCGCGCCCATGGCGTGGAAATTGTGGACCATGCCGTCATGGCAGACATGCTCGACCGCGACACCCGCGGCGAGCAGCTTGCGCGCATAGGCATTGCCCTCGTCGCGCATCGGATCGAATTCGGCGGTGTGGATGATCGCGGTCGGCAGGCCTGCAAGCCGCGTCGCGCGCAAGGGCGAGATGCGGGGGTCGGCGGTGTCGATGCCATCAGGCAGGTAATCGGCGAGATCGGCTTCGATGGTGGCGCGATCGATCAGATGGCCTTCGGCGAATGCCTCGCGCGAAGGCGAGGTCTCCTCGAAATCCAGCACCGGGCAGATCAGGCATTGCGCGACGATCGAGAGGCCGGCGGTCTGCATCGCTTCCTGGCACACGATCGCAGCGAGCGTGGCGCCGGCGGAATCACCGCCGACCACCAGCCGTTCGGCGTCGATGCCCAGCGACGAAGCTTGCCGCGCGACCCACTCCGTGGCCGCGATCGCATCAATGACGGCAGCAGGAAATTTGTGCTCAGGCGCGAGCCGGTAATCGACCGAGACGAGGCGACAGCCGGTTACATGCGCCAGCGCCGCCGCGATGCGGTCATGCGTCGCAATGCTGCCGGCCACGAGCCCGCCGCCATGAAAGAACACGAAGCCCGGCGCGCGGTCGCCGGCAGAAGCAGGCGAATAAAGGCGATAGGGCAGCTCTCCACCGGGACCCGGAAGCGTGCCGTCGGCGGTGGTCACATCCGGCGCATCAGTGCGCGCAAACTGCATCAGCTTCGCCAGCGACTGCCGCTGCGCCTCCACGCTCGGCCGGCTCCGCCCCTGCGGGGCGGCCGCAGCCATCATGGTCAACAAACGCCTTGCAAGCGGATCGAGCGGCATGGATCCTTCTCCCCTCGTCGGAGAGGGTAACGCACCATATCCCAGCAGGGAATCATTTAGACATTGGGACAATAGTGCCCGGATATTTCCAAGGGAGGCCGGTCATGGCCGAGATCAAGAAACAGATCGAATATTCGCCGAGCTGGACCTTCTTCGAGGGCAAATGGCACGACGGCAACGTGCCGATCATGGGCCCGCGCACGCATGCGGCCTGGCTCGGCTCGGTCGTGTTCGACGGTGCGCGCGCGTTCGAGGGCGTCGCGCCCGACCTCGACCGTCACGTCGCCCGCGCCAACCAATCCGCGATCAATTTTGGCCTGAAGCCGGTGGTCGACACCGGCACCTGGCTGTCGCTCGCACACGAAGGCATCGCGCGCTTCGCGGTGAATGCCGAACTGTACGTCCGCCCGATGTACTGGGCGCAGAACGGTTCGGGCGGCGGCGTGCTGTTCGACCCCGAGACGACCAATTGGTGCCTGTGCATCTATGAGGCGCCGATGCCGAAACCGGTCGGCAACGCCATCACGCTGTCGCCGTTCCGCAGGCCCACCGCCGAATGCGCGCCGGTCGAGGCCAAGGCCGCCTGTCTCTATCCGAACAATTCGCGGGCGCTCGCGGAAGCCGCCGGGCGCGGCTTCCAGAACGCGCTGATGCTCGACATGCTCGGCAATGTCGCGGAGTTCGGCAATTCCAACGTGTTCATGGCCAAGGACGGCGTGGTCTACACGCCGGTCCCGAACGGCACGTTCCTGAACGGCATCACGCGCCAGCGCGTCATCAGCCTGCTGTGCGGCGACGGCGTTACCGTGGTCGAGAAGACGCTGCGCTATGCCGACTTCCTCGCTGCCGACGAGATCTTCTCGACCGGCAATTTCGCCAAGGTCGCCCCCGTGATCCGCATCGACGATCGCGAGCTGAAGCCGGGGCCGCTCTACACCAAAGCGCGCATGCTCTATTGGGACTTTGCGCATGCGGTTAAGCTGGCGGCGTAGGGCGCCGCACTTTCCTTCGTCCTAGCCGCGTCGCTTAAACCGGCTGAACTGAAACGCCTGGGTCGACTTCCACGGCGTGTGATGCGTCTCGCTCCGCGTCTCGACCAGCTCGAACTCCGGCCCAAGCTCCGCAGCAAGGCTCGCGCTGTCGTGCCGCTGCACCGGCAGGCCGCTGCACTTCTCCGGGCCATCAAGCGCAAATGTCGCGATGATGATTTGGCCGCCGGGCGCAATCGCCGACCGCAGTCGCTCGACGTAAGCGGCCCTGTCGCGTGGATCGGTCAGGAAGTGGAATGCCGCGCGATCGTGCCAGACGTTGTAGCTGCGCCCCGGCCGCCATGTCGTGGCGTCGGCAACGATCCAGTCGACCGCTGAAGCGGCCCGGCCGATTCGTTTCTTCGCCGCTTCAAGCGCGTTGGCGGAGAGATCCAGCACGGCGAGGTCGCGGTATCCGTCCCGCAGGAGAGCGTCCACCAGCCGCGAAGCACCGCCGCCGATGTCGATGATGGCGGCGCCATGGTCTGGACAGGCCGAGCCGATCATCTCCAGCGAGATCGCCGGGCTGTCCTGAAACCAGCTTACCTCGGCCTCGCCCTTGGTGGCGTAGACGTTGTCCCAGTGGGTGCTGCGGTCGGACATGGCGGCTCCGGCCTGGCCGGGACGACAGCGCGCACGTCGCGCCGTTACGAACCGGCGGCCCGCGCGCCCGCCGCAGGTGGACGCGCCGGCGCGAACGAAATCCCTACTCGTCCTTCTTCGACATCCGCTCGAGGCGTTCCTGCATGTCCTTCATCTGCTGACGCAGGTCGTCGATGTTGCTGGTGTCCGTCGGCGCCGCAGCGCTTGCGTCGGCCTCCGGTTCGGGGGTGGTCGCCGGACGGCCCGCGTTGGGGGCAAACGGCTTGAACATCGAGAAGGTCTGCTGGAACAGCTCCATGTTGCGGCGGACCTGTTCTTCCAACGGAGCAAAAGGAGTGCCGGAGAGCGAGTTGGCGATCTGCTTGCGGAACTTCTCCTGCTCCTGGGTCAGCGTCGCGATCGACTGCTCCAGATATTTCGGCACCACCATCTGCATGCTGTCGCCGTAGAAGCGGATGAGCTGGCGCAGGAAGGTGGTCGGCAGCAGGTTCTGGCCGGCCTTGTTCTCCTGCTCGAAGATGATCTGGGCGAGCACGGAGCGGGTGATGTCGTCGCCGGTCTTGGCGTCGTAGACCAGGAAATCCTCTCCGTCCTTGACCATGGCGGCGAGGTCTTCGAGCGTCACGTAGGTGCTCGTTCCGGTGTTATAGAGCCGGCGGTTCGCGTATTTCTTGATGGTGGTGGGTTGGTCTGATTTCGCCATGGGCTCTCACTTGCAAGCGCGGAGAACGGGAACCCGGCGGATAATGCCGCAGGGCGGGAAGAGTACGCAACGCAACAAAATAAGCATTTTCAAAGGGGTCACGCTACCGTTTTGTGCGCCACGGTTAATCGGGCAGCAAAAACGTGCTTGCGAAAGCGCCAAGAACGCTATTTTGAATGCGTTGCGGCATGAATTCGGTCGCCGGCCGATTGACATGCCTCAACGACGTTAACAGGATGCCATTCGAGACTGGCGAGCCGTTTCCCCAGCCCCGCCTGCCCCCTTTCAACACCAGGAGATGCCCATGTCAGACGATGTCGTCATCGTCAGCGCCGCCCGCACCCCGGTCGGAAGCTTCAACGGAGCGTTCGCGACCCTTCCCGCCCATGACCTCGGCGCCATCGCCATCAAGGCCGCGCTGGAGCGTGGTGGCATCGAGCCTGGCCGGGTCTCCGAAGTCATCATGGGTCAGATCCTGACCGCGGCTCAGGGTCAGAACCCGGCCCGCCAGGCCTCGATTGCCGCCGGCATTCCGGTGGAGAGCCCGGCCTGGGGCGTCAACCAGCTTTGCGGCTCGGGCCTGCGCACCGTCGCGTTGGGCTATCAGGCGCTGCTCAACGGCGATTCCGAGATCGTGGTCGCCGGCGGCCAGGAATCCATGAGCATGGCTCCGCACGCCCAGTATCTGCGCGGCGGCGTCAAGATGGGCCCGGTCGAGTTCGTCGACACCATGATCAAGGACGGCCTGTGGGATGCCTTCAACGGCTATCACATGGGGAATACGGCCGAGAACGTCGCGCGCCAGTGGCAGATTACCCGCGCCCAGCAGGACGAGTTTGCGGTCCACTCGCAGCAGAAGGCCGAGGCGGCGCAGAAGGCCGGCAAGTTCAACGACGAGATCGTTCCCGTCACCATCAAGACCCGCAAGGGCGACATCGTCGTCAGCGCCGACGAATATCCGCGTCATGGCGCAACGCTCGACGGGATGGCGAAGCTCAAGCCCGCCTTCGAGAAGGAAGGCACGGTCACCGCGGGTTCGGCCTCCGGCATCAACGACGGTGCTGCCGCCGTGGTGCTGATGACCGCCAAGCAGGCGGCCAAGGAAGGCAAGAAGCCGCTCGCGCGCATCGTGTCCTGGGCGCAGGCCGGCGTCGATCCGAAGATCATGGGCTCGGGCCCGATCCCGGCCTCGCGCGCCGCGCTGAAGAAGGCCGGCTGGAGCGTCGGCGATCTCGACCTGATCGAAGCCAACGAGGCCTTCGCGGCGCAGGCCTGCGCCGTCAACAAGGATCTCGGCTGGGACACCTCGAAGGTCAACGTCAACGGCGGTGCGATCGCGATCGGCCATCCGGTCGGCGCTTCCGGCGCACGCGTGCTGGTGACGCTGCTGCACGAGATGCAGAAGCGCGATTCGAAGAAGGGCCTCGCCACGCTGTGCATCGGCGGCGGCATGGGTATCGCGATGTGCCTGGCGCGCGACTGAAGCTGACATCTAACTTACGTGTCACTTGCGCGTGCGCTGCACACATAGATGAGTGCGTTGCACGCGACTAAAAAGGCGGCGGTGGCAAATCAAATATTCTTCGCAACAGCGCCAGCCTCGACTAAATACAAACGCCCGGCTCGACGCCGGGCGTTTTGTTCTTGATGTCCGTCAAACCAACCGCATAATCCGCATCTAAAACGATCACACAGAAACGTCCGCAGAGTCCAAGGGAAGGAATACGATATGGCACGTGTTGCACTGGTGACGGGTGGTACGCGGGGCATCGGAGCTGCGATCAGCAAGGCGCTGAAGGCGGCCGGCTACAAGGTCGCGGCAAGCTATGCCGGCAACGATGCGGCGGCGGAGAAGTTCAAGGCCGAGACCGGCATCGCCGTCTACAAATGGGACGTCAGCAATTTCGATGCCTGCGCCGAAGGCGTGAAGAAGGTCGAGGCCGAGCTCGGCCCCGTCGACGTGCTCGTCAACAACGCCGGCATCACCCGGGACACCGCCTTCCACAAGATGACGCTCGAGCAGTGGAACGCCGTGATCAACACCAATCTCGGCTCGCTGTTCAACATGACGCGCCAGGTCATCGAGGGCATGCGCGCGCGCAAGTTCGGCCGCGTCATCTCGATCTCGTCGATCAACGGCCAGAAGGGGCAATTCGGCCAGGTCAACTATTCCGCAGCAAAGGCCGGCGACATCGGCTTCACCAAGGCGCTCGCGATCGAGAACGCCAAGGGCGGCATCACCGTCAACGCGATCGCACCGGGCTACATCAACACCGAGATGGTGCAGGCGGTGCCGAAGGACGTGCTGGAAAAGAACGTGATCCCGCAGATCCCGGTCAACCGGCTCGGCGAACCCGAGGAGATCGCGCGCGCCGTGGTGTTCCTCGCCGCCGACGAGGCCGGCTTCATCACCGGCTCGACGCTGACCATCAATGGCGGCCAGTATCACGCCTGATAGGGCGTCAAGCCTGTAGATTCAGGCGCGACAAGGCGATAGTGAAGACGAAATGCCCGGCCTCGTGCCGGGCATCATCGTCCTCAGGGCCTTTCGATTGATGACCCCGCGCACAGCCACACTGATCGGATTGACCGCGATCCTGATGTGGTCGCTGCTTTCCGTGATGACGGTGGCGACCGGAAAGATTCCGGCGTTCCAGCTCGCCGCCATGACGTTCGCGATCGGCGGTCTCGTCGGCCTCCTCACCTGGGTCGGCCGCGGCGATGCGGCGAGGAGCTTGCGTCAGCCGCTGGTCGTATGGGTCGTCGGCGTCGGTGGCCTGTTCGGCTATCACGCACTGTATTTCCTGGCGCTGCGCTTTGCGCCGCCGGCCGAAGCCGGTCTTTTGAATTACATGTGGCCGCTCCTGATCGTGCTGTTCTCGTCGTTCCTGCCGGGCGAGCGGCTTGCGGTGCATCACATCATCGGTGCCGTGCTCGGCCTCGTCGGCACCGTGCTGCTGTTCGCCGGAAGCACCTCCGGCTTCGCGCCGGGCCAGCTGCCGGGATTGATCGCGGCGTTCATCGCGGCGTTCGTCTGGGCGACCTATTCGGTGCTGTCGCGGCGATTGAAAGCGGTGCCGACCGATGCGGTCGCGGGCTTCTGCCTTGCCACCGCGGTGCTCGCCGCGCTGATGCATGGTCTGCTTGAAACCACGGTGTGGCCGGAGACGACGCTGCAATGGCTCTCCGTGGCCGCCCTCGGCATCGGTCCCGTCGGCGCCGCGTTCTACGCCTGGGACATCGGCATGAAGCGCGGCGACATCCGCGTGCTCGGCGCCGCATCCTATGCGACGCCGCTGCTCTCGACCGGATTCCTCATCGCCGCCGGTTTTGCAAAAGCCAGCGCCAACATCGCCATCGCCGCGGTTCTGATCGCCGGCGGCGGCCTGATCGCGGCGAAGGATATGGTGCTGCGGAAGCGGTGACCGTTGTTGTCGGGCTCGCTGCCATGCGCCGCCCCGGAATGACAGTGCGCCTTACGGCTCCCAGCCCTTCGGCGCGAGCTCGAATTTTGCGAACTCGAATGCGGGCGCCACTGTGCAGCCGACCAGCGTCCACTCTCCCATGCTCTCCGCCATCTGCCAGGCATTCGCCGGCACGATTCCCTGCGGCCGTTCGCCGCTCACAAGGTCCGTGCCGAGCTGTACCTCGTGTTGCGAGCAGCCTTCATGCGCGATGCGCAGCGTCAGCGGGCTGCCGGCGTAGTAGTGCCAGATCTCCACGGCGTCGATGCGATGCCAATGCGAGCGTTCGCCGCGCGCGAGCAGGAAATAAATGAGGGTCGAGCGCGACCGGCCGTTAGGGTCCGTAGTCTGGTCGCGAAACGTCTCGCGGTAGTGGCCGCCTTCGGGATGCGGGCGGAGTTCGAGGCGTGCGATGATCTCGGCTGCGGTCGGCATCGATCCCCGTCAGGATTTCTTCTTCAGGATTTGTTCTTGCGCTCGCGCAGTTCGCCAAACACCGCGGCAGCGTCCGCGCCCTTCATATGTAGCCTGGTTGCGACCGACGGTTCATCAGCACGCAGGAACACGTTTGCTCGCTTCTCGTCACCAAGTAGTGAAGGAATGGTCGGCTTGTTCTCGGCCCGCAGCTTCGCCACTTCCGCCGCGCGTGCCTGGAGCGCCACATTGTCGGGGTCGATGGTGAGTGCGAACTTGACGTTGGACGCGGTGTATTCGTGCCCGCAATAGAGCTTGAAGTCGTCAGGCAGCGCCCGCAGCTTCAGAAGCGAGTCCCACATCATCGGGTAGTCGCCTTCGAACACGCGGCCGCAGCCGATCGAGAACAGCGTGTCGGCCGCGAACAGCGTCTTCTCATTGTCGAACACGTAGGAGATGTGGTCGAGCGTGTGGCCGGGCGTCTCCAGCACGCGCCCCAGCAAGCTGCCGACCTTGACGATGTCGGCATTGGCGACGCGCAGGTCGACGTTGGCGATCTTCGTCGTCTTGTCATGCGGCGCGACGACGCGGCAATTGTATTTCTGCTTGAGTTCGGCGACCCCGCCGACATGATCGCCATGATGATGGGTGATCAGGATGTCGGTGAGCTGCCAGCCCTCGCGCTCAAGCGCCTTCAGGATGGGGCCGGCCTCCGGCGCGTCGATCGACGCCGTCGCCTTGGTTTCCACATCGTGGATCAGATAACCGAAATTGTCGTTTAAACAGGTGAAAGTACGAATTTCGGCGGCCATGTCATCTCCATCGCGCTCAGCCCCGCAGACAAATATGGCGTTAACGTTGCGCAGGCAATGCAATATTCCGCGGGCGGGAGCCGCCTCGTGCATGTTACATTGCCGTCATGACCATTGATGTCGTCGATCTCCGCGAGTTCTACTCCCGTCGCCTCGGGATTGTGGCGCGGCAAATGATCAATCGCGGCATCAGGGAGCGCTGGCCGACCGCCGCGGGCCAGCGTGTGCTCGGCATCGGCTATCCCACCCCTTATCTCGGCCTGTTCCGCGAGGACGCGGAGCGCTGCATCGCCTTCATGCCGTCGGCGCAGGGCGTCTTGAAATGGCCGACGGGCCGGCCGGCGCTGGCCTCGCTGGTCGATGAATTCTCGCTGCCGCTTCCTGACGCCGCGGTCGACCGGATCCTGCTAATTCATGCGCTGGAGATGTCGGATGATCCGGCCGCGCTCTTGCGCGAGGTGTGGCGGGTGCTGTCGCCCTCCGGCCGCGTGATCGCGGTGATCCCGAACCGGCGCGGGGTCTGGACCCGCACCGACAGCACGCCGTTCGGTCACGGCCGGCCCTATTCGCGCTCGCAGATCACCGACCTGTTGCGCCAGACCTGGTTCACGCCGACCGCCTGGGGCGAGGCGTTGTTCATGCCGCCCTATGCCGGCGGCTGGGTGCTGAAATCGGCGCAGGTGTGGGAGCGTGCGGGCGCGGCGCTGTCGTTACCCTTTGCCGGCGTGCACATTGTCGAGGCGACCAAGCAGGTCTATCGCGCGATCCCCGCCAAGCGCGAGCGCGCGCGGCTGATTCCCTCGTTGAAGCCTGTGCTGGTGCCGTCCTCGACGGTGACGCGCACCTGAAAACAAATCGTCCCGGCGCGAGGCCGGGACGATGCAGATCAGAATATCGGAAGAAGCTTACTCGCCGGAGGCGACTTCGTCGCTGGAGCCGGCCGGAGCCGCCTCGCGCTCGGGGCGCGGGCCATGCGGCCGGCGGCGCCGCCGCGGAAAGCGTTCGCCGCCACCGCCGCCTTCCAGGCCACCAGGACCGCCATTCGCGGCACTATTCACTTGCGGCTGTGCGCCGGTGATGAAGGAGGGCAGGCGATCGACGCTGCCGGTGTCGGCAACGACGGGCTGCGGCTGGTTCAGCGGCAGCGGCTGCGGCTGATATTGCGGCTGCGCACGATGGTCGCGTTCGCGATGTTCGCGGGGCTGCTGGTTGTCGCGCTGATAGGGCTGCTGGCCGTCACGCGGCTGATGATCACGCTGGTGATCGCGCTGGCCGTCGCGGTCGCGCATGAAGGGCTGTTGCTGCTGCGGCGGCTGCGGGACGAAGCCCGGCTCCTGGCCGAAATTCGAGAAATTCTCGCCGTCGTCCTCGCTGTCGTCGCTGCTGTTGCTGACGGGCTCGTCGCCGCGCGGCTGCTGGTTCTGGCGGAACTGTTCCTGGGCTGCCGCGATCAGGCGGAAATAATGCTCGGCGTGCTGGTAGTAGTTCTCGGCGGCGACCGGGTCGCCGGAAGAGCGCGCATCGCGCGCGAGCTGAAGATATTTTTCGGCGATGTGCGAAGCCGTGCCGCGGATCTTGATGTCGGGTCCGTTCGATTCGTAAACCCGGGTCATCGGGTTCTGGCCGCGCCGGTTGTTGTTGTTGTTATTATTATTGTTATTGCGGTTGCGCATCCGCTGCTTGTTCTGACCGTTTCTCATGTCCTGCCTTTAATTCCAGCCCTAAAGGTTGCACGCATTACTGATTGCTCGGAGTGACCTGATGACAGCGGTTCACATCTCTCATGCGCACCGCGCGCAGGAGCGGCTTGAACCCTGCCGATGTCCGTCGACCGTCGCGTTCAACAAAGACGCGTTCCCCACCCGCCAGCATCCATTGCCAGCGAACCCATTCATATCGCCTGCCGAAACAAGCCCAGCTTTGTTGCGTAAGTCTTCAAGCGCAATATCAGGCTTTCGTTCACTTTGCGGTCGGAGAGCAGCGCAGCTCCAATGGCCATCGCGCTCAACAGGACCTGCGGCTTGGAACCTTTAAATCAGTAAAGCTCTCGCCCGAGAGCCCGGCTTTTGCCCGTAGGTCTACGGGGCCGGCACCGATGTGTTGACCGGAACGTAGTCGTTCCCAAGGGATATTCCAAGAGGTTTTTTGCAACCCAATCCGGCTTTTATGGGGGCATTTTTCGGGCCGAAACCGCCCGCGGGATGCCCGCCAAATCGGCCTTGGGCGGCCTGTCCACAGACAACGCGGCAGCCGTCATCAAGGTTTCAATATCGCGGGCCTGCCCTTGCCCCGCCTCGACGATCAACGCTCCGCCGGGGGCGAGCCGCTCGGCCGCCTGCGGGATCAGGGCGCGGTAGGCGTCATAGCCGTCATTGCCGCCGTCGAGCGCCAGATGCGGATCGTGCTCGCGCACGTCGAGGCTCAGTTTCGGAATTTCCCCTGAGGGAATATAGGGCGGATTCGACACGATGAGATCGAACGGGCCGCGCAGCGCCGCCGCATAGGAGCAGGCGACGAAGCCGGAACGGTCGGCGAGGCCCAGTGCTGCGGCATTGCTCCGCGCGGTGTCGAGCGCGGAGAGGCTGAGATCGGTTCCGACACCGAAGGCATCGGGAATTTCGTGCAGCAGCGCGAGCAGGATCGCGCCGGATCCAGTGCCGATATCCGCGATTCGCGGGCGCGGCCCCGATATCGCGGCCTCCCGAAAGATTTCCAGTGCCAGTTCGACCACGGTCTCGGTGTCCGGCCGCGGCACCAGCGTCGCTTCGGACAGTTGGAACGGCAGGCCCCAGAATTCGCGCGCGCCGAGAATGCGGGCGACCGGCTCATGCGCGAGCCGGCGCTGCGCATAGGCTTCGAGCCGCGCGGCCTCTTCGGGCGTGAGCTGCCGCGCCGCCTGCGTGACGATGCCGGTCAAATCAAGCCTCAGCGCGGCTCCGACAAGCAGGCGCGCGTCGAGGGCGGGCTCTTCGATGCCGGCCGATTGCAGCCGCGCCGCAAGCGCGCGCCGCGCACTCTCGATGCTGTGTCCGGAATCGAAACCTGTCGCCAATGGAGCCATCCTGCCTAGTATCGTGGATAGATCGGCGGCATTGCTTGCGTCAACGGAAAGGAGCGCGTCTGATCGCACCTCGCAGCGAGCGAGGGGTTCATGACGGCTTACGACGATCAGAACGTCTTCGCAAAGATCCTGCGCGGCGAGATTCCCTGCTTCGAGGTTTTCAGGGACGACCGCAGCCTCGCCTTCCTCGACATCATGCCGCGCTCGCCCGGACATACGCTGGTCATTCCCCGGGCGCCGGCGCGCGGCATCCTCGACATCGCGGATGACGATCTCGCCGCGGTCGCCCGAACCGGCAAGCGGATCGCGATTGCGGCGATGAAGGCGTTCGACGCGGAGGGTATCATCCTGCAGCAGTTCAGCGAACCGGCGAGCGGACAGGTGGTCTTCCACCTGCACATGCACGTCATGCCGGTCAGGGCCGGAATCAAGCTGCTGCCGGCGCAGACGCGCAAGGAAGACATGGCCGTGCTCGCCGATCACGCCAAGCGGATGATTGCGGCGTTGGCAGTTGATCGAGATAGCGCTGCAGCAAGACCGTAGGACGGGTAGAGCTGTTGCGAAACCCATCATCGAGACAAACTGGAAATCGACTGGCGCAGCTTCGCTCCACCGAAACTGCGAGCCAGCGATCTTTCATCGAACCTTCATCAGTTCCTGTTCAGCGGGCGGGGTCGAAGGGGGGAGCCAATCGGACATTCGAGCGCGGCACGATCCCAGCGTCCGATATCAGCTGCAGCCTGATAGGTGGTTTGCAGAAACGCCATGAGCGCGGCCTCTGGCTCGCTGGATTTTCGCACAAGGTCGTAGGGCAGGAGATATTCGCCGAGCTTCCGATCGAAGTATGCGCCCGCCGGCATGACCTGTCCGTCAGCAAAGCCATTCGGGGTGGGGTAGGCATAGGAGTAGAAGGCCGCAAAGTCTGTACCACCTCCGCCCGGCCAAAAGCCGGCGGACGAGACCTCATCGCTATAGGCCTCGCGTGTCACGACGTCCGGCAAACCCGGAACGCCACCCGGGTGAAGCGGAGCGGAACGCCCAGAGAAGCGCGTCACCGCGAGATCGAAGCTGCCCCAGAAGAGATGGACCGGACTGACTTTCCCGATGAACCCCGTCCGAAACCGATAGAACACTCCGCTGATCGCGACGAGGGCGCGGAAGAACCGCGTCACGGCGTCTGCGTCATAGGGCCTGATTTGGCGGTCCTCCGTGAACGGGATCGGATCCGGGACCTCACTGGGCCGACCGTCAAATTCTGGTGTTCCGCCGAGATGTTCTACCAAATCACAGAATCGGGCGTGAAATTCGGCGACGGACATTCGCCCGAGCGGCATTTCCGCCCTGCGCCCATCAGCTGCTTCTCCGATCAGGACGTGACGGGAGAGATCGAAGACGATCTCGATACCTGATGCGTCTGGAATCAGCGAAGTCGTGAGCCCGCGTGCATTCACGTAGAAGGTCGCGTGCCAGGAATGGTTGACCCACGGCGTTCTCGCGAGCCGATACTTGCCGACAATCTGGCAATACAGATGAAGCGCGGAACAGGTTTCGCGCCATGCCTCGAAGGGAATCTCCGGCCAGATCGCGCTCATAGCGTCTCCTCCCTCAGGTTCGGTTCGGCTTGGCAAGACCTCACCTCGGCTAAAGGCGACCCTGTGTGCGCTTTGGGCCCAAGGCGACATTCCGGGGACGAGGCCGCATGCTGCGCCCTCGAAAGCAGATATCCCGGAGTTTAGGGGGACTCGAGCTAGACGCCAAGGTATCGCTGCAGCAGCTCCGGCTGGGCCTTGAGCTCCTGCGCCGGCCCCTCGTGCACGATGTGGCCGTTGTTGATGATGTAGATCCGTGTCGCCAGCGCCAGCGTTGCTGCCAGATTCTGCTCGACCAGCACGATGGTCTGGCCGGCGGCCGCGAGCTCGCGGCAGGCCTTGACGAGATCGTGGACGATGACGGGCGCGAGCCCCTCGAACGGCTCGTCCAGCAGCACGATCTTGGGATCGCGCACCAGCGCCCGGGCGATCGCGAGCATCTGCTGCTCGCCGCCGGAGAGCTCGGTGCCGCGGTTGTTGCGCCGCTCCTTCAGCCGCGGAAACATCTCGTAGACGCGCTCAAGCGGCCAGCGCTTCGGTGCGGTGATCCCGGCGAGGACGATGTTCTCCTCCACCGACAAGCTGCCGAAGATCCGGCGCTCCTCGTGCACGAGCTGCATGCCGGCCTGCGCGATTCTGTGGCTCTTGCGTCCGGCGATATCGATGCCGTCGAACTTCACGCTGCCGCTGCGAGGCGTCACGACGCCCATCAGACTCTTGAGTGTCGTGCTCTTGCCGGCGCCGTTCCGGCCGAGCAGCGCCACCACCTCGTGCCGCTCGACGCGCATGGCGACGTCGAACAGGATGTGGGAGTCCCCGTAATAGCTGTTCAGGCCGTTGACCTCGATCAGGCTCATGCGGCGATCTCTCCGTGAACGCCGCCGAGATAGGCTTCCTGCACTGCGGCGTTGGTTCTGATTTCCTCCGGTGTGCCGTCCAGCAGCACCTTGCCCTCCTGGAGCACCGTCACGCGCTCGACCAGCTCGAACAGCGAGTCCATGTCGTGGTCGATGATGATCATGGTGCGCCCGCGCGCGATCGATTTGAGCAGCTTGACGGTCTCGACCCGCTCGCGCGGGCTCATGCCGGCGAGCGGCTCGTCGAGCAGCAGCAGGCGCGGCGAGGTGGCGAGCGCAAGCCCGATCTCCAGCCGGCGCTTCTCGCCATAGGCGAGCTCGGACACCGGCGTGTCGGCGCGGCGGGTCAAATTGACCAGGGCAAGCGTGTGCGCCACCTGCTCCGTCAGGCCCTTCACGCCCGAGAGCTTGCGGAATAGGTCGAGCCGGAATTTTCCGCGCAGCTCGGCGAGTGCTGCGATCGTCAGGTTCTGCCGCACCGTCAGGCCCGTGAAGAGCTGGTTGACCTGGTAGCTCTTGGTGAGTCCGAGCTGGCAAACTTCGGTGACCTTCAATCCCGTGATGTCGCGGCCCTCGAACACGATCTGGCCGGAGGTCGGCGCGATCTCGCAGGTCAGCATCTTGAAGAAGGTCGATTTGCCGGCGCCGTTGGGGCCGATGATGCCGCGCAGCTCGCCCTGATTGACGCTGAAATCGATGTCGCTGTTGGCGACGAGGCCGCCATAGCGCTTGGTCAGGCCGGTGGCTTTCAGGATCGGCCCGGAATAGGCGGGATGCTCGACCTCCTTGGCCTGCATCGGTGCAGGCGGAGCTTGCTGTGGCGTCTCGATCTCAGCCTCCTGCTCCGTCTCCGCAGCCCTTCGCGCTCGCTTGCCGGACACGAGGCCGTAGAGATCGACGAGGCCGCCCACAATGCCGCCGCGCAGGAAGCAGACCAGCACCACGAACACGACGCCGAGCACCAGCTTCCAGGCCGCCCCGAGGCCCAGCGCGGACTGGAGGAAATCCTGAAGGAAGAGCCAAACTGTTGCGCCGACCAGCGGTCCGAACAGCGTGCCGCGGCCGCCAATGGCAGTCTGCATCACGAGCTGACCCGAGGTGTCGAAGGTGAAGGCGTCGGGCGGCATGAAGGCCTGCAATACGCCGAGCAGGCCGCCGGCGAAGCCCGCATAGGCCGCAGCGATCACGAAGGCGGTCAACTTGTAGCCGTGGATGTTGTGGCCGACGGCGGTGGCGCGCAGCGGATTGTCGCGGATCGCGCTGAAGATGGCGCCGACAGGCGAGCGGACGATCCTGAGCGCGATGATGACGCCGATGAAATAGCACAGCGCGATGAACTGATAGAGCGACCAGCCATTGGTGAAGTGGATGGTGGTGAAGCCGAGATTGAAGCTCGGCGTCGGCACGCCCGGCAGGCCGTTCTCGCCGCCGGTGAAGTCCGAGAGCGGATTGAACTCGACGAAGAAGAACACCTCCGCGATCGCCACCGTGATCATGGCGAAA
>NZ_JADPIU010000097.1:0-101914 GCF_023073075.1 Bradyrhizobium sp. 61 | reverse complement strand
CGAGCGTCAGCATCACGGCTATCGCCAGCTGACCGACCCGGCCCTCGCCGGCGAACGCGGTGACCCGCCGCCAGCTACACCACGCTAGGGGACACGATCGAGGAATCGAGGCCAACCGAAACTATCCGCTGCTGCATTTCGGGTATGCTGCAGCGCTCGCGCTTCTTGGGAGGCTGAACGAGGCGCAAGTGGCCGCCAAAACCGGACTTGCACTTGACCCAACATTTACGATTCGTCGCCTCAGAAACGTTCCAGTGCGCGGCGGCGGTGCGAATTTCGTTGCAGGAGCCAGGCGCTTGGTTAGGGGATTGTACATCGCCGGAGTACCGGAGGGGTGATGCCGGCGATCGGTCTATCGCGTCACTATGGCCGCGTGCCGCTCTCTTCCGGTTTACCCCTGTGAACGGAAATCGTCGGAATGCACCGCCATGTCTCACACGGGCCAGGAGGCGACGTTCCCTGCTGGCCTCATAAGACCCGATATGACAGAGAGGCCACCATCTGAGGGCGGCCTCTGCTGCGTGCGTGAATTGGTCAGTTCTTGTACCCCATACTGCTACAGACCGCGTATTGATAGTTGGGGTTTGCACCTTGCGCCCATAACCCTTGTTTGCATTCCACGTACGTCCTGGCCTTGGCTGGCGCAAACGCCCTTATATCCGGGTCAAGCACTTTGGCATGGGCACCCGAGTAAAATATCTCTGTCGATGGAGTGTTCGGCCTCGTAGTTTTCTTCACGGCGTTGGCGGGTGCATTCGACAAGATGGCGACAGCTAAGCCCACAAGGAACAGCGAGGAAAATCTCATAGTAATGTCCTCCACAACTCCACCTCGAAGTGGGCGACTATCAAGAGAGCTACAAGCAGTGGTGGCGTCGATTAAACATAACAACCTTATTCCCGAAGGGCAATGGACGGAGTTGCTCCAATGTCGCCTTCGGGTCAAAAGCGGTCTTCGAGGAGCAGTGCTTGGCAGGTCGGCTGACGGGTCAGAAGCCGAAGCAAGCCGTCACCGACGTGGCGCATGGATATCGAATTCAGAGGTTGCCAATCGGTCGGCGGCGGAGATGGTGCGTTCTGATGGACGCCTGCTGGACACCCGCTGCCATGATGCCATCATGCCCCTGTTTTGCCCGACGGGTCAAATCGATTTCGTAAAATCGAAAAAGCCCAATGCCGACAAGGGCCCGGCTACTGTGCATGGGGTTGTTTTCGCGAATTTTGCTTGTCGGCCCCCGCTATGTCGGGCCGGGCCCCGATCTCGTCGGGTCCGGAGTGGCCTGAGCGTTCGCCTCAGCTATCCACCTTCAACGCGGCAATGAAGGCTTCCTGCGGGATGTCGACCTTGCCGAACTGCCGCATCTTCTTCTTGCCTTCCTTCTGCTTCTCCAGAAGTTTCCGCTTACGCGTGATGTCGCCGCCGTAGCACTTTGCGGTGACGTCCTTGCGCAGCGCGCGCACCGTCTCGCGCGCGATCACCTTGCCGCCGATCGCCGCCTGGATCGGGATCTGGAACATGTGCGGCGGGATCAGCTCCTTCATCTTCTCGACCATGGCGCGGCCGCGCCCCTCCGCGCGGGTGCGATGCACCAGCATCGACAGCGCGTCGACCGGCTCGTTGTTGACCAGGATCTGCATCTTGACGAGATCGGCCACCTTGTAGTCGGTCAGGTGATAGTCGAACGAGGCGTAGCCTTTCGAGACCGATTTCAGGCGGTCGTAGAAGTCGAACACGACTTCGTTGAGCGGCAGATCGTACTTCACCATGGCGCGGGAGCCGACATAGGTCAGCTCCTTCTGCGCGCCGCGGCGGTCCTGGCACAGCTTCAACACGCTGCCGAGATATTCGTCGGGAGTGAGGATGGTGGCCTCGATCCAGGGCTCCTCGATATCGGCGATCTTGACCACGTCGGGCATGTCGACGGGATTGTGGATCGAGATCTCCTGGCCGTCGGTCAGGTGCATCTTGTAGATCACGCTTGGCGCGGTCGCGATCAGGTTGAGGTCGAACTCGCGCGACAGCCGCTCCTGGATAATCTCGAGGTGCAACAGCCCGAGGAAGCCGCAGCGGAAGCCGAAGCCCAGCGCAGCCGAGGTTTCCATCTCGTAGGAGAAGCTCGCGTCGTTGAGGCGCAGCTTGCCCATCGCCCCGCGCAGCGTTTCGAAGTCATTGGCATCGGCCGGGAACAGGCCGCAGAACACCACCGGGATCGCCGGCTTGAAGCCCGGCAGCATTTCGGTGACCGGCTTCCTGTCGTCGGTGATGGTGTCGCCGACGCGGGTGTCGGCGACTTCCTTGATCGCCGCGGTGATGAAGCCGATCTCGCCGGGGCCGAGCTCGTCGACCTGCTCCATCTTCGGGGTGAAGAAGCCGACGCGCTCGACGTCATAGGCCGCGCCTGTGCCCATCATGCGGATGCGCTGGTTCTTCTTCATCACGCCGTCGACCACGCGGATCAGCACGACCACGCCGAGATAGACGTCGTACCAGCTGTCGACCAAGAGCGCCTTCAAGGTCGCGTCGCGGTCGCCCTTCGGCGGCGGCAGGCGGGTGACGATGGCTTCCAGCACGTCGGGGACGCCGAGGCCGGTCTTGGCCGAGATCATCACGGCGTCGGAGGCATCGATGCCGATGACGTCCTCGATCTGCTGCTTGATCTTCTCGGGTTCGGCCGCGGGAAGGTCGACCTTGTTCAGGACCGGGACGATCTCGTGGTTGTTGTCGAGCGCCTGGTAGACGTTGGCGAGCGTCTGCGCTTCGACGCCCTGGCTGGCGTCGACCACCAGCAGGGAACCCTCGCAGGCCGCCAGCGACCGCGAGACTTCGTAGGCGAAGTCGACATGGCCGGGCGTGTCCATCAGGTTGAAGATGTAATCCTTGCCGTCCTTGGCGTGGTAGGCAAGGCGGACCGTCTGCGCCTTGATGGTGATGCCGCGCTCGCGCTCGATGTCCATGGAATCGAGCACCTGCTCCTTGCCCGCCATTTCGCGGTCGGTGAGGCCGCCGGTCATCTGGATCAGGCGGTCGGCCAGCGTCGACTTGCCATGGTCGATATGGGCGACGATGGAGAAGTTGCGGATGTTGGAAATGGGGACGGTCGTCATGGGCGCGGGATACCACTCACATCCCCGTGCGGCAACCATATTGCTGTATTTTCAGGGCCTTTCTTCACGCCAAGCTGATTCCACGAGGGCCCAAAACGCGCTACGCAACGGCCCATGTCCAGGCTCATGTCCACGACCTCGATCCCCTCCGCCCGAACACGCGTAAAAGCCCGGGTGAGCTTTAACCGCTTCCGGGCCTGGCTGGTTGCCTGCGCGATCCGGCCCGAAGCGCGGCTCTGGCTGGTGATCCAGCTCGCCATCCTGCATTCCGTGATCTGGACCTTCATCCTGATCAATCTCAAGGCAGCGCAGGACGTTCACATGGACGTCGCAGAAGCCTATGGCTGGGGCCAGGAGTTCCTGTGGGGCTACGGCAAGCACCCGCCGCTGTCGGGCTGGGTCGCCGGCCTCTGGTTCAAGGTGTTCCCGGCGGCGGACTGGGCGACCTATGCGCTGGCGATGGCGACCGTCGGCGTCGGCATGGTGATCTGCTGGCTGCTGAGCTTGCGCGTCGTGGACGCGCGGCGCGCGTTCCTGGTCGTGGTGATGGTCGCGCTCTACCCGATCTTCAATTTCAAGGGTTTCAAGTACAACCCCGACCTGCTCCAGCTCGTCACGCTGCCGCTGCTCGTGCTCGCCTATCTCAACGCCTTCGAGAAGCGGACCTGGCAGTCCGGTATCTGGTTCGGGCTCGCCGGCGCGCTGGCGCTGATGACGAAATACTGGGTGCTGACCATGATCGGCGCCATCGGTCTTGCCGCGCTGATTCATCCCGATCGGCTGCGATTCCTGCTGTCGCCGGCGCCGTGGGTGGCGATCGTGACCATGGTGGTGGCGATGATCCCGCACATCGTCTGGCTTGCGGGCGTGCATTTCGTGCCGCTGACCTATGCCGGCGATACCTACAGCCTCGATGACAGCCGCCAGGTGCATCAGCTCGTGGCGGGCTACGCCCTGCATAATTTGGCGCTGCTGGCGTTGCCGGTGGCGCTGGCCGCGCTCGCAATGGCACTGGTGCCGCATTGGTTCACGCTGCTGCTGCGCGCACCGTTACGCATCGTCACGCGCGCCTGGGGGCGCGGCGCCAATCCCGGCGTCAATGTTGCGCAGGCGTTGAACGTCTGGATCATCCAGATCATCGTCGCGGTCGGCCCGCCGCTCGGCGCGCTGGCCTTCAGCATCTACATGAAGACCGATTGGGGCATCTCGCTGTTCTTCCTGGTGCCCTTGGCGCTGGTCGCGATCCCGGCGCTGCGGGTGCAGAGTGCGGCCCTGTTCAACATCGCCGTGATCTGGCTCCTGCTCAGCGTCGCCACGCTCGCCGCCTCGCCCTGGATCGCCGCGCGCGAGATGGCCGCCAATGCCGGCAACACGGCGACCTACGGCGCGCGCTCGGAGCTGGCGCGTGAATTGACGCAGGCCTGGCACACGCGTTTCGGCTCGCGCTGGGCGGTCGTCGCCGGTACCATGGAGTCGATCCAGCCGATGGTGTTCTACAGCCCGGATCATCCGGCCGCGCTGATGCCGCTCGAAGCCTGGGATTCCGGGCTGACGTCGCGCGAGGACGCCAAGAAGTATGGCTTCATCGGCGTGTTCGATCCAACCGATGGCCGCCTGCCGGCGTTCGAGAAATGGGTCTCGGAGATCGCGCCGAACGCCGAGCGCATCGTGATGACGACGCGCCGCTTCACCCACGGCAAGGCCGGCCCGGCGATGAGCTGGAATATCTACATCGCGCCGCCGGCGAAGTAGCGGGATCTCGTAGGGTGGGCAAAGCGACTTGTCCGCCATAGCTCGAAGAGCGACGGCGGAAGCGTGCCCACCACTTCTATGGCGATTGTCGCGAGACGGTGGGCACGGCGCTTCGCGCCTTTGCCCACCCTACGGCACTGAGCGCGTGGCTCAGATCCCTTCCTCGTTGAACTTGCTTTCAACGAGCTCGGTAATCGCCGCAAGCGCAGCCTGGGCATCGTCACCGGCGGCGGCGACCGTGATCGTCGTGCCCGGTCCTGCGGCCAGCATCATCAGGCCCATGATGGAGGTGCCGCCGACGGTCTCGCCGCCGCGCGTCACCCATACCTGGGCGTTGAAGCGCTCGACCGCCTGGACGAATTTCGCCGAGGCGCGGGCGTGCAGGCCGCGCTTGTTGATGATCAGGAGGTCTTTGGAAATGGCTCCCGCCGGCACGCCTGTCCCGGCCTGGTTTCCGAGCGGCGCGTCGTCGCTCATTTGCCGGCGAGCACGCGGCTGGCAATGGTGACGTATTTGCGGCCCGCTTCCTGGGCCATCGCGATTGCGTCGGGCAGCGGACGCTCCTCGCGCACCTTGGCAAGCTTCACCAGCATGGGAAGGTTGATGCCGGCGAGCACTTCGACCTTCGGCCGGCTCATGCAGGATATTGCAAGGTTCGACGGCGTGCCGCCGAACATGTCGGTGAGGATCGCGACGCCGTCGCCGGAATCGACGCGGTTGACCGCCTCGATGATGTCGCTTCGGCAGAGATCGGAATCATCTTCGGCACCGATCGTGATCGCTTCGATTTGCTTTTGTGGGCCCATGACATGCTCAAGCGCTGCCTTGAATTCGTCGGCAAGGCGCCCGTGGGTCACAAGTACTAGACCAATCATCGGAAAACTCCTCGCGGGCGCTTTTGGTGCACCGCACGAACGCGCCACTTTGACCATCCAGAGCCCCCGCGCAAGAGGGGATGTTGCGTATCTCCCTGAAACTAGACGGATGGATGAGGGGAGCTGCGCCGGTCTATTCGGTCGCGATAGTGGGGTTCATATGGTTACCATTTCCCTTCAAACAATCGCCTGAAGGGTTAACGGAAGATGAACTCTTGGTAGTGGTCAAGGCCGCAACAACCAAAGGGAGGGGCGAATAGTCGCGCCCGACGGGGATTCGCGGTATTTCGACACCGAAAATGCTTGTTTTTAGCGATTCCGCCGCAGGCAGCCGTTCTGCGTTGGCGGCGTCCAGATCGACCACGAGGCCGACGGTCGCATGCTCCACGAAGTCGCAGCGGCGGATTCCCAGTCCCCGAATCTCGATCAGGCCGGTCAGCAGCGGCGCGGGGCGGACTTCAATTTCATCGCCGACTGTCGCCAGATGGACACGGTCATCGCCGACCAGAACGGCCCTTTCGACCACGCCGGCGCGTCCCGCCATGATCAAATCGAAGGCAAGGCGCGACTTGCCGGAGCCTGAGGGCCCGCGGATCAGCACCGCCAGAGTCCCGACCTTGACTGCGGAGGCGTGAACGCTGGGGCCACCGCCGCTCATAGCGCCGGCAGCCTCACCACGAAACGCGCGCCGACAACCGTAGGCGCTCCGTCCTCGTCCACAGGGCCCGGGCGGTTCTCGGCCCAGATGCGTCCGCCATGGGCATCGACGATCTGCTTGGAGATCGACAGGCCGAGGCCGGAGTTCTGGCCAAAGCCCTGGTGCGGACGGTCGGTGTAGAAGCGCTCGAAGATGCGCTCGAGCGCGTCGTCGCGGATGCCGGGACCGTCGTCGTCGACCACGATCTCGATCTCGGAGCGGACGCGGCGGCAGGTGAGGCGCACCTTGCTGCCGGGCTCGGAGAATGACTGCGCGTTGGAAAGCAGGTTGGAGACCACCTGCCCGAGCCGCGAATCGTGCCCGGTCACGGAGAACGCGTCGGTCGCGCCGCGGCCTTCGAAGCGCGTTTCGACCGCGACGTCATGGCCGAGCTTGGTTTCATTGGCGACAGACACGAGCGTCGTCAGCAGGCGGCGCAGGTCGACCCGGACCGCATCCTGGCGCTGCAATTCGGCGTCGAGGCGGCTGGCGTCGGAGATGTCGGAGATGAGGCGATCGAGCCGCTTGACGTCATGCTCGATCACCTCGAGCAGGCGCGCGCGGCTGGTCTCGTTGCGCGCCAGCGGCAGCGTCTCGACCGCTGAGCGCAGCGACGTCAGCGGGTTCTTCAGTTCATGCGCGACATCGGCGGCGAACATCTCGATCGCCTCGATGCGGCTGTAGAGCGCACTCGTCATGTCGCGCAGCGCGCCGGACAGGTGACCGATTTCGTCGCGGCGCCGGGTGAAGTCGGGAATCTCGATGCGGGCCTTGATGCGGCGGCGGACGCGCTCGGCGCTGTCGGCGAGCCGGCGCACCGGACCTGCGATCGTGCTGGCGAGCAGCAGCGACAGCATGATCATGACCGCGGCAGCGACGCCGCCGACCTTCAGGATCGCCAGGCGCTCGGCGGTGACCATCTGGTCGATGTCGTCGCCCTGCGTCGACAGCATCAGGGCGCCGTGGATGGCGCGCGAGCGCAGCACGGGGACTGCGACCGAGACGATCACCTCGCCGCGCGAATTGACCCGCACCATCGAACGCTTCTGGCCCTGGAGCGCGTCGCTCACTTCCGAATAGCCATTGCCATTCTCGCGCCCGAGCTCGCGATACAGCGGCAGGTCACCGCGGTTGATCCAGAGGCGCACCGAGGTCAGGCCGCGCTCGATCACGCCGGGCTTCTGCGATGGCGGCGGCAACGGGAAGATCAGCACGTTCTCGAGGTCGCGGCTGTCGAGCAGCACCGTCCCGTTGGGATCGAATATCCGTGCGCGGGTCTTGGTCGGCGAGATCAGCGTGCGCAGCACGGGTGCCACGCGCTCCGGGCTGATCGGAAAGTTCAGCGCCGAATAATCGTCGGATTCGCCGTAGCTGTCGCCGAGCTTCAGATCGAGCAGGCGGTCAGGATCGACCGTGATCGCGTTGGTCTGCACGGTCGCCGACGCTCCGATGGCACCGGCGATGATCTCGGCCTGCACCAGCAGGCTCTGCGCACGCGCGTCGATCAGGCCGGCGCGGAACTGCGAGAGATAGAGAATGCTCGCGACCAGCGCGACGAGGCCGGCGAGGTTGAGCGAGACGATGCGGCGGGTCAGGCTCGAGAAGGAGAGCGCGAAGAAATACTGACCGGCGCGCGTCAGCCAGGACAGCGGCCGCCAACCTTGCGCGGCCGGCTTGTCGTCGGCGACGTGCTCCGGTACGCCGTCGGATGCGATATCCCCGGCATTCTGGTTCTCGTCAGGCTGCGTTCGGTCAAGCAATGCTTACGCCCGCGTTAGGACATCTCGTGCGAAGGGTCCCCGCATCCTAGAGCCATCCCGGTCCCGATGGAACGAGAACCGGCGATGCTCTCAGTCTTTCGTGAAGGCGCGTGAGCCTCAGGCTTCCTTGAAGCGGTAGCCGACGCCGTAGAGCGTCTCGATCATCTCGAACTCGTTGTCGGTCACCTTGAACTTCTTGCGCAGCCGCTTGATGTGGCTGTCGATGGTGCGGTCGTCGACATAGACCTGGTCGTCATAGGCGGCGTCCATCAGCGCGTTGCGGCTCTTCACCACGCCGGGCCGGGTCGCCAGCGCCTGGAGGATCAGGAATTCGGTGACGGTCAGCGTCACCGGCTCGTTCTTCCAGGTGCAGGTGTGCCGTTCGGGGTCCATGCGCAGCAGGCCGCGGTCGAGCGCTTTGGCATCGTTCTCCTTCGGCGCGACGGTCGGGTCCTTCGGCGCAGAGCGGCGCAGCACGGCCTTGACGCGCTCGACCAGCAGGCGCTGTGAGAACGGTTTGCGGATGAAGTCGTCGGCGCCCATCTTGAGGCCGAACAGTTCGTCGATCTCTTCGTCCTTGGAGGTCAGGAAGATCACCGGCAGGTCGGATTTCTGCCGCAGCCGGCGCAGCGTTTCCATGCCGTCCATGCGCGGCATCTTGATGTCGAGAATGGCAAGATCGGGCTGGGTGGTGCGAAAGCCGTCGAGCGCGGAGGCGCCGTCGGTGTAAGTCATGATGCGGTAGCCTTCGGCCTCCAGCGCGATCGAGACGGATGTGAGAATGTTGCGGTCGTCGTCGACCAAAGCGATTGTGGGCATGAGCCTCTGCTTTCTGCTTTCCGTTTGGGTCGTGGCTTGAAACGGCGAGCAATTCTCTGATGCGCCGCATACACGGGTGCCGAATTCGGCGGTCGAACCTTGTCACCGAGCAATGCAAGCTGGGCTGAAGTGTGACCAAGTTCCACGAAGCGCAGCAGATTCGCCGCGTTTCGACCCTTAACCTGACCCCCGTTTACCCGAAAAAAGACCTCCCTTGCAACCACCTGACCCGAGAAAGCCGATGCACCCGACCCCTGATTTCGACCCCGGAAAGCTCGCCAAATCGCTGCTCAGGCGCTCGCGCCAGGGCGCGCTGGCAACACTGATGGCCGGCAGCGGAGATCCCTATTGCTCCCTGGTCAATCTGGCGAGCCACCCCGACGGCTCGCCGATCCTGCTGATCTCAGGCCTGGCCGTGCACACCAGGAACATCCTGGCGGATAACCGGGTCTCCCTGATGCTGGACGAACGCGCGGCCGGCTATCCGCTGGAGGGCGCCCGAATCATGCTGTCCGGCCGGGCGGAACAGGCCGATGCCGACAAGGATCTGCTCCAGCGGCGGTATCTCAATGCCCATCCATCTGCCGAGGCCTTTGTTTCGTTTAAGGATTTCTCTTTCTTCAGAATTCGGCCCACGGGAACCCATCTGGTCGCCGGCTTCGGCCGCATCGTCGATCTCAAGCCCGAGCAGTTCCTGACGGACCTTACCGGTGCCGAGGATCTGCTGGCGGCGGAGGAGGGGGCGGTCGCGCACATGAATGCCGACCACCGCGACGCCATGGGCCTCTATGCGACAAAACTCCTCGGCGCGGCGGAGGGCGACTGGCGCTGCACCGGCTGCGACCCCGAGGGCCTCGACATGCAGGATGGCCAGACTGCGCTGCGGCTGGACTTCCCGGAGCGGGTGACTGACGGCACGGCGCTGCGCAAGATGCTGGTCCGCCTTGCTGGCGAAGCGCGCGCGAAGGTGGACTAGCGCGCAACAATTTGAACGCTGCCCCCCATCGCTGCGACCCAAGACCGTAATGGTTCGAAGTCGGCAGCGAGAGGGTTCATGACACGCCGTCGTTTGACGCTGGTTGCGGGTTTGGCGCTCGCGATCACCGCATCGCTTGCCACGTCCAGCTTTGCCCAGAAAGGTCTCGCCGCGGAGAGCGCGCGGATCAACGCACTCCGAAGTGCAGGTAAATATTCGGAGGCGCTGCCGCTGGCGCAGGCCATGGTGGCGTCTCTCGAGAAGACCACCAACAATCGTGATCTCGCGGGTGCGCTCAACAACCTCGCGCAGATCTACGCCGACCAGGGCCACGACGACCAGGCCGAGCCGCTCTACAAGCGCGCCATTGCGCTGATGGAGAAGGGGATCGGTCTCGACAGCGTCGAGATCGCACCGGTGCTGAACAACCTCGCCGCGCTCTATCAGAGGCAGAGCCGCTTTGCAGAGGCCGAGCCGCTGTTCAAGCGTGCGCTCGCCGTTCGCGAGAAGGCGCTGTCGCGCGAGCATCCCGACGTCGGTCAGTCCCTCAACAATCTCGCCACATACTATGTGAAGCAGCAGCGTCAGGCCGAAGCCGAGCCGTTGTTTCAGCGCGCGCTCGCGATCTACCAGAAGGCCGGTGGCCCCGAGCATCCGGCGGTCGCGACGCTCCTGAACAATCTCGGCCAGATCGATCGCGACCTCAACCGCGATGCGGATGCCGAGGCGCCGATCCGGCGCTCGCTCGCGATCCGCGAAAAGGTGCTGGGACCGGACCATCCCGACGTCGCGCGCTCGCTGAACAATCTCGCCGGTCTCTACGAGCATCAGCGGCGCTATGCCGATGCGGAGCCGCTCTATCGCCGTGCGCTGTCGATCCGCGAACGTGCGCTCGGTCCCGATCATCCGGACGTTGCGACCTCGACCAGCAATCTCGCTTATTTCCTCCACGTCTCCGGGCGGAACGCCGATGCGCTGCCGCTCGCGGAAAAGACGCTTGCGACCAATCGCGCGCAGTTGCGCGTAGTGCTGCCGGTCCTGTTCGCCGCGCGACAGCAATATCTGCTGCCCGACGACAGGGCGCTGGACGAGGCGCTTGCCGCGATTCAGCGCGGCACGCAATCCTCCGCTGCCTCCGCCGTGAACAAGCTGGCCGTGCGCCTTGCTGCGGGCAGCGACAGGCTCGCTGAGCTCGTGCGCCGGGATCAGGATCTTGCGGCCGAGTCCGAGGCGCTCGACAAGGCGATCATCGCCGCGGTGTCGAAGCAACCGGCCCAGCGCGACGTCGCGGCCGAGCAGCGCAGCCGGGTGCGGATCGCGGCGATAGCGAACGAGCGCACGGGCTTGCAGAAGACGCTCGCGGTCGAGTTTCCCGATTATGCGTCGCTCTCCAACCCCCTGCCGCTGGCGGTCAAGGATATCCAGCCCTTGCTGTCGCCCGACGAGGCGATGGTGCTCTACTCCGTCGTCGACAAGCAGAGCTATGTCGTCGCGATCACGCGCGAAGGCGTCGACTGGAAGGAGATTCCGCTCGGCGCGGACGCGCTGACGCAGCAGGTGACTGCATTCCGCAAGGGGCTCGATGTCGGCAAGGCGCGCGATGCCTCCGGCAAATCAGGGTTGTTCGATCTCGGGCTCGCCAATGAGCTCTATGTCGCGCTGCTCGGCCCGGTCGAAGCGCTGACGAAGGACAAGCGCAACCTGCTGGTGGTGCCGTCGGCCGCGCTGACGGCGTTGCCGTTTCATCTGCTCGTCACGGAGACGCCGCAAGCTGCGATCCCGGACACGCTCGAAGGCTATCGCAGCGCCGCCTGGCTGCTGCGGCGTCAGGCGGTGTCGGTTCTGCCCTCGGTGGTCAGCCTGAAATCGCTGCGTGCCGTCGCGCGTCGGGAGCAGGGCGTGAAGCCGATGACCGGCTTTGGCGATCCCGTGTTCAATCCTGCGCTGGAAGGGCCGGCCGATCGTCGCGCTGCAAGCGGCAAGGTCGCCGCACGCAACATTGCAACACTTGCCTATAGCGATTTTTGGCGCGGGGCCGGCGTCGATCGCGCGCGGCTTGCGCAGGCGCTGCCGCAACTGCCGGATACCGCGGACGAGTTGAACGCTGTGGCCAAGGATGTCGGCGCGGCCGAGGCCGACATCCATCTCGGCCGCGATGCCAGCGAAACGACGCTGAAGCGTGCAGCGCTTGCTCAATACAGCATCATCTACTTTGCCACCCACGGTCTCGTCGCCGGCGATATCAAGGGATTGGGCGAGCCCTCGCTTGCGCTCTCCATTCCCGATCGGCCGACGGAGCTGGATGACGGCTTGCTCACGGCAAGTGAAGTCGCTCAGCTCAAGCTCAACGCGGATTGGGTTGTGCTGTCGGCCTGCAACACCATCGCCGGCGACAAGCCCGGCGCCGAGGCCCTGTCAGGACTGGCGCGCTCGTTCTTCTACGCGGGTGCACGCGCGCTGCTGGTCTCGCATTGGGCAGTGGATTCGGAAGCTGCCACCCGCTTGACCACGTCGACTTTCGAACTGCTCAAGAACGAACCAAAAATCGGCCGTGCCGAAGCCTTGCGCCGCGCGATGTTGACGTATGTCGATGACACCTCGTCACCGCGCAACGCCTATCCCGCGATGTGGGGGCCGTTCGCGCTCATCGGCGAAGGCGAGGTACGATAGGACGGTCCTGCGATTGTGCGTCGCAATAACCAGAGGAAACGCCGAATTGCGCATTTGGTTGCGCGATCATTCGCGATCTTTTTGATGCGCCTGCTCAGGGCTGACATGCGCGGCATTTGGCGCGGTCCTTGAATAAACCAAATCCTGCGAGATCGGCTTGGCAACGCCAGCGTTCACCATTATTACGTCGTTCAACCGAGGCCGGACGGCCTATAATTCACGGTGACTGCGATGGCGCCAAAGCTTGGTCGCGCTGAGTGTCGCGGGTTCTAGGAGGATTTTTCGTGCAAGAGACGGGCGTGCGCAACGGTGCCTTCGGTGCCGACAAATTCGGCTTAAAGAATCTCAAACGGGTTCACTGGAACCTCGGCGCGCCGCAACTCTATCAATACTCGCTTTCTGCGGGCGAGGCGGTGCTGTCGGCAGACGGTTCGCTTTGCGCCGACACCGGTGAGTTCACCGGTCGCAGCCCGAAGGACAAGTTCACGGTGCGTGACGCCACCACCGACAAGAAGATGTGGTGGGCCGGCAACCAGTCGATCACCGCAGAGCAGTTCGAGACGCTCTACCAGGACTTCCTAAAGCACGCCGAAGGCAAGAGCCTGTTCGCGCAGGATCTCTATGGCGGCGCCGATCCGGCCTACCGGATCAAGACCCGCGTCTTCACCGAGCTCGCCTGGCACTCGCTGTTCATCCGTACGCTGCTGATCCGCCCCGAGGCGGTCGAGCTGCCGAGCTTCACGCCGGAGCTCACCATCATCGACATGCCGAGCTTCCGCGCCGATCCCAAACGCCACGGCTGCAAGTCTGAGAACGTCGTCGCGATCGATTTCGCCCGCAAGATCGTCCTGATCGGCGGCTCCTATTATGCCGGCGAGATGAAGAAGTCGGTCTTCACCACGCTGAACTACTATCTGCCCGAGCGTGGCGTGATGCCGATGCACTGCTCGGCCAATGTCGGCGCCAATGGCGACACCGCGATCTTCTTCGGGCTATCAGGCACCGGCAAGACCACGCTGTCCGCCGATCCGAACCGCACGCTGATCGGCGACGACGAGCACGGCTGGGGCCCGAACGGCGTGTTCAACTTCGAAGGCGGCTGCTATGCCAAGTGCATCAAGCTGTCGCAGGAGGCCGAGCCTCAGATCTACGCCGCCTCGACCCGCTTCGGCGCGGTGCTCGAAAACTGCGTGCTCGACGAAGACACCCGCGTTGTCGATTTCGACGACGGCTCCAAGACCGAGAACACGCGCTCGGCCTATCCGCTCGACTTCATCCCGAACGCTTCGCGCACCGGCCGCGCGCCGCAGCCGAAGAACGTGGTGATGCTCGCCGCCGATGCCTTCGGCGTGCTGCCCCCGATCGCAAAGCTCTCGCCCGCGCAGGCGATGTATCACTTCCTGTCCGGCTACACCGCGAAGGTCGCCGGCACCGAGCGCGGTCTCGGCAACGAGCCTCAGCCGGAATTCTCGACCTGCTTCGGCTCGCCCTTCCTGCCGCTCGACCCCAGCGTCTATGGCAACATGCTGCGCGACCTCATCGCCCAGCACAATGTCGATTGCTGGCTGGTCAACACCGGCTGGACCGGTGGCAAGTATGGCACCGGCTCGCGCATGCCGATCAAGGTGACGCGCGCGCTGCTCACCGCCGCGCTCGACGGCTCGCTTCGCAACGTCGAATTCCGCACTGACAAGTATTTCGGCTTCGCGGTCCCGACCGCCCTGCCGGGCGTGCCGGCCGAGATCCTCAACCCGGTCAACACCTGGAAAGACAAGGACGAGTTCGACAAGACCGCCCGCGCGCTGGTCGGCATGTTCCAGAAGAACTTTGCCAAGTTCGAAGCCCAGGTCGACGCCGAAGTGCGCGCGGCCGCGCCGGACGTGAAGCTCGCGGCGGAGTAATCTCGCATCATTCGAAATGCAAAAGGGCGGCCGCGAGGCCGCCCTTTTTGTTCTCGCGAGATCTCTCCGCCGTCATTGCGAGCGCAGCGAAGCAATCCAGAATCCCTCCGCGGAGACAGTCTGGATTGCTTCGTCGCTACGCTCCTCGCAATGACGAGCTTGCGGAAGCAGTCACGCCTTGAAATACGCGATCTGCGTCGTGGTCGCGAGCAGCCTGCCGTTCGGCGACCACAGCTCGGCGTTCTGATCGGCATAGCTCCTGTGCATGATCTTCGAATCGGCCGTCGCGAGCACGCGTGTGATGTCCTCGGCGGCGAGCTCCTCGCTGCCGGTGTGAAAATACGTCGTCAGCGACACCGTGCCGAACGGCACCAGCTCGCGCCTGGCGTGGAAGATGCGGCCGAAGAAGGCGTCCGACATCGACATCAGCGACAGCATGTCGAGCTTGCGCGGCGTGCGGTCGCCGATCCAGAGCTTGGAATAGGTGCCAGCGAGCTCGGTCTGCGGTGGGCCGATCCGCATCTCGCCCTCGACGAAGCGGAATTCATACTGGTTGGCCCAGGACGCCGAGATCTTTGGGAATGGCAGCGTTGCCTCGAACGCCGTGGCGTTCGGATATTGCGCCACCCTGTGCTCCCAGGACGGCCGGCGCTCGGCGAACACGGCGGTGGCGAGCGTTGCGACCTCGCCGCCGCCCTGCGACAGTTCGACGCTCCAATGCTGGCTGGAGCGATTGGCCTTCACCAGCCGCACGTCCAGATCGAACGGCCCCTTGGCGATCGGCGCGCAATAATTGACGGTCAGCGCCAGCGGATCGCCGGCGCGCTGCGGATGGTCGATCAGCGCGCGCAGGATGGTCGCGGCCGTGGCGCCACCGAACGGGCCGACAAACGCCCAGTAGTCGTCGCTGGTGTGCCCCTGCCAGCTGGAGTCACCGGCGCTGATGCGGGTGGCGTCGTCGAACGGGTGCGGGAGCTTGGCGTGCATGGGATTAGACCTCTACTGAGCTTCCGTCCCAACGACGAAACTCCATCGTCTCATCACCAGGGCCATATTGCTGCGAACTCAACACATCGTCTGCCGGATCATCTGTGACCCAGGCATCCGCGACGGAGCCTCCTATGCGCTTCAGCGCAATGATACTCTTGCCGCTGATCAGATCGGCGACGAAGTCGTTGATGGCAGCTTCCTCGTCCTTGCCTGAAAGACTGGCAAGGATGCTGCCGTGCGTGTGCCAGGAGAATCCGTCGAACCCCAGCGTCCAGTCCCCGTCGGGACATATGACCAGCAATCGAAGCTGCCCATCCGGGCTCGTATACTCGCCGACAGGCACGATCGACTCCGGCCAGAAAAAGCTCAAGCCGTAATATGATGCCTATCCTGCCAAATCAATAACCTCGCAGGTAACGCCGATTTCACGTTGCGGAAAATCAGCCCGCGACGTCGCGCAAATCCGGCAGCAACGGCGTGGTCGGATTGACCGGCACGTTCCAGATCTCCTCGGCATATTCGCGGATGGTGCGGTCCGAGGAGAACCAGGCCATGCGCGCGACATTGAGGATGGAGGCGCGCGTCCAGGCCGGCGCCACCTGCCAGCGTGCGTCGACGCTGCGCTGGGCTTCGTAATAGGAATCGAAATCGGCGCTGACCATGTAATGGTCGAGATAGCGCAGCGCGTGCGCGATGGATTCGAAGCGGCCGGGATCGCCGGGCGAGAACTCGCCGGTGCCGATCGCATTGATGGCGCGCTGGAGCTTTGGCGAATTGCGGATCACGTCGGACGCATCCAGCCCCTGCTTGCGGCGGATCATGACGTCGCCGGCCTCCATGCCGAAGATCGCGATATTCTCCGCGCCGACATGGTCGCGGATCTCGATGTTGGCGCCGTCGAGCGTGCCGATGGTGAGCGCGCCGTTCAGCGACAGCTTCATGTTGCCGGTGCCGGAGGCCTCCATGCCGGCGGTCGAGATCTGCTCGGACAAATCGGCCGCGGGAATGATCACCTCCGCAAGGCTGACATTGTAGTCGGGCAGGAAGACGACCTTGAGCTTGCCGCCGATCGCGGGATCGTTGTTGACGACGTCCGCGACGTCGTTGACCAGCTTGATGATCAATTTTGCGTAGCGGTAGCTCGCCGCCGCCTTGCCGGCGAAGACCTTCACCCGCGGCACCCAGTTGCCGTTGGGATCGTCCTTCATCGCCTGGTACAGCGCCACCGTCTCGATGATGTTGAGGAGCTGGCGCTTGTATTCGTGAATGCGCTTGATCTGCACGTCGAACAGCGCGGTCGGATCGACCTTGATGCCGAGCCGCTCGCCGATCAGGCGCGCCAGCGCGGTCTTGTTGTGAAGCTTGACGCTGCGGAACTTCTTCTGGAATTCGACGTCGCTGGCGCGGGCTTCGATCAGGCTGAGCTGGGTCGGATCGTCGAGCACGGCTTCGCCGCAGGTCTCGCGCAGCAGGTCGGTCAGCTTCGGATTCGCCAGCATCAGCCAGCGGCGGAAGGTGATGCCGTTGGTCTTGTTGGTGATGCGGCCGGGATAGAGATGGTTGAGATCGTGGAACACGGTCTCGCGCATCAGGTCCGAATGCATCGCCGAGACGCCGTTGATGCGGTGCGAGCCGACGAAGGCGAGCTGGCCCATGCGCACGCGGCGTCCGCTCCTCTCGTCGATCAGCGAAACCGAGGCACGGAAATCGATGTCGCCGGGCGCGCGCGCTTCGGCCAGCGCGAGATGCTGCACGTTGATGCGGTAGATGATCTCGAGATGGCGCGGCAACAGCTGCTCGAACAGTTCGACCGGCCAGGTCTCCAGCGCCTCGGGCAAGAGCGTGTGGTTGGTGTAGGACAGCGTCGCGACCGTGATCTTCCAGGCCTCGTCCCAGCGGAAATTGTGCAGGTCGACCAGGATGCGCATCAGCTCGGTGACGGCGAGGCTCGGATGCGTGTCGTTGAGCTGGACCGCGACCTTCATCGCGAGGCTGCGAAGCTGGCCGTCGGAGGTCAGGTGGCGATTGACCAGGTCCTGCAGCGAGGCGGAGACGAAGAAATACTCCTGACGCAGCCGCAGCTCGCGGCCCGCCGGGCTTTCGTCGTTCGGATAGAGGAATTTGCAGATGGCTTCCGCGCGCGACTGCTCGGCGCTGGCGCTGACATAGTCGCCCTTGTTGAAGGCGTCGAGCTTCAACGGATCGGGCGAGCGTGCCGACCACAGGCGGAGCGCGTTGACGTGCTGGCCGCGCCAGCCGACGATCGGCGTGTCATAGGCGATCGCCTGCACGGTCTCGGCCGGGTGCCAGATCGCGCGGTCGCGGCCCTTGTCGTCGACATGCTCGACGCCACCGCCGAAATGGACGTGATAGATCACCTCGGGCCGCTGCAATTCCCAGGGATTGCCGAAGCTCAGCCATTCGTCCGGATATTCCTGCTGCCAGCCCTGATTGATGATCTGGCGGAACAGGCCGTAATCGTAGCGGATGCCGTAGCCGATCGCGGGGATCGAGAGCGTGGCCATGCTCTCCATGAAGCAGGCGGCGAGCCGCCCCAGGCCGCCATTGCCGAGCGCGGCATCCGGCTCGCATTTGCGGAGCTCAGGCAGCGACACGCCGAGATCGCCGAGCGCGACCTCGAAGATCTTGAGCAGCCCCATGTTGTTCAGCGCGTCGGTGAAGAGGCGGCCGATCAGGAATTCGAGCGAGAGATAATAGACGCGCTTGCGTCCCGCATCGTAGCTGTGCTTCTCGGCCGTGAGCCAGCGATGCACGATGCGGTCGCGCAGCGCGAGCGCTGCGGCCTGGTACCAGTCGTGCTTGGTGGCCATGCCCGCATCCTTGCCGATGGCAAGGCGCAGCTTCGCCAGGATCGCGCCCTTGACGTCAGCCAGCGCGAGCTCGTCGATGGGCTGGCTGGAGGCCGGCAAACTTGGCTGGAACGATTGATCTTGCAAGGCCGTCACTTCCTGGTCGCGAGAACACCACTAACTCTACGCGTCTTGCCCCTGCACCGGAACCATCGCTGGCGCGGCCGTGCACTGCGCTGGCGTAAATTTATGCAAGGAACGGGCCGATTTGGGAACCCGGAAGCGTACGGAGAGATGCGGATTCGGTGCTAGATTGAGGGCAGATTCAGCCATCAGTGTGGAGGAAACGTCCATGAGACTGCTGATCGAAATCGCCGCCGCGGCCTTCCTTGTCGTCTGCATCACCGCCTCCAGCGCCGCCTTTGCCGCCGGCAAGACGGGCCGCAGTGCCGACGGCCTGAGCTGCGCCTTCAGCGTTCCGGAAAATGCGTCTCCCGCGGTGCGCTGCACCGCCATCAAGCGCCAATGCGGCGGCAAGTTCTACGCGAATGCGTGTGGGGACAGGCTGGTGTCGGCGGCGAATTGAGGAGCGGGTCGCTGGATTCGCTGCGCGCTATCTGACCACGCCCGACGTGAAGCCCGCCTTGCGGCGCGGCGGCTTGATTTCCTTTTTCAGGAAGCAGCGCGCTTCACGCCCGGTGTAGCCGGGACGGGAGTAGGTGAAGGCGCGGCACTTGTTGTCCGCGATGCAGGCGGCCTTGCAGGCCTCTTCGCCTTCGCCGTCCTTGATCTCGAAATTGCGCAAGTCGCCGCCGGGGCGGTCGATCGACGTTTCAACGCCTTCGATCCGCGGCTCGATCACGCCGGCGCCACGCACACCGGAGATGCAGCAGCTGCCCGGGACACGCGGCGGCACCGTGTTCTTGAGCCAGCACACTGCCGAGCCGCCTTCGACGTCGGGATAGTTGAAGCTCCAGGAGCGGCAGCGGCGGTCACGCTCACACTGCAGCGCGCAATCCTCGGGGTCACCTGACGTCACCGGCGAGCTGAAATAGTCGCCGCCGGGCCGGTCGAACGCCGTCTGGGCGCGCGCAGGCGCGCTCGCAAACACGAGCGCAAGCAACGTGGCGCAGGCCACGACGCTTGCCATGACGGCCCCACGCAGGCGGCCCTTCCCCATTGGAACAGCTTTCGAGTTATTGACGGCGCTCAGGTTTTTTCAGCCGGTCATTTGATCGCCGCAAACCTGTATGGGCGATGAACGGCTCAGGTCCTGGTCGTCGGCCTCTGGCCTAGAACGCGTATTCCGCGTAGGCCGGTTCCACGGAGCCGTTCCAGGCGCCGTTGAACTTCTCCAGCATCTCCTCGGCCGGGGTCCGGCCGGAATCGATGATGCGATCGAGCGGCTCCAGATGCCGGGTTTCGTCGCGGCCGAGCTGGTCGATCCGGCCGCGGCGGCGCAGGCCGGCATGGGCCAGAACGAGGCATTCCTTGGCGATCTCGAACAGATAGCGGTCCTTGATTCGCGCCTTGAAGCCGAACCGCGGCACGTCGTCGCGCAGGGCCTGGCGCTCATGCGCGGTCCAGTGCTTCACGAGGTCCCAGGCGGCATCGAGCGACACATCGTCGTAGAGCAGCCCGGCCCAGAACGCCGACAGCGCCGGCAGGCGGCCCCACGGGCCACCATCGGAGCCGCGCATCTCGAGATAGCGCTTGAGGCGCACCTCCGGGAAGATCGTCGAAAGATGGTTGGCCCAGTCCGACAGCGTCGGGCGTTCGCCCGGCAGATTGTTGTTGCGGCCGTCGAAGAAGGCGCGGAACGAGGAGCCCGAGACGTCGATGTAATCCTCGTCGCGCTTGACGAAATACATGGGCACGTCGAGCGCGTAGTCGACATAGCGCTCGAAACCCATGCCATCCTCGAATGCCCACGGCATCATGCCCGAACGCGCATTGTCGGTGTCGCGCCAGATCTCGGAGCGGAACGACAGGAAGCCGTTCGGCTTGCCCTCGGTGAACGGCGAATTGGCAAACAGGGCGGTCGCGACCGGCTGTAGCGCGAGCGAGACGCGCAGCTTCTTGACCATGTCGGCTTCGGAGGAGAAGTCGAGATTGGTCTGCACCGTGCAGGTCCGGTACATCATGTCGAGGCCGTATTGGCCGACCTTCGGCATGTAATTGGTCATGATCTTGTAGCGGCCCTTGGGCATCACCGGGATGTCGGCGCGCGACCAGGACGGCGTCATGCCGAGCCCGAGGAAGCCGATACCGAGCGGGGTCGCAATCTCGCGCACCTGCGCCAGATGCGCCATCAGCTCGCTCTGGGTCTGGTGCACGTTCTCGACCGGCGCGCCGGAGAGCTCGAACTGTCCGCCGGGCTCGAGCGAGATCGCGCCGCCGCCGGTGACGTCGTAGAGGCCGATGATGTTGCCCTTCTCCATGATCGGCTCCCAGCCGAGCAGGAGCTTCATGCCTTCGAGCAGCGCGCCGATGCCCCGCGCACCCTCGTAAGGCACCGGACGGTGGCCTTCGAGCGTGAACGGCGTCTTCTCGTGCTCGGTGCCCATGCGGAATTCGGACGGGTCCTTGCAGCCAGCCTCGAACCACGCGACGAGTTCGTCGCGCGACTGCAGCGGCGTCATATCGATCTGGTCTCGCGCCATATCAAACTCTAATCAAAAAGGGCGCTTCGATCGAAGGCGCGCGGGTGACGGGGTGGTCCGCGAACCCAGGGGGTGCACGGACGAGCTGGTGTGCCGCACGATCATCGCGACGGCGTGGTTTCGTTGACGTGGACGGGCGGCAGTTTCATCTCGCCGCACGAGCAGCCGAGACGGTCGAGCAGACCGCTGAGCTTGACGGCATCCGCATCGGACAGTTTCGAGCCGACATACTTTTCGATCGCGGCCGAATAGGCGCCCCACATCCGCTTCTGCAACTCGCGGCCGGCTTCCGTGATCTCCACGAACTGGCCGCGCTTGTCGATCTTGCACTCGCGCCGGGAGGCGAGCCCCTCGTCGACCAGGCGGTCGATCAGGCGCGACGTGGAGTATTGCGGGATCAGCATTTGCCGCTCGAGTTCCACCGGCCGCAGCTCACCCGAGGGCGCTCGCGACAATTCGAGCAGCGCGTCGTACCATGCCAGCGGCGGGAACCCCGCCTTCTTCAAGTCCTGCTCGACGCAATCGAGCACGCGGCTCTGCACCCGCATCAGGCGGATCCAGGCCGAAGTAGCCTCGGTCGATGGTTTGCGTTTCATGGTCCCGCTCAAGCTCGTCGTTCCGTCTCTTACCTCACTCAATGCACCTGCATCAATCTTGACTATTGGATGCAAATGCATGTAGGCGTTCCTTCGCCCCAACCAAGCGTCAAGAGAAAGAAATTCCATGAAACTCTATTACTCGCCCGGCGCCTGCTCCCTGTCCCCCCACATCGCGCTCCTGGAAGCCGGCCTGCCCTATGAGCTGGTCAAGGTCGATATCCGGGCCAAGAAGCTCGAAAATGGTGAGGATTATCTGAAGCTGAACCCGAAGGGCCAGGTCCCTGCGCTGGGCCTCGACAGCGGCGAGATCGTGACCGAAGGCCCGGTCATTGTCCAGATGATCGCCGACCAGGCTTCGGCGAAGGCTCTGGCGCCGGCTCACGGCAGCTCTGAGCGCTACAAGCTGCTCGAATGGCTGAACTTCCTCACCTCGGAGGTGCACAAGAGCTTCGGACCGCTGTTCGCGCCGGCGCTGAACGACGAGGCCAAGGCCTTCTTTAGGGATCGCGTCATGGGCAAGCTGACATACATCGACAGCCAGCTCGCCGGCCGCGACTACCTCATGGGAAAGCAGTTCACGGTGGCCGACGGCTATCTCTTCACGATGCTGACCTGGGGCGACCGGATGAAGTTCGACCTCTCGGCCATGCCGAACCTGACCGCCTACAAGGCTCGCGTCGCGGCGCGGCCGCAGGTGCAGGAGGCGCTGAAGAAGGAAGGCCTTGCGCAGGCGAAGTAAGCGCATCGCAAGATGCAACAATCGAAAGGCCGGATCGACGATCCGGCCTTTTTCGTTGTGAACCATTCGATCGGCGGCCACGTCGAAATCGCGGAGCACCTCCATGGGACAGCCGCCGCGATGAACATGATCGTCCTTATGACCGCCGCGGTCGCGCCGCTCGCGATGCTTGGCTTGTCGACGCCGGACCTGCCGCAGCGCAATTGCATCCTCATGATCCATCCGCAGGTCACCTCGGCCGTGTTCGAGAGCAAGGAAGGAAAAATCGTCTTTCCCGATCGGCCGACCGAATATCCGTGCAGCTATGCCAGGAGGAAGGGCGGAACGGACATCGCCTTCACCAACCAGAATCGCTGGCGCTTCGAGGTCCGCATTGGCCGCGGCGATGAAGGCAGCTGGAGAGCGAGTCTTGCCGACGATGCGGTCTCGGGCCGGGCGTTCTCGCCGCTCGGAGACCGCAAATAAGAACGGCCGGATCGTCGATCCGGCCCGTTTTTATTCTGCCCCGAGCGGGCTGGGCGCGAACCCATCTCGCCGGATCATCGTACCTATCATTAGACTTAT
This sequence comes from Bradyrhizobium sp. 61, assembly GCF_023073075.1. NCBI lineage: Bacteria > Pseudomonadati > Pseudomonadota > Alphaproteobacteria > Hyphomicrobiales > Nitrobacteraceae > Bradyrhizobium > Bradyrhizobium sp. 61. Next base: position 78,995 of record NZ_JADPIU010000097.1, on the reverse strand, counting down.
GAACTACTGTTCGCCGAATGTAAGTAGTGCTGTCTTGTCAGTACCCGTAAAGCGCGCGAGCTTGGCGGAATTGTTAGAGGATTATTTCATCGGAGTTGAACTTGACGATTGCCTTGGTCCTGATCGTCGCAAGTGCATTGGTGGGAATAGCGACAGGTTATGTTTTCAGGATCTGGGCGCTGATATTGATTGCGCCGGCGATCGCAGTTTTCTCGGCAATCATTCTTCGCGCTTACGGATTCGGCATGATGGCAGGTGTGACCGTCATCGCCATCTGTCTTGCCGTCTGCCAGCTCGCCTACTTCGCGGCGGCCTATCTGCTGCACGCGCGGGCGGTCTCAGCCCATGACGAAGTCGACGGCGAGCCAGGCGAGGGAAGCCAGCATAAAATCCGCCGCCAGCACAAGTAACGCCAAAGCGGCCCAAAGCATCGGCCCCTTGCGGCGCAGGCGCGCCGGCTTCTGTTGCGGCGAGAGGCGGCGAGTGGCGGGTCCAACAGCATATTTCGCGGTGAGATCGCGACCGAGCGCGGTCTTCCGCAGCACCAAAGAGTTCATCAAGGATACTTTCTTATTTTGTCTTCAACCTGCCGATGGCTCGGCAAGTGTCCCAACCGGATTCGGAACCCTGACCCGGAGCAAGACTAGTGCCAGGGCCGAGCAAAAGAACGGCGCCGCTTCGACACGCCTATGACAATTGCGCGACACCACGGCAGCGGGGGACTCTGACATGGGTCCTACGCGAATTCTGTGATTGGTTCCACAAGCCGGGAACAAATCTGACGCAACCGTGATGACGTCTCCCCAAACAAAAAGGCCGGATCGACGATCCGGCCTTCTTTCTCAAATGACCTTGGGTGATCAGGCTGCAGCCTTCTTCGGCGCGAATCGGCCGTAGAAAGTTTCTCCCTTCGCGGCCATCTCCTCGAGAAGCTTCGGCGGGGTGAAGCGCGAGCCGTACTTCGCCTCCAGCTTGTGGCAGAGCTCGACGAATTTCTTCGTGCCCATGAAGTCGATGTAGGACAGCGTGCCGCCGGTGAACGGCGCGAAGCCGAAGCCGAGGATCGAGCCGACATCCGCCTCGCGCGGGTCGGTGATGACGTGGTCTTCGACCGTGCGCGCGGCTTCCACCGCCTGCACCACCAGGAAGCGCTGCTTCAGCTCCTCGATGTCGAGCGTGTCAGGATCGAGCTGCTTCGGCTGCAGCGCCGAGAGGCCCGGCCACAGGCTCTTCTGACCCTTGCCCTTCCCGGGGTAGTCGTAGAAGCCCTTGCTGTTCTTGCGGCCGAGACGGCCCTGCTTCTCGACCATCTCCACCATCAGCTTCTTCTGATCGGGGTTGATGGCGTTGGGGCCGAGATCGGCTTCCGTCGCCTTCATGATCTTGAGGCCGAGGTCGAGTGCGACTTCGTCCGAGAGCGAGAGCGGGCCGACCGGCATGCCGGCCATCTTGGCGCAGTTCTCGATCATCGCCGGCGGCACGCCTTCCAGGAACATCTCGTTGCCTTCGGCGACGTAGCGGCCGACGCAGCGATTGGCGAAGAAGCCGCGGCTGTCGTTGACGACGATCGGCGTCTTGCCGATCTGCCGGACGTAGTCGAGCGCGGTCGCCAGAGCGAGATCGCCGGTGTTCTTGCCCTTGATGATCTCGACCAGCATCATCTTCTCGACCGGCGAGAAGAAGTGGATGCCGACGAACTTGCCCTGGTCCTTGAAGCCCTCGGCCAGCGAGGTGATCGGCAGCGTCGAGGTGTTCGACGCGAAGATCACGTCCGGCTTCATATGCTCCTGCGCCTTCGCGAAGGTATCAGCCTTGACCTTGCGATCCTCGAACACGGCCTCGATGACGAGGTCGACGTCCTTGAGAGCAGCATAATCGGCAGTCGGCGTGATGCGCGCGAGCAGCGCATCGGCGTCACCGGGCTTGGCGCGGCCCTTCTTGATCTGCTCCTCGATCACCTTCTGCGCATGCGCCTTGCCCTTGTCGGCGCTCTCCTGGTCGCGGTCGATCAGGACGACGTCGAGGCCGGCACGGGCCGAGACGTAGCCGACGCTCGCACCCATGAAGCCGGCGCCGATCACGGCGATCTTCTTCACCTTGGTTGGGGCTACGTCCTTCGGACGGCGCGCGCCCTTGTTGAGCTCCTGCATCGACAGGAACAGGCTGCGGATCATCGCGGCTGCTTCCTTCGAACGCAGCACCGAGGTGAAGTAGCGCGACTCGACGCGTAGCGCCGCGTCGATCGGCAGCTGCAGGCCTTCATAGACGCAGCTCATGATCGCGCGCGCGGCCGGATAATTGTCGTAGGTCTCGCGGCGATAGATCGCGTTGCCCGCCGGGAACATCATCATGCCGGCCTTGGAGAACACCGGACCGCCGGGCAGCTTGAAGCCCTTCTCGTCCCAGGGCGCAACGGCCTTGCCGCCGCCCTTGATCCAGTCCTTCGCTGCCTTGATGAGGTCGGCGGCCGGAACGATGGCGTGAATCAGATTAAGCGCCTTGGCCTTCTCGACCGTGACCGGATCGCCCTTGAGCAAAATGGTCATCGCGTCCTGCGGCGGCACCAGGCGCGGCACGCGCTGCGTGCCGCCGGCGCCGGGGAACAGGCCGACCTTGACCTCGGGCAGGCCGAGGCGCGTCTTGGGATTTTCCGCCGCGACGCGATAGTGGCAGCACAGCGTGATCTCGAAACCGCCGCCGAGCGCGAGGCCGTTGATCGCGGCCGCCCACGGCTTGCCGGAGGTCTCGATCGAACGCAGCACCTGCGAGAAGCGCCGGCTCTGGTCGAACAGCATCTGGTTTGCGGCGGTCTCGTCCTGCTCCTTCAAGACCTTGGCGTAGGCCTGGTTCATGCCCTCGAGCATCGACAGGTCGGCGCCGGCGCAGAACGCCTCGTTGGCGGAGGTGATGACGACGCCCTTCACGGCAGCGTCGGCCGTGGTTTCCTTGACGATCGCATCGAGCTCGCTGGTCGAGGTCTCGTCGAGCACGTTCATCGAACGGCCCGGGATGTCCCAGGTGACGAGCGCGATGCCGTCGGAATCGGTCTCAACCTTGAAGTTCTTGTAAGCCATGTTGGTTGCTCCTCGGTGCCGCAGCCGATTTCAGGCGCGGCGGTTGACTGTGATCTCGTAGGGTGGGCAAAGGCGCTCTTGCGCCGTGCCCACCATCATTTGCTGAGACGTCAGTGGTGGGCACGCTTCGCTTTGCCCACCCTACGAAGTCAGACGCGCTCGATGATGGTCGCGGTGCCCATGCCGCCGCCGATGCACAGCGTCACCAGCGCGGTCGCCTTGTTGGTGCGCTCGAGCTCGTCGAGCACGGTACCGAGGATCATCGCGCCGGTGGCGCCAAGCGGATGGCCGAGCGCGATCGCGCCGCCATTGACGTTGATCTTGGCGTTGTCGATGTCGAAGGCCTGGATGTAGCGCAGCACCACCGAGGCAAAGGCCTCGTTGAGCTCGAACAGGTCGATGTCCGACTTCTTCATGCCCGAACGCGCGAACAGCTTTTCGGTGACGTCGACCGGACCGGTCAGCATCATCGCCGGCTCGGAGCCGACGTTCGCAAACGCGCGGATCTTTGCGCGCGGCTTGAGGCCGTACTTGCTCCCCGCTTCCTTGCTGCCGAGCAGCACGGCGCCGGCGCCGTCGACGATGCCCGACGAGTTGCCGGCGTGGTGCACGTAGTTGACGCGCTCGATTTCCGGGTGCGACTGCACCGCGACGCCGTCAAAACCGCCCATCTGCGCCATCATCGTGAACGACGGCTGGAGCTGTGCCAGCGACTGCATCGTCGTCGAGGGACGCATGTGCTCGTCCTTGGCGAGGATGGTGAGGCCGTTGATGTCCTTCACGGGTACGATGGACCTGTTGAACCGGCCCTCGTCCCAGGCCTTGCCGGCGCGCTGCTGGCTCTGCACGGCATAGGCGTCAACGTCGTCGCGCGAGAAGCCGTACTTCGTCGCGATCAGATCGGCCGAGACGCCCTGCGGCATGAAGTAGGCCGGCACTGCCATCGACGGGTCCATCGGCCAGGCGCCACCGGAGGCACCGATGCCGACGCGGCTCATGGATTCGGCGCCGCCACCGATCACCAACTCATGCTGGCCGCTCATCACCTGGGCTGCGGCAAAATTCACGGCGTCGAGGCCGGAAGCACAGAAGCGGCTGATCTGCACGCCGGGCACGGCTTCGCCGAGGCCGGCCTTGAGCGCGGCGAAGCGCGCGATGTCGCTGCCGGCTTCGCCGACGGGGTCGACCACGCCGAGCACGACGTCGTCCACCGAATCCTCCGGCAAATTGTTGCGGTCCTTCAGCGCCTTCAGCGGCACGGTGGCGAGCGCGAGCGCGGTGACCTCGTGCAGCGCGCCGTCTGCCTTGCCGCGGCCGCGCGGGGTTCGGACGTGGTCGTAAATATAGGCATCTGCCATGGGAGCCTCCTGATTGCAGTTATTGGTTACGACCGCGGCGCGGTCGGATCATTGGCGAAGCGGGAAGCCTCAGAAAGCTTCCGCCGGCAGTTCCATGATGGTGGCACAGCCGGCCTGGATGCGGGCGAGATTGGCGGCGGTCTCCGGCAGCATGCGCTCCATGAAGAAGCGGCCGGTGACGAGCTTGGTCGAGAGATAGGGCGTCGCTCCGCTCGCGGCAATCTTGGCCTGCGTCACCTTGGCCATCTTCGCCCACATGTAGCCGAGCGCGACGAAGCCGAAGAGATGCAGGTAATCGGTTGCGGCAGCGCCCGCATTGTCCGGCTTCGCCATGGCGTTCTGCATCAGCCAGGTCGTGGCCTGCTGGAGATGGCCGAGCGAAGCCGAGAGCGGGGTGATGAATGGCTTGAGCGCCTCGTCGCCGCCGTTCTCCTTGGCGAAGGCCATGACCTCGCCGAAGAAGGCCATGATGGCACGGCCGCCGTCGCGCGGCAGCTTGCGGCCGACGAGGTCGAGCGCCTGGATGCCGTTGGCGCCTTCATAGATCATCGCGATGCGGGCATCGCGAACGAACTGCTCCATGCCCTGCTCGGCGATGTAGCCGTGGCCGCCATACATCTGCTGCGCCTGCACCGCGTTGGCAAAGCCGTAATCGGTGAGGAAGCCCTTCAGCACGGGCGTCATCAGGCCCATGTGGTCGTCGGCGGCCTGACGGTCCTTGGGATCCTCGGAGCGATGGGCGACGTCACTCTTCAGCGCGGTCCACATCACGAAGGCGCGCGCCGCCTCGTTGAAGGCGCGGATCGAGAGCAGCGTGCGGCGCACGTCGGGATGCACGATGATCGGGTCGGCCTGCTTGTCGGGCGCCTTGACGCCGGTCAGCGAGCGGCCCTGGATGCGCTCGCGGGCATAGGCGACGGCGTTCTGATAGGCGACCTCGGACTGCGCGAGACCTTGAACGGCGACGCCGAGGCGGGCTTCGTTCATCATCACGAACATGCCCTGCATGCCCTTGTTCTCTTCGCCGATCAGCCAGCCGGTGGCGCTGTCGTAATTCATCACGCAGGTGGAATTGCCGTGAATGCCCATCTTGTGCTCGATCGAGCCGCACACCACGCCGTTGCGTGCGCCGACCGAACCATCGGCATTGACCAGGAATTTCGGCACCACGAACAGCGACACGCCCTTGATGCCGGCCGGTGCGCCCTCGATGCGGGCGAGCACGAGGTGGATGATGTTGGGGGCGAGGTCATGCTCTCCGGCCGAGATGAAGATCTTCGTGCCCGTGATCTTGAAGCTGCCGTCGGGCTGGCGGATCGCCTTGGTGCGGAGCATGCCGAGATCGGTGCCGCAATGCGGCTCGGTCAGGTTCATGGTGCCGGTCCACTCGCCCGCCACCATCTTCGGCACGTAGGTCTGCTTCTGCTCGGGCGAGCCGTGCACGATCAGCGCCGCGGTCGCGCCCATGGTGAGGCCGCCATACATCGAGAACGCCATGTTGGCGGAGATCTGGAATTCGTTGACCGCCTGGCTCAGCGTCACCGGCAGGCCCTGGCCGCCGAACTCGGTCGGCGCCGACAGGCCAAGCCAACCGCCCTCGGCCACTTGCTTGAAAGCGTCCTTGAAGCCCTTCGGCGTGGTGACGCTGCCGTCATCGGCGCGCTTGCAGCCTTCGAGGTCGCCGACGCGGTTGAGCGGCTGCAGCACTTCTTCTGCAAGCTTCGCGGCTTCGCCAAGAATGGCTTCGCGCACGTCGCTCGACGCATCGGAGAAGCCGGCCAGATTGTCGTAGCGATCGATCTGGAAGACGTCGTTGAGCAGGAAGTTCACGTCTTCGACGGGGGCTTTATAGATCGGCATGATGGTCTCCCGGCAGGCGGTCTGAAGTGATGATGTTGGCTTATGATTGAGCGGCGGCCAACTGCTCCGCCATCAGGCGGTGCAGCATGTTGATCGCCTTGAGCGGACGCACCATCACCTTGAAATGGGTGATGCGTCCCTCGGCATCGAAGGTGATGATGTCGACACCGTTGATCTCGATGCCGTCGATGACATTCTTGAATTCGAGCACCGCGCCATTGGCGCTTTTCCACTCGCCGACATAGGTGAAGCCGGGACCGCCGAGCACCTTCTCGGCACTGGCGAGATATTTGAAGGTGATGTCGCGTCCACGCTGCGGCGAATGCACCACGGGGCTTTCGAACACGGCGTCAGGATGGAGCAGTTCCCAGAGCGCGGCGCGGTCGTGGGACTTCGTAAAGGCGTACCAGGAATCGAGGCCGGTCATTCTCAGGTGCCTCCCTTAGTCAAAGGCCTTCTTGATCAAAGGCCTTGGCAAAAACGCGAAAACAACCCCATGCACAGTAGCGCGATGGCCGATAAGGGCGGGTCTGAAGCCCGCCTCATATGCACATTGACGCATATGCATCGATGCGCATAAAGTCAAGTCAATTGGTCGGGACCTCGAAAGGGAGCTGGTGGTGCCATGGCGCTGGGCGACGCAATCCTCGCATGCCTGACGGAACGTCCGATGACGGGCTACGAGCTCGCCAAAACATTCGATTCCTCGATCGGCTTCTTCTGGAAAGCCGACCACCAGCAAATCTACCGCGAACTCTCCAAGCTGCGCGACCGTGGTTACATCCAGGGCCGCGAGGTCGTGCAGTCAGGAAAGCCCAACAAACTGATTTATACGCTGACTCCCGAGGGGCGAACAGCGCTGCGGCACTGGGCCGCGCGGCCGAGCACGCCGCCCTCGATCAAGGACGACCTGCTGGTGCGGCTGCACGCACTCGACAGCATCGACATCGAGCCCATGCGCACCGATCTGATGGCCCGGCTGGAGCACCACCGCGACCGGCACGAGAATTACGAGCGGATCCTCAAGAAGCGATTTCCAGAGGGCTCGGCGTCGGGCGTGCTCGACCTCGGAAATCTGCTGCTGCTTCAGCTCGGTGCCCGCCACGAGCAGATGGTGGCCGATTTCTGCGAAGAGGCGCTCCAGGCGCTATCGGCGATGAGCGGCAAGGGCACGGTCGTGCCGCTGGAGGACGGCAAGCGCGAAGGGAAAGGCTAGCTCTTCAGCGCCCTTAGTACTTCGTGACAACAGGCCTATCCCAGTTGAACCGGACATTGACGCCGGCGCGGACGATGTCGTCCGTCAGCCTGACGTCGCGCGTGACGGCGCCGCTGATCGGCGGATCGACATATCGTTTGCTGCCAAAATCGACGTGCACATATTCGAGCTTGAGGGTCACGGCGCCCCAGGTATCGACATAGGCCGCCCATTCACCACCGAGCCCGGCCGCCAGGCCGGTGCGGGTATGGGAGCTGGTGACCTGCACCACTTGGTTGGACACGGTGACCTCGGTACCGGCGAAGGCGATACCGGCCGTGCCATAGATCAGAAACTGATCGAGCGCGTAACCGACACGGCCGCGGAACATATCGATCCATTTTTCCCGCGTGCCGCTCGTCACCCCGACGTTGAAGGGCGGCAGATCCTGCACCTTGCCGTGCTGGTTGGTCCATGACGCGTCGTTCTCGAAGCCGAGCACGGTCTTTTCGATCTGGAAATCGCAGCCGAAGACGCCGCCCGCGACGGCAGCACCGCTAAGATTGAAAGTCCCTGTGATCGTTGGCCCGGAGTCGTCGCCGGCGCGCCGGACATGCTCGCTCTTGCCCCAGTTGCCGCCGCCCTGGATGCCGACATAGCAGCTGGTCCAATTGTATCCCGCGGGCGCCGGTGCCTTCACCGCAGGCGCTGCCGCCGGGGCATCGGCGGCAACAGCATGCGATGCCAGTCCGGCCGCCATCGCGGCCACGAGCAACCTTTTCATGTCAGCCAACAATCCAGTCAGGCAAGAACCCGCCCGTGGATCGGGCCGCTCTCTATCCATTGAGACGTGCGGGTCGGGCGCGTGGCGAAATCTTTGTCGGGACGCAGCTTTGGGGCGGGGCCAACGGCGGCAATCGGGTTCCCGGCGCCCAACTTTAAGACACCGGCAACGCGTTCCTTAACCCGTTATTTACCGTAACAGGAAAAAGTCGGTTTTCGAGGCAGACGACCCGCGCCAAATCCGATTGTCTTCACAACCGGCACGCGTGGGGAGGCTGGAGGCGCCGGGTGGGGCGCCGGAGTCGGAACCGGACAGAGTCATGAATTCGCGCGTATCGTGGAGTGTTGACGGCATCGATCCATCCGTCAGGGAGCGGGCCGAAGCTGCTGCGCGTCGTGCCGGCATGTCACTCAACGATTGGCTGAACTCCACGCTCGGCGAGACGGCCCTGCCGAATTTTCGCGGACCTTACGATCAACGCCAAGAACAACGTCAAGACCAGCGTCAAGAGCAGCGCCAGGATCAGCGCCCGCAACAGATGCCGAGCCAGGAGAGCCGCGACGTCGCCGATATCCACCAGCGGCTCGACGCGATCACCCAGCAGATCGAACGGATTTCAAAGCCCGCGCCGCGCCAGGACGCTTCACGACAGGACGCGTCGCGACCAGACGTCTCGCGCGAGCAGGGCGTCGCGCGCCAGCTCAACGACGCGATCTCGCGGCTCGATGCGCGGCTGTCGCAAATCTCAAAGCCGCAGCAGCCTCAGCGGCCGGCACCGGCTCCGGCACCCGTCGAGACGCGCCAGCGCCAGGCCGATATGGTCAAGCGCGCGGCCGCACAGGTCTATCGCAATTCACCTCCCTTGAGCCCCGCGTCGTTCGACGTTGCCGTCGCCGAGATCACGGCCCGGCAGAGCGAGCTCGACGGCTTTACGCCGCGGCAGATACCGCCACGCGCAGCGCCCTCGATTGCACCGACGGCAGCTCCTTTCGCGCCCCCGATGGCGCCACCCGCGCCTGCCTATGCACCGCCGCCCCCGCAGCCGGGGCCGGATTTCTCGTCGCTCGAGCGCCATTTGCTCAAGATCACGAGCCAGATCGAGTCACTCCAGCGCCCTGACAACACCGAGCAGGCGATCAACGCCTTCCGCAGCGAGCTTGCCGAGATCCGCCACGCCATCACCGAGGCGATGCCGCGCCGCGCGATCGAATCGATCGAGAACGAGATCCGCTCGCTGCATCGTCGCATCGACGAGACCCGCTCGTCCGGGACGGACGGCCAGGTCCTGTCGGGCATCGAGCACGCGCTGTCCGAGATCAAGCAGGTGCTGCGCACGCTGACGCCGGCCGAGCAGCTCACCGGCTATGACGAGGCGATCCGCAACCTCGGTGCCAAGCTCGATCTGATCCTGCGCGCCAATGACGACCCGTCGACGGTGCGCCAGCTCGAAGGCGCGATCTCGGCGCTGCGCGGCATCGTCTCCAACGTCGCCTCCAACGAAGCCCTGGCGCGTCTTTCCGAAGACGTGCAGCTGCTGTCGTCCAAGGTCGACCAGGTCACCCGCTCGTCCGGCCCCAGCGACAGCTTTGCGGTGCTGGAGCAGCGCATCGCGGCGCTCACCGCCGCGCTGGAAACGCGCGAGCGGCCGCAGCCCACCGAGAGCAGCGAGCATCTCGAAGCCGCGATCCGCGCGCTGTCGGACCGTTTCGACCGCATGCAGGTCGGCAACGATTCCGCGTCGACCTTTGCGCATCTCGAACAGCGGGTCTCGTATCTGCTGGAGCGGATCGAAGCCGCCTCCGATCCGCGCAACGGCAACTTAAGCCGCGTCGAGGACGGGCTGCACGACATCCTGCGGCATCTGGAGCGGCAGCAGGCGACCTATTCCGCCCTCGCCGAAAGCCGCAATTCGGCGCCGTCTGCCGATTCCGGCATGGTCGATCTGGTCAAGCGCGAGCTCTCCGACATCCGCTTCAGCCAGGCCGAGACCAACCGCAGCACCCAGGATTCGCTCGAGGCCGTGCACAGCGCGCTCGGCCATGTCGTCGATCGTCTCTCGATGATCGAGGGTGATCTGCGCGCGGTGCGCACGGCGCCGCCGGCACCCGCACCGCAGCCGATGCCCAGTTCGATGTCGATGCCGATGGCCGCGCCCATGGAGCCCCCGCCTGTCGCGCGCGAGCCGTGGCAGCAGCCGCAGCAGCAGCCGAAATACGATCCGAAGCCGGAGCTGCAGAACCCGGCCGCCGCGCAACAGCCGCCACAGGGCGCCTTCGTTGCCGCGCCGCGCGAATTCCATGCCGCCGCGCCGGCCGCGCCGCCGCCGGTGCCAACCGCACCGCCCGTTCCGCCGCGTGCGATCAGCGAGATCCTCGAGCCGCACACGGCCCCCGCGCGCGCCGCGCTCGCACCGGAATTGCCCCCGGACCATCCGCTCGAGCCGGGCACACGGCCGGGCGGCCGCGTCGCCACGCCGTCGGAGCGCATTGCCGCGTCCGAAAGCGCGATCAGTGAAATCCCCGCCGCGCCGAAAGAGCCGGTGTCGTCGTCGAGCTTTATCGCGGCCGCGCGCCGCGCCGCGCAGGCCGCCGCCGCGCAGCCGGAAAAGCCGGCTCGCGGTGCCAAGGCAAGTGCAAAGGCAGCTGCCAAGGCGGCCATCGCAGGCCGCACCAAGGACACGGGCCAGGAAGGTGGCTCGACCATCACCTCGAAGATCCGCTCGCTGCTGGTCGGCGCCAGCGTGGTCGTGATCGTGCTCGGCACCTTCAAGATGGCGATGAACCTGCTCGATGGCGGCAGCCCGCCACCGTCACCGCGGGCGATGGAGAATTCGTCGAGCGCGCCCGTGCCGCAGGCTCCTCCGCCGCCGGTCGAGACCAGGCCCGCCACGCCCGAGCAGGTCACGCCGTCGATGACCTCGCCGACGCCGATCGGGAAGCAGTCGCTGAATAATCCCGCGCCGGCTCCCGTGGCAGGGGCGGGCAGCTCGGCTTCGGTCGAAATCCCGCCGATCCCCGCGACGCCACCACCGCCTGCGGCGAGCAACGACGTCACCGGCGCGCTGTCGGGCGCGAGCCGCGCGAGGCTCGGCATGATCCAGGTGCCGCCGAGCGAGAAGCTCCCTGACGGCATCGGCGGTCCGGTGCTGCGCACCGCCGCGATGAAGGGCGATGCGACCGCGGCCTACGAGATCGGCGTGCGCTTTGCCGAGGGCAAGGGCGTCGCTGCGAATTACGATGAAGCCGCCAAATGGTATGACCGTGCGGCGCAGGCCGGCGTGGTGCCCGCGACCTTCCGCCTCGGCACGCTCTACGAGAAGGGCCTCGGGGTGAAGAAGGACGCCGACATCGCCCGCCGCTACTACACGCAGGCCGCCGAGCGCGGCAACGCCAAGGCGATGCACAATCTCGCGGTGCTCGACGCCGACGGCGGCGGACGCGGCGCCAATTACAAGAGCGCGGCGCAGTGGTTCCGCAAGGCCGCCGATCGCGGCGTCGCCGACAGCCAGTTCAACCTCGGCATCCTCTATGCCCGCGGCATCGGCGTGGAGCAGAACCTCGCCGAATCCTACAAATGGTTCACTCTCGCAGCCGCCCAGGGTGACGCGGATGCGTCGGGCAAGCGCGACGACGTCGCCAAGCGGCTCGATCCGCAGTCGCTCGCCGCCGCCAAGCTCGCGATCCAGACTTTCAGCGCCGAGCCGCAGCCCGACGACGCGGTCAATGTTCCCGCCCCGAACGGCGGCTGGGACAGCGCGCCGCAGGCGAACGCAAAGCCTGCGCCGAAGCCGGTCGCGACCAAGCGCTCGGCCTCGGCGGCGCACTAGAGCGCACTCTCACTCCTCATGGTGAGGAGCGCGCCCTGGCGCGCGTAGCGGACGATGCTTCGCATCGCTGCGAGAACCATGCAGGCCCCCACCACCGATCCGGGCCTCGCCCTTCGAGACGCCTGCTGCGCAGGCTCCTTAGGGTGAGGGGAGACAGCTCGCGCGCCGCATTCACCACGCCCTAAATTCATGGTCCCGCCCGACAACGAATTCCGCTATTGAAAGGCGCGGCAATCGTTCCGACCGTCCGGCGAGCATTCCCGCGCAATCGATCCATTTCGCCGGAGTGTGGTCCTTCGATGCAGCTCTATCTCCCGATCGCCGATCTGCCGGTCAACATCTTCCTGGTGCTGGCGATGGGCGCGGCGGTCGGCTTCGTCTCCGGCATGTTCGGGATCGGCGGCGGCTTCCTGATGACGCCGCTGCTGATTTTCATCGGGATCACGCCGGCGGTCGCGGTCGCCTCCGTTGCGAGCCACATCGCGGCCTCCTCCTTTTCCGGCGCGCTGTCCTACTGGCGGCGGCGTGCGATCGACCCGGCACTGGCGAGTGTGCTGTTATGCGGCGGCGTCACCGGCACGGCGCTCGGGGTGTGGACCTTCACGCAGCTTCGCGCGCTCGGCCAGCTCGATCTGATGATCGCGTTGTCCTACGTGGTGCTGCTCACCACGGTCGGCAGCCTGATGTTCTCCGAGGGGCTGCGCGCCCTAATGCGGACCCGCCGCGGCGCGGTGCCGCCACGGCGCACGCACAGCTGGATCCACGGCCTGCCGCTGAAGATGCGGTTCAAGCGCTCGAAGATCTACCTCTCGGTCATTCCGGTCGTGATCGTCGGCATCGTGATCGGCTTCATCGGCGCCATCATGGGTATCGGCGGCGGCTTCATCCTGGTGCCGATCATGATCTATCTGCTGCGGGTGCCGACTTCGACCGTGATCGGGACCTCGATGGTCCTGACGCTGGTCACGATGCTGTTCGCGACCTTGCTGCACGCGGTGACCAATCACCTCGTCGACGCGGTGCTGGCGCTGATCCTGATGGTCGGCGGCGTCACCGGTGCACAGTTCGGCGCCCGCGCCGGCCAGAAGATCCGCGGCGAGCAGTTGCGGCTGCTGCTGGGCCTGCTGATCCTTTCGGTCGGCGTCCGCTTCGCCATCGAGCTGGTGATCCGGCCCGAGGATCTCTTCACCATCCGTGAAGTGGGGGTGAGCGGATGATGCGCGCAGCTCTCGCAATCCTTCTCGTCTTGCTGCTCGGCTCGGCCGCGCGTGCCGAGCGACTGATCGTGTCGGTCTCCAACCATCGCGTCACGGTGACGCCGAACTATTCCGGCGAGGAACTGGTGCTGTTCGGCTCGGTCGAGAAGGACGCCTCCACGCCCGCGGACCGCAAGAGCTACGATCTCGTCGTCACCGTGATGGGCCCGCGCGCCGACATGGTGACGCGGCGCAAGGAGCGCACCTTCGGGATCTGGATCAACACCGACTACCGGCAGTTCCTGGCGGTGCCGAGCTATCTCGCGCTGTTCGCCAACCGCCCCTTCGATGTCATCACTTCGCCCGAGATCGCGCGGCGGCAGCAGATCGGTCTGAACAACGTGCTGTTGACCCAGCGGGTCAGCGGCGACTATGCCGATGTGGTGCCGAACGATGCGTTCCGCTCGGCCTTCATCCGCCTGCGAACCCAGAAAGGTCTTTATCGCGAGGACCCGAGCGCGGTGACGTTCCTGACACCGACGCTGTTCCGTACCGGCATTCCACTGCCGGAGGAGGTGCCGATCGGCACCTATGAGGTGGAAATCAAGCTGTTCGCGAACGGCGCGTTGGTCACCAAGACCGAGACCGCGTTCGAGATCGTCAAGGTCGGCTTCGAGCAGTTCGTCGCGACCAGCGCGCGGCAGCACGGGCTGATCTACGGTCTCGCCACGGCCGCGATGGCGCTGATGACGGGGTGGATGGCGTCGATCGTGTTTCGGAAGGATTAGCGTCCGTCATTGCGAGGAGCACCACTCTCTCCTCCCGTCATCGCCCGGCGCGACCGGGCGATCCAGTATTCCAGAGGCCTTCGTCGAATAGCTCGCTCTCGCAACGACCGCCGCGGCGTACTGGATGCCCCGGTCCCGGCTCCGCCAAGGCTACGCCGGGCCACAAGCTCGCCCGGCCGCCGAAGCTTCAGCGAAGGCGGCAAGCCGGGGCATGACAGCTGAGCCTCACGGCGCCTCAACCACCGTCGGCACGCCCGGCACCAGCAATCGCAACCGGGTCCCGAAGCCGAGCACATCAAAGGTCTTGCGCAGATCCTCGCCGTCCTGGCGGAAATGCGCCCAGCCCTCGGTATGCAAGGGCACGATCATCGCATCCGGAAAGGCGCGCGCCGTCTCGATGGTGTCGTTGGTGTCCATGGTGAGGTGGAACGGCCCGCGGGTTTGCGCCGCGCCCGCGAACGGCAGCACCACGCCGCATTTGAAGCGGCGCGCGACCTCGGCGACGCCGTCGAACCAGGTGGTGTCGCCGCTGATGTAGACGTCGCTCGTGTCCGTCCGGCTCGAGGACACCACGAAGCCGATGACGTCGCCCGACAGCGGCTCGATGCCGGCCGGGCCGTGGCGCGCCGGCGTCGCGGTGATCGTCAGGGTGTTGCCGTCACGGTCCTTCAGATGCGAGGTCGCCCAGGGCGCGAGGCCCTCGACATGGCCGCCCAGGCGTTTTGCGCCGGCCTCGGTGGTCAGCACGCGCTTTGCGTGTTTGAGAAACGCGCGGCCGGAATTGTCGAGATTGTCCGAGTGCTGGTCGTGGCTGAGCAGGACGGCATCGATCGGGCCGATCGCGTCGGCCTTCAGTGCGGGGCCGATCGTCTTTTCCAGCGTCACATGCGGCAGCTGGTAGGCGCCGGGCGCATCGAAGGTCGGGTCAGTGAGCAGGCGGAAGCCGTCGATCTCGATCAGCGCAGTGGGGCCGCCGATCAGGGTGATGGAAATGGGCATCAGAAAACTCCTCTTACGCGACGGGCTTTGCGGGGCGCGTCACCAGGTAAATTCCGAGCGCGACCGGGATGATGCCGAGCAGGTCGCGGGCCTCGACATGCTCGCCGAGCACGATGTAGGCGAACAGCATGCCGAGCGGCGGCATCAGGAAATGATAGGCGCTCGCAGCCGTTGCGCCACACACTTTCAGGAGATGAAACCAGAGCCAGTAGGCGAGGATCGAGCCGCCGAGCACGAGGAACGCGAAGGCGCCGACCAGGCCCGGGGTGAAATCGATTGCGTGGACGTCGGCGAAGGTGAACGCGACCGGCGTCAGCACGATGCCGGCGGCGAGGTTCTGCACGCCGTTGCCGATCCACAGGCTTCCCTTCGGCGCGAGCAGCTTGAACAGAATCGTGCCGGCGACGATGGAGGCGAGCGAGGCCAGGGTGAAGACGATGCCGTGCAGGGAGTCCGTGCCGACCGACAGGCGATGCCAGACGATCAGGGTGACGCCGGTGATGCCGAGCAGGAGACCGCCCGCCTTGCGCCTGGTCATGCCTTCGCCAAGCAGCAACGCGGCGAGCGCCGCCGTGAAGACCGGATTGGCCGAGACGATCAGGCCGCCGAGGCCGGCGGAGACCGATTGCAGGCCGGTGTAGCCGAGCCCGAGATAGAGTGCGTTGTTGGCGATGCCGAGCACGGCGAAGATCGCGGCATCGCGCCAGGACAATGACCAGCCATCACCGCGGATCAGGGTCGCACCGAGGATCAAAATGCCGGCGAGCGAGAAGCGCGCGGCGAGCAGGATCAGCGGCGGGCAATGGGTGACGCCGATCTTGCCGGCGACGAAGGCATAGCTCCAGAGCAGGCAAAACAGTCCGATGGCGAGCGGCAGCGCGTTGAACCGGCTGCGGGGCGCGGGAATAGATGTGGCGAGCGACATGAGGGCATTCTCCTGAGCCCTCGATCTAGGGAGACGGCTTGTCATTTGGAAATTAAATGATTAACTTCCGATCAGTGGATTTTCGAATGGAGAGCAGCCATGCTCGACCTGGAGCTCCTGCGCAGCTTCGTCTCGGTGGTCGAGGCCGGCGGCTTCACCCGCGCCGGCGAGCGCGTCCACCGCACGCAGTCGACCGTCAGCCAGCAGATCAAGCGGCTGGAGGAGGACGTCGGCCAGTTGCTCTTGCACCGCGACGGCAAGGACGTGCGCCCCACCGAGGCCGGCGAGCGGTTGCTGTCCTATGCGCGGCGGCTGCTCACGCTTGCCGAGGAGGCGCGCGACGTGCTGCGCGAGCCCGACAGCGAGGGCGCGATCCGGCTCGGCATCCCCGAGGATTTTGCGGCGTACCGGCTGGCAAAACTGCTCGGCGCCTTCTCGCGCTCACATCCGGGTCTGCGAATGGACGTACGCGCCGACCAGAGCAAGAACCTGTCCCGCGACCTCGAACGCGGCGAGCTCGACCTGGCGCTGTTCAAGCGCGAGGCCGGCGCGAAAGGCGCCATCGCGGTGTGGCCGGAGCGGGTGCACTGGGTCACCAGCAAGAGCCATCCGGTCGACGTCAACGCCTCGTCCGTGCCGCTGATCGGATTTCCGCTCGGCTGTCTCTATCGCGCCGGCGCCATCCACGCGCTGGAAAGCGCGGGTCGCGCCTGGCACATGTCTTATTCGTCATCGAGTCTCGCGGGCATCCAGGCTGCGGTCGCAGCCGGCATGGGCCTGAGCATTTTGTCTGAGATGTCGATCCAGTCCGACCACCGCGTGCTGACGGCAAAGGACGGTTTTGAGCCGATCAACCGGACCGAAGTGGCGCTGATGGCTTCGCCCGACGCCAGCCCCGCAACGCTGCGGCTTGCGGATCGGCTCGCGGAGTTCTGCGACAATGTACAGGCCAAGGCGGCGTGATCACGCCGCGGCAATCACCGTGAGCTCCGGCCACAACGCCTTCCATCGCGCGGCCTTCACCGCGTAACTCGCCGCAGAGAAGTTCGGGCCCGGATTGGGCCGCGCGATCAATCCGGTTATGTCGTCGAAGCCGTGCGGCGCGTAGACCTCAAAGCCGTCGCCTGCGTGCCTCACACCGACTTGCGTGTTCTGGGTGAGGAAACGGTCGATGCCGTCGGTCGAGCAGGTTAGGGGCGGATAGGGCAGGCCGTGCTTGCCGGGATACCAAAGGTGCACACGCGCCTGGTTGCGGGTCTCGATCTTGACGCCGAGATGCGCGAGCCGCGCATGCAGCGTGCGGATCACCGCGTCCTCCGCCTCCCATGAGGTGTCAGGATCGAAATAGAACACGTCGTAATCGGCGATGCCATGATCGACCGCGCGGTCCGTGAGTACGTTCCACGCCGTCTGCACCAGGCACCCCGACACGAGCCACGCATCGGGAAGCGCGAGCGAGGCGAGCTCGCCGATGATTGCAACATTGACCGGGTTCTTCAGCGCCAGCGTGAGGAAGCGGTCGCGATCCATCGCGGCCACGATTCACGCGCTGGCATCGAACGCGGCGCGTGCGGTCTTCGAGGCGAGGCCCCGCCAGCGCCGCCGCAGGAACGGCTCCACGATCGTGCGCTTCGCCTTGGACAGGCGGATCAGCACGATCGGATAGTCGGCGTAGTGATCGGTGAAATAGAAGATTTTTGGCTGGCTCTCGACCAGCATGGCGCGCTCGTCGATTGGAACGTCGGGCACGACGAGACTGTCGCCGTCCTCCTTCAGCCGCGCCAGCATCTTCTTGCGCACTTTCAGCGCGGGCGTGCCGTAGGAGGTGCCGTCCTCGACCTCCGGCCACGTCAGCGCAAATTTTCTGACGTCGTCGAAGGTCATTTGATCAAGACCTTGGGATCAGCTCAGTGCACGGCGGTGAAGAACCGCGCGAGCCGGAAGCCGGAGAGCCAGGTCCACACCGGCTGGCCGCGCATGCCGAGATCCCAGGAGCCGAGCACGGCATCCGCGCGTCCGACCAGATTGTCGATCGGCAACAGGCCGACGCCGCCGGAGCGCAGGGGCACGCGGCTGTCGGCGGAATTGTCGCGGTTATCGCCGAGCACGAAGAGGTGGCCGGGCGGCACCGTCACTTCAGGCGTGTTGTCGAGCGGACCGTTGTCGCGCATCTTGAAGATCAGATGCGACACGCCGTTCGGCAGTGTCTCGACATAGCGGTAGGCGGGCTCGCTGCCGCCATTGTCGTCCTCGGCAGCGCCGACACCATCCGGCTTCAGCTCGGCGGGACGGTCGTTGATGAAGAGCTGGCCCTGCCGCATCTGGATGCGGTCGCCGGGCAGACCCACGACGCGCTTGACCCAGGCCTGCGAGCGATCGCCGGGCCAGCGGAACACGACGACGTCGCCCTGCTTCGGCGTCTCCGCGAAGACCCGGCCGCTTTCGGGCAGGTTGATCTGGATCGGCAGTGACGAGGTGCCGTAGCCATAGGGGAATTTCGAGGCGAGCAGCGCATCGCCGATCAGGAGCGTCGGCTCCATCGAACCCGACGGCACGTAGAACGGCTCGGCGAGCGCGCCCTTGGCGATGAACACGGCGGCGACGATGCCGGCGAGCTGCATCAGCTGACCAGCCCAGCCGCTGCTCTTCCGCTTGGCGGTGACAGTTACCTTCTCAACGCTCATGCGCCCGTTCCACCTACAGTAATACGTTCCATCAGAAGCGACGGCTGGCCGACGCCGACGGGCACGCCCTGACCGTTCTTGCCGCAGGTGCCGATGCCGGTATCCAGCGCGAGATCGTTGCCGATCATGCGGATGCGATGCAAATCGGTCGGTCCGTTGCCGATCAGCATGGCGCCCTTCAGCGGCGCGCCAATCTTGCCGTTCTCGATCTTGTAGGCCTCGGTGCACTGGAACACGTATTTGCCCGAGGTGATGTCGACCTGGCCGCCGCCGAAATTCGCGGCGAAGACGCCGTTCTTCACTGAGGCGAGGATCTCGGCCGGATCGCGGTCGCCCGCAAGCATGTAGGTGTTGGTCATGCGCGGCATCGGCACGTGGGCGTAGCCCTGGCGGCGGCCGTTGCCGGTCGGCTTCATGTTCATCAGGCGCGCGTTCTGGCGGTCCTGCATGTAGCCGACCAGAATGCCGTCCTCGATCAGCACGGTGCGGTTGGTCGGCGTGCCCTCGTCGTCGATCGACAACGAGCCGCGGCGCGAGGCGATGGTGCCGTCGTCGACCACGGTGACGCCCTTGGCCGCGACCTGCTGGCCCATCAGGCCGGCAAAGGCCGACGTCTTCTTGCGGTTGAAATCGCCTTCGAGGCCATGGCCAACCGCCTCATGCAGCATCACGCCGGGCCAGCCGGCCCCAAGCACGACGTCCATCTCGCCGGCGGGGGCGGGGATCGATTCCAGATTGACCAGGGCTTCGCGCAGCGCGCCGTCGGCGGCGTCGCGCCAGTTTTTGCTTTCGATGAATTCCGCATAGCCGGCGCGGCCGCCATAGCCCTTGCTGCCGCTCTCCTGGCGGTCGCCCTGACCGGCGACGACGGAGACGTTGACGCGCACCAGCGGGCGAATGTCGCGATAGCTCTCGCCGTCGGGGCGCAGGATCTCGACGACCTGCCAGGTCGCACCCAGGCTGACACTGACCTGCCGCACCCGCGGATCCTTGTCGCGCAAGTAGGCGTCGATCTCGGCGAGCAGCTTCACCTTGGTCTCGAAGCCCGGCGCATCCAGCGGATTGTCGTCGGCATAGAGCCGCACATTGGTGTGCGGGGGCGGGGCGGCAAAGCTGCCGGAGTAGCCGCCGCGCACCGCGGCGACCGCGTCGGCGGCGCGAATCAGCGCCGGCAGCGACACGTCGGAGGAATGCGCATAGCCGACCGCATCGTCCTTGACGGCGCGCAGGCCAAAGCCCTGCGATGTGTCATAGGTCGCCTGCTTCAGCCGGCCATTGTCGAACATCAGCGCTTCGGTCTGGCTGTATTCGAGGAACAATTCGCCGTCGTCGGCACCGGCAAGCCCGCGTGCGAGCTCGTTGCGAACCTGGTCGCGGTCGAGATTGGCGCGGTCGAGCAGGGAGGTTGTGGCTGGATTGGTCATGCGTCCGTCCATTATCGGAAGATGTAGGGCAAGATAATGGTTTCCCGGCGGTTCCGCGAGGGTGCCAGGTGCCACATTACGAAACGATAGGATTCGCCGTGGGCGGACGCGCCTGCCCCCTACGGCAGCTTGTCATAGCCCTCGCCGAGCCCGTTCAGGCTGAGCGGGAAGCCGATGCCTTCTTCCGGGGTCTCGAAGATGATGAAGGTCGCGGTCTTGGCGGTGCGGAGCTGGCCGAGCAGCTTGTCGTCCATGACGACCTCGGCGACGCAGCCATTGGGCAGGCAGCGGACGAAGCCGGCGCGGCCGACGTCCTGGTTGTCGAGCTTCAACCCGAGGCCGGATGGCAGCAGCACGCCGAGTGGGGCGACCACCCGCATCAGCCGGCTCTTCTGGTCGGCGGTCTTGAGCACGATCACGGTGAGGCCGGCATTGGAGCGGTCTTCGGCCACCACGCTCTGGATCAGGGCGCATTGCTCGGTCTGGGCGCCGGGCGGGGTGTCGCAGCGGATCTGCCAGTCGCCATGGACGGAGCGCACCGCGCCCTGCGCATGGGCGAGGCCCGGGATCGCCAAGACGACGACCGCCGCCAGCAGGGCCGCCAGCATCGTGGGGCCGCTCGCCTGCCTTGCCATGCTTCTCGAAAACCCCATCGGGTCGGTCCCTCTGCTCGCCTGGGTCGCTCGCGCCTGGCGGACTGATACGGGAATGACGGCGTCTTGAAGGCGATTCGCAAGCAAATTCCGCGCCGCCCACACCGCCATCGCCCGCACGAATCAGGTTCCTGCGCGGCTGTCAGCCAGTGCCTACCGCGGGCAATGCCGCTGTCAAGCCGCGGCATCCCGGGAAACGGTATTTTTCTCTGATGTTACTAGGAAATATCTTGCGGGTGATGGCTGACAGACGGGTCTCAAGACTGCATTGCGATAGATCAAGAATTATGGTTTGAGAGGCTTGATTTCGGCGTTCTAGCGATCTGGCCCCAATTCCTCTTAGAGGTATTCTTGCGCGGCGGTTTGTCAGACGGGCGGATCGAATAAGCGTTTCCCGGAAATAGGGGGATGCACTTGGGGTGATTTCGTTAGGGGAGCGCGAACGGCATGAGGATGTCGATGGGCCATGTGGGCCGGCACTTGCTGGGATTGGCCGTGGCGGGTCTGACGCTGGCGACGGGCGGTGCGGCATATGCCGAGCTCGGGCAGCCGGCGCCGTGGGAATGGACGCTCCAGCAATCCGCCTCGCCGGTGATGGACAACATCGTCTGGTTCCACAACTTTCTGTTCGTGCTGATCACGCTGATCACGCTGTTCGTTCTGGCGTTGCTCGTGATCGTGGTCATGAAGTTCAACGCGAAGGCCAATCCGGTGCCGTCGCGGACCACGCACAACACGCTGATCGAGGTGGCCTGGACGCTCGTTCCGGTGCTGATCCTGGTCGGTATCTCGGTGCCGTCGTTCCGCCTGCTGTTCCTCGAGCTCGACGTGCCGAAGGCGGATTTGACCATCAAGGCCACCGGCAAGCAGTGGTACTGGTCCTATGCCTATCCTGATAACGGCAAGTTCGAGTTCGACTCGCTGATGGCCCAGGACAAGCAGCCCCGTCTGCTCGGCGTCGACAACGAGATGGTGGTGCCGGTCAACAAGGTGATTCGTGTCCAGGTCACCGGCGCGGACGTCATCCACGCCTTTGCGCTACCGGCTTTCGGCGTCAAGATCGACGCCATTCCGGGACGGCTGAACGAGACCTGGTTCAAGGCCACCAAGACCGGCATGTTCTACGGCCAGTGCTCGGAGCTCTGCGGCAAGGACCACGCCTTCATGCCGATCGCGATTCGCGTCGTGGAGGACAAGGACTTCGCCTCCTGGGTCGAAACGGCAAAGAAGAAATATGCGAGCGGCGGCACCAGCACTTTCGCCTCCGCGGCCGGCCCGACGCAGTAAGCGCCGGGCGAAGGCTCGAGGGACAGAAAGCGACAGAAAGCGACATAAAGGGCGGGACCGCAGAAGGTCCGAACGGGACGCAAGGCAGGATTTGAAAATGGCAACGAGCGCAGCGGCACACGGCGATCACGCGCAAGACCACGGACATGACGAGCACGCCCATCCGACCGGATGGCGACGCTACGTCTATTCGACCAACCACAAGGACATCGGTACGATGTACCTGATCTTCGCGGTCATCGCCGGCGTCATCGGTGCCGCGATGTCGATCGCGATCCGTGCCGAGCTGATGTATCCGGGCGTGCAGATCTTCCACGAGACGCACACCTATAATGTGTTCGTGACCTCTCACGGCCTGATCATGATCTTCTTCATGGTCATGCCCGCGATGATCGGCGGCTTCGGCAACTGGTTCGTGCCGCTGATGATCGGCGCGCCCGACATGGCGTTCCCGCGCATGAACAACATCTCGTTCTGGCTGCTGCCGGCCTCCTTCGCGCTGCTGCTGATGTCGACCTTCGTCGAGGGTGAGCCGGGTGCCAACGGCGTTGGCGCCGGCTGGACCATGTATGTGCCGTTGTCGAGCTCCGGCCATCCGGGCCCGGCCGTCGACTTCGCGATCCTGTCGCTGCATCTGGCGGGCGCCTCGTCGATCCTCGGCGCCATCAACTTCATCACCACGATCTTCAACATGCGCGCGCCGGGCATGACCCTGCACAAGATGCCGCTGTTCGTGTGGTCGATCCTGGTGACGGTGTTCCTGCTGCTGTTGTCGCTGCCGGTGCTCGCCGGTGCGATCACCATGCTGCTCACCGACCGCAATTTCGGCACGACGTTCTTCGCACCCGACGGCGGCGGCGATCCCGTGCTGTTCCAGCATCTGTTCTGGTTCTTCGGCCACCCCGAAGTGTACATCCTGATCCTGCCCGCCTTCGGCATGGTCAGCCAGATCGTCTCGACCTTCTCGCGCAAGCCCGTGTTCGGCTATCTCGGCATGGCCTACGCCATGGTGGCGATCGGCGGCATCGGCTTCGTGGTGTGGGCGCACCACATGTACACGGTCGGCATGTCCTCGGCGACGCAGGCCTATTTCGTCGCCGCGACCATGGTCATCGCGGTTCCGACCGGCGTGAAGATCTTCTCGTGGATCGCCACGATGTGGGGCGGCTCGATCGAGTTCCGTGCCCCGATGATCTGGGCGGTCGGCTTCATCTTCCTGTTCACTGTCGGCGGTGTCACCGGCGTCGTGCTGGCGAATGCCGGCGTCGACCGCGTGCTCCAGGAGACCTACTACGTCGTTGCGCACTTCCACTACGTGCTGTCGCTCGGTGCGGTGTTCGGGATCTTTGCCGGCTGGTACTACTGGTTCCCGAAGATGTCGGGCTACATGTACAATGAGACGCTGGCCAAGGCGCACTTCTGGGTCACCTTCATCGGTGTGAACCTTGTGTTCTTCCCGCAGCACTTCCTCGGCCTGTCGGGCATGCCGCGCCGCTACGTCGACTATCCCGACGCGTTCGCCGGCTGGAACCTGGTCTCCTCGGTCGGCTCCTACATCTCCGGCTTCGGCGTGCTGATCTTCCTCTACTGCGTGTTCGACGCATTCGCGAAAAAGGTGCCGGCCGGCGACAATCCGTGGGGTGCGGGCGCGACCACGCTGGAATGGACGCTGCCTTCGCCGCCGCCCTTCCATCAGTTCGAAGTGCTGCCCCGCGTGCAGTAAACCAACGCTCGCGGCGCCCGTGATGGGCGCCGCGGCTCTTTAGCGAAGCGAGTCAAAACTAGTGTCCGTCCTCGACCATAACGCCATCGACATCGATCCCCGCATCTCCGAAGCGGAGGTGGGCGACTACATTGCGCTGCTCAAGCCGCGGGTGATGTCGCTGGTGATCTTCACCGCGCTGGTCGGACTGGCGATGGCGCCCGGGCATTTCCACCCGGTGCTGGCCATCACCTCGCTGCTCTGCATCGCGGTCGGTGCCGGCGCTTCCGGGGCGCTCAACATGGCGCTCGAGGGCGATATCGACGCCAAGATGTCGCGCACGGCAAACCGGCCGATTCCGCGCGGCCGCATCACCCGTCCCGAGGCGATGGCGTTCGGCATGACGCTCGCCTTCTTCTCGGTGATGACGCTCGGCATCCTCGTCAACTGGATCGCGGGCGCGCTGCTTGCCTTCACCATCTTCTTCTACGTCGTGATCTACACGATGATCCTGAAGCGCCGGACCGCACAGAACATCGTGATCGGCGGCGCCGCCGGTGCACTGCCGCCGGTGGTGGCGTGGGCCGCGGTGACAGGCACCGTCGACGTCGAGCCGCTGCTGCTGTTCGCCATCATCTTCTTCTGGACGCCGCCGCACTTCTGGGCGCTGGCGCTGTTCCGCTCCGACGACTATGCGCGTGCCGGCATTCCGATGCTGCCCAACGTCGCCGGTCCCGACGCGACGCGGCTTCAGATCCTGCTCTACACCATCGTGCTGATCGCGGTCGCCGCCGCCCCGTGGGCGCTCGGCTATTTCGACGCCATCTACGGCATCGTCTCGCTGATCCTCGGCGCCGGCATGCTTGTGCTCGCGATCAACGTCTATATGCGCCGCGAGCGCAGCCAATCGCTGCGCGCGACCCGCAAGCTGTTCGCCTTCTCCATCCTTTATCTGTTCGCACTGTTTGCGACCCTGCTGGCCGAAGTCGTGTTCCGGGCGCTTGCTCCGATGGTAGGGGGCGCATGATCGCTGGAATGGCCGACAAACCTGAGATGAATGGAATCGTCCTCACGGAGGCGCAGAAGAAGAGCCGCCGCCAGCGCTCGATCGCGATCGCGCTCGCGCTCGGCGTGCTCGTGGTGCTGTTCTTCGCCGTCACCATCGTCAAGGGACCGGCAGTACTCGTCCGGCCGATGTAGGAAACATGGATCGAGAGCCCACCATATCGCGGGATCAGAGCCGGACGGCCACCAAGGGGCGGAGGCCTTCCAAGGGTCTTGGCCGCGACGTGCTGGTCGCCTCGATCTGCGGCGGCGTGGTGGCGCTGATGGTCGGTGCCTCCTACGCGGCGGTGCCGTTCTACAACTGGTTCTGCCGCGCCACCGGCTTCAACGGCACGACCCAGGTTGCGACCTCGGCGCCGGCCACCGGGCCGATCGCACGGAAGATCGCGGTGCGCTTCGATTCCAACGTCGCGCCCGGCCTGCCCTGGAAGTTTGAGCCGGAGCAGAGCGAGATCGAGGTCAATATCGGCCAGGTCGTGACGGTCTTTTACACCGTGACCAACCAGGCCGCGCGCACCACCGCGGGCCAGGCGGCCTACAACGTCGCGCCCCTGACGGTCGGCTCCTACTTCCAGAAGATCAACTGCTTCTGCTTCACCGAACAGACCATGGCGCCCGGCGAGAAGCGCGAGATGCCGGTCGTGTTCTACGTCGATCCGTCGATCGCCGACGATCACGAGAACGACGGGCTGAACACGATCACGTTGTCCTACACGTTCTATCCGGTGCGCGATCCCGTGGTGAAGCCGCTGGCGTCGGGCGAAGACGACAAACGCAAAGGAAATCTCTGACCGCCGGGCTCGTGCCGCGGGGGTTGGACACAAGGGGATAAGTGCCGGACAGGCACGGGATTGAGGAGAGAGACCGCAAATGGCAACGGCGCACACCAAGCATCACGACTACCACCTGGTGGATCCCTCCCCGTGGCCGGTCGTCGGCTCCATCTCGGCCTTCATCATGGCGGTCGGCGCGATCACCTGGATGCACCACATGTTCTCGGCCGCGCCGATCATCTTCGGTGCCGGCACCGTCGGCGTGATCTACACCATGGTGAGCTGGTGGGGCGATGTGATCAGGGAAGCCCAGTACAAGGGCGATCACACCCGCGTCGTGCAGCTGCATCACCGCTACGGCATGATCCTGTTCATCGCCTCCGAGGTGATGTTCTTCGTCGCCTGGTTCTGGGCCTATTTCAACGCGGCGCTGTTCCCGGCCGACGCCGTCCACGCCACACGCGACGCCGTGTTCGGCTGCGGTCTCGGCACCGCGGCTGGCGCCTGCGCCGTGCCCGGCACCTGGCCGCCGCATGGCATCGAGACCTTCGATCCCTGGCATTTGCCGCTCCTGAACACGCTGATCCTGCTGACGTCAGGCACCACCGTGACCTGGGCGCACCACGCGTTGCTCGAGAACGATCGCCAGGGCCTGAAATACGGCCTGATCCTCACCGTCGTGCTCGGCGCGCTCTTCACCTGCGTGCAGGCCTATGAGTACAGCCACGCGGCGTTCTCGTTCGGCGGCAACGTCTATGGCGCGACCTTCTTCATGGCGACCGGCTTCCACGGTTTCCATGTGCTGGTCGGCACCATCTTCCTGCTGGTCTGCCTGTTCCGCGCCTATGCCGGCCACTTCACCCCGACACAGCACCTCGGCTTCGAGTTCGCCGCCTGGTACTGGCACTTCGTCGACGTGGTCTGGCTGTTCCTGTTCCTCTGCATCTATGTGTGGGGGCACGGCGCCGAGACCATGGCCCACGGCGCGCACTGAGCCGCATTGGACCGATCAGAAAGGGCGGCCGCAGGGCCGCCCTTTCGCTTTTGGGCCGCCGGAAGCTTCGGCGGAAACTGTGATTGAGCGTTTTCGAGCGAAGTGGATACCGGTTCGCGTGAAGAAAACGCGTCAAAACAAGAATCTGGAGCTTCGGTTCTGATTCAATCAGAACCGATAATGTTCTAGAGTCCGTGATCATGAACGATACCGCCGGCCCATCCGAGCCCGAGACGACCGTCCTGCAAAGCGCGCTGCGCGGGCTTGCCTGCAAGTGCCCGCGCTGCGGCAAGGGCAAGCTCTATGCGGGCTTCCTGACGCTCGCGCCCAGCTGCGACCGCTGCGGCCTCGACTATGCCTTCATCGACACCGGCGACGGTCCTGCGATCTTCATCATCATGCTGGCCGGCGGGATCGTCGTTGCGTGCGCGCTGATCGTCGAGGTCAAATACCAGCCGCCGTACTGGCTGCATGCCGCGCTGTGGCTGCCGCTGATCCTCGTGACCACGCTCTTGCCGCTGCGCGCGATGAAGTCGCTGCTGATCGCGCTGCAATTCCACCACAAGGCGGCGCCGGGCCGGCTGGTCGACCGCGCGAAATGAACGAGACCGCGCGCAAGCCCCGTGTGGCCGGCTTCGCGCTGTTCACGCTTTTCCTGTCCGCCGTCTTGGTCGCGCTCGGCGTCTGGCAATTGCAGCGCCGCGTCGCGAAACATCAGTTGATCGCCGCATTGACCGAGCGTCTCGCGGCGGCACCTGTTGCGTTGCCGCCGCCGTCGCAATGGAGCACGCTGACGCCGGAGCGGGACGAATTCCGTCGGGTCACATTTACGGCGACCTACGAGTCCCGTCTGGATGCGATGGTCTACAGTTCCGGCTCCGCCATCCGCTCCGACATTTCCGGCCCCGGCACCTGGGCTTTCCTTCCCGCACGGCTGCCTGGCGGCGATATGGTCGCGGTCAACGCGGGCTTCGTGCCGAACACCCAACAGGACCGCGCCCTGCAGGATCGGGCGGTCGCGCGACTCATTACCAACAAGCCGGCGATGTTGACCGGCTACGTCCGTTTCCCCGAAACAGCCAGCGTGCTGATGCCTGACGCTGAGCGTGACAAACGGCTGTGGTTCACCCGCGATCATCTCGCCATGTCCCGGGCGCTCGGCTGGGGCACGGTCGCGCCGTTCTACATCGACCTGGAGCGGCCGGTGCCCGAGAACGGCATTCCGCGTCCCGGCCCGCTCGACGTGCATCTGAAGGACGATCATCTGCAATACGCCATCACCTGGTTCGCGCTCGCCGGCGCGGTGCTGATCGCATTCGGCGTCTGGGCGAGGGGACGGCGGCACCCGACCTGAAATTTTCCGTAGGTTCCTGGAGGGAACCCGGTATCGCCCGGGGTTTATTATTCAAGACATATTCACGAGGGTGGTCCTAAGCCGCACGCAAATTTTTCGCGGCAGACAGGATTTTGGTGTGAGCGATTTCGACCAGATGGGAATTGTCGTCGACTGGGTGGACGCCTGCCGGAAGGGCGACCTCGCGACGCTCCTCGATCTCTATGCGGACGACGCCCGGGTCGAATGCATGTGCAACGGCAAGCGACATTATCGCGGGCGGCGCGAGCTCGAAACCTATTGGGGACCGCGGCTCAGCACCTTCTCGTCGGCAGGCTTCGGTCTTGAGGAGATCAATCCAGTGCCGCATGGCATCGATCTCGAATATTCCGTCGCGGGCTCGCTGCGTATCCACGCCTCGTTTCGCTTCAGTCCCGAAGGCAAGATCTACAGCACCCTGTGCGAGCCGGCGCGGCAGTCCCCGCATGCCGATGGTGTGTGCTAGCCGGCCGCCGGCGCGTCTCGCGCCGTCTCGACCGGCAGGCGGCAGCGCACATAGGTTCGCTCGTCTGCACGCAGCAGTGACAGCGATCCGCTGAGCGCGCGTACGCGCTCGTGCATGCCCGTGAGGCCGCGGCCGAAGACGTTGTCGGCGGGAAAGCCGCCGCCGTCGTCGGAGATCTCAATCGTGAGCACCTCGCCGGCAATGGTCGCCAGCACATGGGCGTTGTTCGCCCCGGCGTGGCGCAGCACGTTCGTCAGCGCCTCCTGGATCAAGCGATAGACGGTTTGGGCCAGCGGTCGGTCGATCTCGTTCAGACCAGGATCGATCGTGGCCGTCAGGCTGATATGCGGCGCCTGTCTGCGAAAGTTCTGGAGCAGCGTCTGCACGCTGGTCTCGAGCCCCAATTCCTCGATGTAGAGCGGCCGCAGCCGGTCGAGGATGCGGCGGTTGGTCTGCTGGAGCGCCTCGACAGAGCGCATCACCTCCTGCGCCGGGTTGCCGAGATTTCCCGAGGTCTCGCTCAGCGCGATCGTGCTGGCGCGGATGCCGAACAATAGCGGTCCGAGCTCGTCGTGCAGCTCGCGCGCGAGATCGCGCCGCTCGTCGTCCTGGAGCGACACCAGGCGGTGCAGCAGGTCGCGATTATCCTGACTCAATTGCGCGAGCGTCATCGCCAGCGCATTGGCTTCCTCGCAGCTCTGCCGGATCTCCTGCGGTCCTGCGACCGGGATAGGCGTTGCATAATCGCCGCGCCGGATTCGCGTGAGGCCTGCGCCGAGATCTTGCAGGGGACGCAGCACCGATCCCGCAAAGAGATAGGCAATGGTCCCAGTCAGCATCATCAGCACGGCGATGAGGCTCGTCAGCGCCAGGAAGCCGATCCATTTCTCGAACAGATCGGCTGACAGGTCCGGCATGAACACGATGTCGCCGACACGCCTGCCGTCGATGATGACGGGAGATGCGGCGTCCATCTCCGGGATGGCGATCAGGTCCACGAACCAATGCGGCACGCCATGCAGATCACGCAGGCTGTCCTTTGGAGAGGGGGCGGGACCTGCTTCCACTGAACGGAATTGAATATCCGAGGAGTTGTCCAAAGAATGGACAAATGCATCGAGTATCTTCCGCGGGTCGTCCGAGGCCTTCAGGCTGTTGTTGAGTGCCTCGGCGACCGTCCGGGTCGAGCGTCGGCCCGGCTCATTCTCGTCGGCAAGCTGCCCCGCCGCGAAGCTCTGGAGCAGCACGCCGCCCATGACCAGCGCGGCAAGGAAGCTCAAGCCGAGCGGAAGAAACAATTGTGTTCTGAATGAGAGCCGCTGCCACATTAGGTCAATTCTAACGCGCATTGGCGGGATTTGCTCTTTCCATTTGTTCCCGTCGGTCTATGAGTCGAAAAACAAGAGAGCGCGCGATGCAAGATACCGCCAAGCCGGCGACCCGAGTTCTGATCGTCGACGACCATCCCGTGGTGCTGTCAGGATGCCGCACCCTTTTCGCGTCCGACCACTCGATCCGTATCGACGAGGCGACCGACGCCAAATCCGGGCATCGCGCCTATATCAGCAAGCGGCCCGACGTCACCGTCATCGACATCAGCCTGCCCGACGTCTCCGGCTTCGAGCTGATGCGGCGGATCCGCAAGGACGACCCTGATGCCAAGATCATCATGTTCAGCATGAACGACGATCCGGCCTTCGTGGTGCGGGCGGTCGAGCTTGGCGCGCAGGGATATGTCTCCAAGGGCGACGATCCCCGGATTCTGCTCAAGGCGGTGCGCAAGGTGGTCGCCGGCGACAATTTCATCTCGCCGCAGCTCGCGGAGGCGGTCACGTTCTCCGGTGCGGCGATCAAGGCCAATCCGGCCTCGCAGATGACGCCGCGGGAGCTCGAAATTCTCCGCCTGCTTGGCCGTGGCGACAAGATCGTCGAGGTCGCCGAGGCGCTCGGCATCTCCTACAAGACGGTCGCCAACACCACGTCCCTGCTCAAGCAGAAGCTCGGCGCCAAGAACCATTCCGACCTGATCAGGATCGCGGTGGAAATCGGGATGAGCTGACGCCCCGGGGCACTGGCGGCCCGGGGGCACCGGCGGCGCACTGGCGCCCGGCACCGAACCGGCTGCTCCAGGATGCAGCCGGTCCGGCCGGGCGGATAGGGTCTCGGCGCGTAGCCGGGCAATGCATGGACCGCGCCGACACCATCCGCCGACACAATGGGCCGGCGTGATATTCGTTCCTGAACCACCCGAAATTACGGGAAAAAGAAGCAATGGCGCGCGGGCGCTCGCAGGAATGCCTTTGCGAAACGCGAACCGCGCCGGGAAAAATAGGAACATTTTCTTGCCCCCGCCGTTTTGGCTCTTGACGATTTCGTGACGGGCGCCGAGAACTTGGCCGACAGTTCTGGCGGGCCGGCAACCCGCACGAGGCAAACCGGGTCTGCACATATCAACGACAGACCTTCCAAGAGAGGGCTGCGGCATCGCCGCAGCCCTTTTTCGTTGAGCGGGGCACAGGCGGGAAGCGGTTTCCCGATGCCGCAAAACACTTTATGGTGGCGCAACGCCTCTGGCCGTTAACAAGTAGTTTCATGAAATCAAAGGCTTATGGATCTGGCTCAAGGCCGGCCGGCCTTTGGAGGGCAGTTTGACTCGCTATATCTCGACCCGGGGCGAGGCCCCAGAACTCGGCTTCTGTGACGTGATGCTGACTGGGCTTGCCCGTGACGGCGGCCTGTATGTGCCGGTGACGTGGCCGCAGCTCTCGACCGAGGCCATCGCTGGCTTCTTCGGCCGCCCCTATTGGGAGGTCGCAGTCGACGTGATCCGTCCGTTCGCCGGCGGCGAGATTTCGGATGCCGAGCTCGGCCGCATGGCGAACGAGGCCTATGCCACCTTCCGCCATCCGGCGGTGGTGCCGCTGCGCCAGATGACGCCGCATCAATTCGTGCTGGAGCTGTTCCACGGCCCGACGCTCGCCTTCAAGGACGTGGCGATGCAGCTGATCTCGCGGCTGATGGACCACGTGCTCGCCAAGCGCGGCCAGCGCACCACCATCGTGGTCGCGACCTCGGGCGACACCGGTGGCGCGGCGGTCGATGCGTTTGCGGGACTCGAGAATGTCGATCTCATCGTGCTGTTTCCGAACGGCCGCATCTCCGATGTGCAGCGGCGGATGATGACGACGACGGGCGCGGCCAACGTCCATGCGCTCGCCATCGAGGGCAATTTCGACGACTGCCAGGCGCTCGTGAAGGGGATGTTCAACAACCATCGCTTCCGCGATGCGACCTCGCTCTCCGGCGTCAACTCCATCAACTGGGCGCGTATCGTCGCCCAGGTGGTCTACTACTTCACCTCCGCCGTCGCCGCCGGCGCGCCGGCACGCACGGTGGATTTCGTCGTGCCGACCGGAAATTTCGGCGACATCTTTGCCGGTTATGTCGCCAAGCGGATGGGGCTGCCGGTGCGCACGCTGCGCATCGCCGCCAACGTCAACGACATTCTGGCGCGCACGCTCAAGACCGGGATCTACGAGGTGCGCGAGGTGCACGCCACCGCGTCGCCATCGATGGACATCCAGATCTCCTCGAATTTCGAGCGGCTGCTGTTCGAGGCCGGCCGGCGCGATGCGGCCGGCGTGCGCCGTCTGATGGACTCGCTGAAGCAGTCGGGGCGCTTCGTGTTGCCTGACGCGATGCTGGCCGCAATCCGTGAAGAATTCGACGCCGGCCGGGCCGATGAGACCGAAACCGCAGCCGCGATCCGCGCCGCCTGGCGCGAGGCGGGCGAGCTGGTCGATCCCCATACCGCGGTGGCGCTCGCGGTCGCCGACCGCGACACCACCGATACGACGGTGCCCAGCATCGTGCTCTCCACCGCCCATCCGGCCAAATTCCCCGATGCGGTCGAGGCAGCCTGCGGCCAGCGGCCGCAATTGCCCGCCTGGCTCGACGGTCTCATGACCAAATCCGAACACATGAAGGTGATGAAGAACGATCAGGCCGAGGTCGAGCGGTTCGTGCTGTCGGTCAGCCGGGCCGCAAAACAGGGAGTTGCCGGATGAGTGTTGAGATGTCCAAGCTTGCCTCCGGCCTGACCGTCGTCACCGACGAGATGCCCCATCTCGAGACCGCGGCGCTCGGCGTCTGGGCCGGTGTTGGCGGGCGCGACGAGAAGCCGAACGAGCACGGCATCTCGCATCTGCTCGAGCACATGGCCTTCAAGGGCACGACCAAGCGCTCCTCGCGCGAGATCGTCGAGGAGATCGAGGCGGTCGGCGGCGACCTCAATGCCGGCACCTCGACCGAGACCACGTCCTATTATGCGCGGGTGCTGAAGGCCGACGTGCCGCTCGCGCTCGACGTACTCGCCGACATCCTCGCCAATCCCGCTTTCGAGCCGGACGAGCTCGAGCGCGAGAAGAACGTCATCGTGCAGGAGATCGGTGCCGCGCAGGACACGCCCGACGACGTCGTGTTCGAGCATCTCAACGAGCTCTGCTATCCCGACCAGCCGATGGGCCGCTCGCTGCTCGGCACCGCCAAGACCCTGCGCGCCTTCAACCGCGACATGCTGCGCGGCTATCTCTCGACGCATTATCGCGGCCCCGACATGGTGGTGGCGGCAGCCGGCGCGGTCAATCACAAGCAGGTCGTCGCCGAGGTCGAGAAGCGCTTTGCGAGTTTCGAGGGAACGCCGGGTCCGAAGCCGCAAGCCGCCCAGTTCGGCAAGGGCGGCGCCAAGGTGGTGCATCGCGAGCTCGAGCAGGCGCATCTGACGCTGGCGCTGGAAGGCGTGCCGCAGAGCGATCTGTCGTTATTCTCGCTCCAGGTCTTCACCAACATCCTCGGCGGCGGGATGTCGTCGCGGCTGTTCCAGGAGGTGCGCGAGAAGCGCGGCCTCTGCTACTCCATCTACTCGTTCCACGCGCCCTACACCGACACGGGCTTCTTCGGCCTCTACACCGGCACCGATCCGGCCGACGCGCCGGAGATGATGGAGGTCGTGGTCGACATCATGAATGATTCGGTGGAGACGCTGACCGAGGCCGAGATCGCGCGGGCCAAGGCGCAGATGAAGGCGGGCCTCCTGATGGCGCTGGAGAGCTGCTCGTCCCGCGCCGAGCAGCTGGCCCGGCATGTGCTGGCCTATGGCCGGCCGCAGACGGTCGAGGAACTGGTGGCCCGGATCGACGCCGTCAGCGTCGAATCAACCCGGGATGCCGCGCGTGCGCTGCTTTCGCGGAGCCGCCCTGCAGTTGTCGCATTGGGCAGTGGCAGGGGTCTGGACACGGCGGTATCTTTTGCGGAAGGATTGACCCGGGCACGTGCCAAGGCGCGGCTACATTAGGAGCCGCGCACGGGCTGATCTGCCCCGGGAAGCATCACCATGGCCCTGTTTCGCCTGCCATCCAGTGGACCCGCCGCCCTCGCGCCGCGCGGCAACGGCCTGTTGCTGCGCGCGCCGCAGATGTCGGACTTCATACAGTGGGCACATTTGCGCGAGTCCAGCCGCGACTACCTGACGCCCTGGGAGCCGATCTGGCCGTCGGATGACCTGACCCGGTCCGGCTTCCGCCGCCGCCTGCGGCGCTATTCCGAGGACATCGCCGCGGACCGGTCCTATCCCTTTCTGATCTTCCGTGAGCTCGATGGCGCCATGGTCGGCGGCATCACGCTCGCCAATGTCCGCCGCGGCATCGTCCAGGCCGGCACCATCGGCTATTGGGTCGGCAAGCCTCATGCCCATCGCGGCTACATGACGGCGGCGCTCCGGGTGCTGCTGCCGACGCTGTTCGGCGAGCTCAATCTGCACCGGGTCGAGGCCGCCTGCATCCCGACCAATGCGCCGTCGATCCGGGTGCTGGAGAAGTGCGGCTTCTCCCGCGAGGGCCTGGCGCGCCGCTATCTCTGCATCAACGGGGTCTGGCAGGACCACCTGCTGTTCGGCCTGCTGCACGAGGATTTCCGCGGCTGAGCTGCCGCTCGTGCTGCCAAAGTCTCCTTGTTTGCTGCCTTGGGTTCGCCGATTTTGGCGATATAAACCGCTGGCCGGCCGGCGATCGGCTGGAAGATGGTCATGGAGTATGGGCGTTGATGGTGAAGAAGCTTCGGTCATCGCGGAATGCGTTGCGGCGGGGGACGGGGATCGCGCTGGCGTTGTCGGTTGCGCTCGCCTCCGTCTCGCCAGTGGCGGCCCAGTCGCTCACCGACCGCTTCAAGAGCCTGTTCGGCGGCAAGTCCGACGAGCCGGCCCAGCCCAAGCCGGCGCCCGCGCCCGGCCAGCCGGCGGCCGATGACGACGTCGATTGTCCGCAGGTCACGGTGCGCGCCGGGGCCTCGACCTACGCGGTCGGCGCCGCCGGCAAGCCGGCCGTCGGCAATGAGATCCGCTTCCAGGCCACGATCACCAAGATGGCGCGTGAATGTACCCGGAATGGCGGCGATATCACGGCCCGGATCGGCATCCAGGGCCGTGTCATCGCCGGTCCCGCCGGTGCGCCTGCGACCGTCGAGGTGCCCTTGCGCATTGCCGTGGTGCAGGGCGGCGTCGGCGAGAAGGTGATCGCCTCGAAGGCGTACCGGACCACGGTCGAGATGTCGGAGGGCGGCAGCGTGCCCTTCACCTTCATCGCCGAGGATCTGGCCTATCCGGTGCCCTCGGCCAAGATCGCCGATTCCTACATCTTCTATGTCGGCTTCGACCCGCAGGCGCTCTCGCCCGAGCCGAAGGCAAGGCCGAAGAAGAAATAGCTTCGCTGTCATGCCCCGCGAAGGCGGGGCATCCAGTACGCCGCGGCTTCTCCGTATCCCATTGCTGTCTCTGGAATACTGGATCACCCGCCTTCGCGGGTGATGACACCTGATTTGCGGCTACAGGCCTGCCCAACAAAAAAGCCGGCGCTCGCGCGCCGGCTTTTTGATTGGTGAGGGCAAAGCCCCTCAGTTCAGCTTCTGCCGAACCTCGTTGATGCCCTTGGCGAGCAGGTCATCGGCGACCTGGCCCTTGACCGACTGCGACAGGATCGTGGAGGCGGCCTGGACGGCGGCTTCCGCGGCTGCGGCGCGGACATCGGCCACCGCCTGGGCCTCGGCGAGCGCGATCTTGCTCTCCGCGGTCTTGGTGCGGCGGGCGACGAAGTCTTCCATCTTCGCCTTGGCCTCGGTCGCGATGCGCTCGGCTTCGGACTTGGCGTTGGCGATGATGTCGGCAGCCTCGCGCTCGGCCGTGGCGCTGCGCGCCTTGTAGTCGGCGAGCACCTTGGCCGCTTCCTGCTTGAGGCGCGTCGCGTCGTCGAGCTCGGCCTTGATGCGGTCGGCGCGGTGGTCGAGCGCAGTCGTCACCTTCTTGAAGACCCCGAGATAGCCGAACAGGACCATCAGGATCACGAAGGCGATGGCGACCCAGGTTTCAGGATCGAAGAACATATCGACTAACCCTTCAAGGACGCGTCAACGGCAGTGCTGACCGAGGCTGCGTCCGGAACGATACCGGTGAGCTGCTGCACGATCTGGCCTGCCGCATCGGCCGCGATGCCGCGGACGTTGCTCATGGCCGTCGTGCGGGTCGAGGCGATGGTTTTTTCCGCCTCGGCGAGCTTGACCGCCAGTTGCTCTTCAAGCGCCTTGCGCTCGGCTTCCGCCTGCGCATTCGCCTTGTCGCGGGATTCGTTGCCGATCGCCTGCGCGCGCGAACGTGCCGAAGCAAGCTCACCCTCATAGGCCTTCAGCGCCGCGTCGGACTGGTCCTTCAGCTTCTGCGCTTCGGCGAGGTCACCCTCGATCTTGTTTTGACGTGCCTCGATCGCACCGCCGACGCGCGGCAGAGCGAGCTTGGACACGATCACGTAAAGCGCGACGAAGAA
This sequence comes from Bradyrhizobium sp. 61, assembly GCF_023073075.1. Classification (NCBI taxonomy): domain Bacteria; kingdom Pseudomonadati; phylum Pseudomonadota; class Alphaproteobacteria; order Hyphomicrobiales; family Nitrobacteraceae; genus Bradyrhizobium; species Bradyrhizobium sp. 61. The sequence continues at coordinate 42,702 of NZ_JADPIU010000097.1, read as the reverse complement.
GATCGCGAGTGACACCAGCTGTGAAGCATAGGTGCCGCTCTCGAAAGGCGGAAAACCGCCACCGTGACCGCCTTCGGACTCGGTGTGGGCGCCCGCCGCCGGACTTTTCGCCCCGCCATGACTCTCAGCCATGGATTACTCCTGTTGCCGTCATGCGCGCCGCTTCGGTCGAAGCGGCGCGAAACATCGTCCTCAGAGCGGAACGAACAGCAGCAGCAGCGCGATCAGCAGCGAGAAAATGCCAAGCGCTTCGGTCACGGCGAAGCCGAAGATCAGGTTGCCGAACTGGCCCTGAGCGGCCGACGGATTGCGAACGGCTGCGGCAAGGTAGTTGCCGAAGATCACGCCCACGCCGACGCCCGCGCCGCCCATGCCGATGCATGCGATGCCCGCGCCGATAAGTTTTGCTGCTGCCGGATCCATTTTAGACTCCTTGGAAGAAAGATTGGGTTGTGGGTGGAAATTCCCCGGACCGCTCAGTGTCCCGGATGAATGGCGTCGTTCAGGTAGATGCAGGTCAGGATCGCAAACACATAGGCCTGCAGGAACGCGACCAGAATCTCGAGAGCGTACAGCGCGACCGTGAGCGCCAGCGGCAGCACGCCGCCGACCCAGCCGAGCGCGCCGAGCGAGAAGCCGAGCATGGCGACGAAGCCCGCGAAAACCTTGAGCGCGATGTGGCCGGCCAGCATGTTGGCGAACAGACGGACGCTGTGGGAGACCGGCCGCAGGAAGAACGACAGGATCTCGATGAACATCACCAGCGGCAGGATGTAGCCGGGGACGCCGTGAGGCACGAAGATCGAGAAGAATTTCAGGCCGTTCTTGGCAACGCCGTAGATCAGCACGGTGAAGAAGACCAAAAGCGCGAGCGCGGCCGTCACGATCAGATGGCTCGAGATCGTGAAGGTATAGGGGATGATGCCGACCAGGTTCGAGACGCAGATGAACATGAACAGCGAGAAGATCAGCGGGAAGAACTTCATGCCTTCCGCGCCGGCCGTCGAACGGATGGTCGAGGCGACGAATTCGTAGGAGATCTCGGCGACCGACTGGAGGCGCCCGGGAACCAGCTGCGTGCCACTGGCAAGCATCAGGAACGAGATGATCGCCACCGCCACCAGCATGTAGAGCGACGAATTGGTGAAGGCGATCGTGTGATTGCCGATATGGCCCAGGGTGAAGAGAGGCTCGATGTTGAACTGGTGGATCGGGTCGATTTTCATCAGCGCGGCATCTCTTGGTCTGCCGGGCAATGCCGGCGGGTCTCGGTCTGCCGGCCGGGCCGGCCCGTACCGGCATGGCCGGCACGATCATTCCTCTGTTGGTGCGGATCGCTTAAGAATCACCGCGCCTGTTTTGACCCGCGCCTGCCGTTCTCACCACATTCACCACGCCGGCCACGAAGCCCAGCAGCAGGAACACGATAAATCCGAAAGGCGACGTCGACAGCAAGCGGTCGAAACCCCAGCCAATCCCCGCTCCGACAACGACCCCGGCGACCAACTCGGAGGATAACCGGAAACCAAGCGCCATCGCCGAAGCTCTGGCCGCTCTGTCTTCACCGTCACCTGCGGGTTGCTCGGTCTTGATTCGTCGGTCCCGGAATTCGGACAACCGCTGATCAAGATTTCCGAGCCGTTCGGAAAGCGCAGCTTCCTCGGACGATCTATCGCGATCCCCATTCTCGCCGTGTCCCGTGCCCTGTGTCATGCAACGAAGACCCGAAACGCCGCGGCTGAATGGAAATTACGCCCGCCACCCTCAAAAGCCGCGCGGACCATACTGATGGCCCATAATCAAGTCAAGCCAAGTCACGATTGCGTCGCGTTCTATTATCTATCTGATTTACTTGATGATATTGGCGCGCGCGGCAACGCTGCACACAGCGTGACGCCGCACCGCAGCAGCTCTCTTCATGATCGGCGAATACGACCACCATTTCGTCCTGCTGGCGGGATCAAAGGGATTGCCGCGATCGTTGATATCGGTGGCGCGTTTTGGGCGGCAGATCGCCTCGCCGGGGTGTAGAATTGAAGAGAAGCCACAGAAGCGCCATGGCGGAGAGCGCGATGAGACCAGCAAATTCATCCACAGCATCATGGCTTGCAGCGGCGGTATTCGCCGCGATGATGACCATCGGCGGCGGCCTCGTTGCCGCACAGTCCGCGCCCGACAGCGAAAACGGCCGCTACAGCATGACGCCTATCCCCGAGGGCGTGCTGCGGCTCGACACCCGCACCGGCACGGTATCGACCTGCACCAAGAACGGCGCGGGCTGGGCCTGTTACGCGGTGCCCGACGAACGCACCGCGCTCGACTCCGAGATCGGCCGGCTCCAGGCCGAAGTCGAGAAGCTGAAGGGGCAGATCGCGGCGGGGCCGACCGTGTCAGGCAAGATCGACGAGGCGATGCCGAAATCCGATCCGCTCAAGAAGGACCCGAAGGTCGCCGAGGGGGACCGCAAGATCGAGATTCCGCTGCCCAGCGACCAGGATGTCGATCGGGTGATGTCGTTCCTGGAAAAGGCCTGGCGCCGGCTGATCGACATGGCCAACCGCGTGCAGAAGGACGTCTCGGGGAAGATTTGAGGACCTCTTCGCGCTATCCATGCGTTGAGCTGCCGTAGGGTGGGCAAAGGCGTTCTTACGCCGTGCCCACCATGTTTCCACCGTGACGTAAGAAGACGTGGGCACGTCGCTACGCGCCTTTGCCCACCCTACGGCGGCATTCCGAGTTGAGAGATCTTTCATGACATCAGGCAAATCCGTCACGCGCTCGGCGCCATCGTCGGTGCAAGCCACCACCGTCGCATCGTCACTGCTGACCGTGCAGACGCCCGGCCGCGGCTTCACGGATCTCACCAGCGAAGCCGCGAAGTTCATCAATGAGGTTCAGGCGCGCGATGGCGCGCTGACGCTGTTCATCCGGCACACCTCGGCTTCGCTGACGATCCAGGAGAACGCCGATCCGTCCGTGCTCGTCGATCTCACCACGTCGCTGTCCAGGCTCGCGCCTGAAAACGGCGGCTGGACGCACGACACCGAGGGACCGGACGACATGCCGGCGCATATCAAGACGATGCTAACCGGGGCCTCGCTTCAGGTCCCGGTCTTGAACGGCAAGCTCGCGCTCGGCACCTGGCAGGCGATCTACCTGATCGAGCATCGCGCCCGCCCGCACCGGCGCGAGGTGGTGCTGCAATTCATGGGTAGCAATCAGTAGAGCGTTTTCGAGCGAAGTGGATACCGGTTCGCGTATGGAAAACGCGTCAAAATAATGAATCCAGGGCCCCGTTCCGATTCCATCGGAACGGGGCCCTAGGGCTGAAAACAAAACCGGCCGCGGAGACCGCGGCCGGTTCGTATTGTCGATCGCTGCTGTCGATCAGGTCGCCTTGATGTCGACGTCCTTGGTCTCGGGCAGGAAGAAGAAGCCGATCACGACGGTAATCGATGCGAAGATGACCGGATACCAGAGACCCGCATAGATATCGCCGGTCGAGGCCACGATGGCGAACGCGGTCGCGGGCAGCAGGCCGCCGAACCAGCCGTTACCGATGTGGTAGGGCAGCGACATCGAGGTGTAGCGGATGCGGGTCGGGAACAGTTCGACCAGCATCGCGGCGATCGGGCCGTACACCATGGTGACGAAGATCACCAGGATGAACAGCAGCCCGACGGTCGCGGCCACCTGCGGACGGAAGATGTCGAACGGATGCGACATCTTCACGATGCCCGCATCGCCCGGCTTCGGATAGCCGGCTGCCTGCACTGCGGCGAGCAGCGCGGGATTGCCGTCCTTGGCGTTGGCGTAGGCGATGTCCTTGCCGTTGACCACCACCTTCACGCCGGAGCCGGCCGGGCCGGAAGAGGTCGAGTACTTCACCGACGCGCCCGACAGGTAGGCGCGTGCGGTGTCGCAGGGCGCGCTGAAGACGCGGGTGCCGACCGGGTTGAACAGGTCGCCGCAACCCGCGGGATCCGCCACCACGTCGACCTTGACCGACTCGATCGCCTTTTCCAGCGCCGGGTTGGCGTTGGTGGTGATCATCTTGAAGATCGGGAAGAAGGTCAGCGCGGCGATCAGACAGCCCCCGAGGATGATTGGCTTGCGGCCGATCTTGTCGGAGAGCACGCCGAACACGATGAAGAAGCCGGTGCCGAGCAGCAGCGACCAGGCGATCAGCAGGTTGGCGGTATAGCCGTCGACCTTCAGGATCGATTGCAGGAAGAACAGCGCGTAGAACTGGCCGGTGTACCAGACCACGCCCTGGCCCATCACGCCGCCGAGCAGCGCGAGCAGAACGAGCTTGCCGTTCTGCCAGTTGCCGAAGGCTTCCGTCAGCGGCGCCTTCGAGCTCTTCCCCTCGTCCTTCATCTTCTGGAAGATCGGGGATTCGCTGAGGCGGAGCCGGATCCAGACCGAGATGCCGAGCAGCAGCACCGAGACCAGGAACGGGATGCGCCAGCCCCAGGCCGCGAAATCGGCCTCGCCGATCGCACTGCGGGTGAACAGGATCACCAGCAGCGACAGGAACAGGCCCAGCGTGGCGGTCGTCTGAATGAACGAGGTGTAATAGCCGCGCTTGCCGTTCGGCGCGTGCTCCGCGACATAGGTCGCCGCACCGCCATATTCACCGCCGAGCGCCAGGCCCTGGGCGAGGCGCAGCGCGATCAGGATGATCGGGGCCGCGATGCCGATGGTCGCCGCATTGGGCAGCAGGCCGACGATGAAGGTCGACAGACCCATGATCAGGATGGTGACGAGGAAGGTGTATTTGCGGCCGACGATGTCGCCGACGCGCCCGAACACGATGGCGCCGAACGGACGGACGAGGAAGCCCGCGGCGAAGGCCAGCAGCGCGAAGATGTCGCGGGTTGCCGGCGGATAGGCCGAAAAGAACTGCGCGCCGATGATGCCGGCCAGCGAACCGTAGAGGTAGAAATCGTACCACTCGAAGACGGTACCGAGCGAGGAGGCGAGAATGACGAACCGTTCGTCCTTCGTCATTCCTCCCGCGCCCGCTTGAGACACAGCCATTGTCGACATGTTGAGTCGCTCCCCGAAATGCGTTTCCTCGCGCCCCGGATATCCGGTCATGCCGGATCAACCCAGGTCTTGGCTCCAAGGTAACATCGGCGTGAAACCCGCCCCAATACGACTTTCGGCCTTGCGCACTGACGCGCACCTGACGCCGCGGACCTTTCAATCCGGCACGATAGCGCTCGACCATGGGTTAACCCCGTTCCCGCAAAGGGATAATGCCCACTTGCATGCCACGGCCGGTCGGGAAAGAATTGACCAAGGCCCCGGGCCGGCCTACTGGCCCGGTGTGAATGCCAGCAAGAGAACGATGAGCGCTCCTTCGACCCATCTCGTCATTGCCGATGACCATCCCCTGTTCCGCGACGCGTTGCGGCAAGCGGTGGCGGGCGTCCTGACCTCGGCCAGGATCGACGAGGCCGGATCGTTCGAGGATCTCACCAAGCTGCTGGAACAGACATCCGACGTCGATCTGGTCCTGCTCGACCTCTCGATGCCCGGGATCTCCGGCTTTTCCGGGCTGATCTATCTGCGCGCGCAATACCCGGCCATCCCGGTGGTGATCGTCTCGGCCTCCGACGACAGCGCCACGATTCGCCGTTCGCTCGATTTCGGCGCCTCCGGCTTCATCCCGAAGCGATTCGGCGTCGAGACCTTGCGCGACGCGATCCTCAAGGTGATGGAGGGGGACGTCTGGGTTCCCACCGACACCGATCTATCGGCTGCCGCCGATCCCGACATGACGCGCCTGCGCGACCGCCTGGTGACGCTGACGCCGCAGCAGGTCCGGGTCTTGATGATGCTGTCGGAAGGGCTGCTCAACAAGCAGATCGCCTACGAGCTCGGCGTCTCCGAAGCCACCATCAAGGCGCATGTCTCGGCGATCCTGCAAAAGCTCGGTGTCGAGAGCCGCACCCAGGCGGTGATTGCCGCGGCGAAGATCGCCGGCGGCCAGTGGAAGCAGGGCACCCCGACGGGGTAAGCCGTCGTCGGTGCGCACTGCCGACCTGGGTCACCCCAGGAGCCTTTTGGCGGCCTTGATATCCGCAGTCTCGGAGCCCTCGGCAAAGCCCTCGAGCGCCGACTGCAGCAACCGCTTCGCTTCCTCACACCGGCCACGTTCAGCAAGGAACTCGGTGAGATCGATCGCAGCCCGCAGCTCCCAGGCTTTTGCACCGTTGCGACGGCTCAGTTCCAACGACTGCATCAGGTGGTTTTCGGCCTCTCCACGGTTCGGCTGCGGCAATGACAGCGACACCTTGCCCTTCATGCGCAGCAGCTCGGGCATGTAGAGATGATCGCCGCTTTGCTCGACGAGGCCGATCGCGTCATCGATCAGGCGCGCACTCCGCTCGATCTGCCCAAGCGCCAGCAAGCCATGCACGAGTGCGATGTTGAACGTCGTGGTGAGCAGCTCGTAACCGGCGTCGTGGAGCTCTCGCAGACAGGCCCGTATCGTCTCGACGCCGCCAGCGGCGTCGCCGCGCCGGATCGCCAGCTCGCCTTTGACGCCGCGGCCGACCGCGAGATAAGGGCCCATCGAGCGCGTTTCGGCATGTGCGATGAAGCGGTCGATGTTCTCTTCCGCGCCGTCGAGATCCCCGCTCCAGAGATCGATCGAGACCGCCCAGATCAACGCGATGCAGAGCGTGATCGGATGGTCCATCTGCGCGGCCTCGGTGACCGTCTGCAGCGCCAGTTGCCGCGCAGCCGCCGGTCGGCCCTGCAACCAAAGCTCGCGCGCGAGCGCGATGCCGGCCCGGTTGCGGTGATCGAAGCCGTGGACCGTGCTGATCCGCTCCGTGCCCGGCCCGTGCCAGGCGGCCTCCAGCATGCTCAGTGCGTCGCGATGCTCGCCGGCCAGATGCAAGGAGACACCCAGCAGCGAATGGGCGAGGGCGATGGCGGCGGCATCGCCGAGCGTCTCGGCGACCGTGAGGCTCTGCTGCGCATAACTGCGCGCGGCGTCGAACTGTCCCATCCGCTCGTGGAAGATGTGCATGCGGCCGAGCAGCTGGAGCTGGTTCGGCGCGTCGCCGCGCGCCTCGGCGATCGCCAGGCTCCGGCTCAGGGCGGCACGCGCAGCCTCGCTGCCGCCACGCGTGAACATCAAGGTCAATCCGAGGGCGGCCTGGATGTGCATTTCCTCGGCGCTGCCGCGCGAGGGCGGATCGATCGCAAGCAGCGCCCGTTCCGACCAGCGCCGGCATTCGATCAGCAGCGACATCGCGAGAAAGATCGGAGCCGCCGCGGCGGCGAGCGCAATGCCGATGCCGGCATCGCCGCCCGTGCCGAAGCACCAGTCCAGCGCGGCGCGCACGTTGTGAAGCGCGGAGAAATGGATCGCGCGTTCGTCGGCGCTCGGCACCGTCGCCCATGTCGTGCCGGCCTGCTCCAGCCATCGCCGGTAGTAGGTCGCGTGGCGGGCGGCAAGCGCGGTCTCGTTCGGCTCGATCTCGAGCAGATAGGCGCGCGTCGTGTCGAGCAGACGGTAGCGCATCATGGCGCCGACCGGTCGCGGCGCGACCATCGACTTGGCGACCAGGCTGTCGATGGCATCGAACAGGCGCGAGCGGTCGACGCGCTCGTCCGGCACGATTTCGAGCGCGGCGTCGATGGTGAAGTGACCGGCGAAGACGGCAAGCCGGCGCAGCACGAGGCGCTCGGTGTCGGACAGGAGCCCGTAGCTCCAGTCCAGCGTCGCTTGCAACGTCTTCTGCCGCGGCGGCGCGGTGCGCTGGCCCTGCCAGAGCAGATTGAGGCGTTCGTCGAGCAGTGCGGCCGTCTGCTCCAGGCCGTAGGCTTCGACCCGGCCGGCGGCGAGCTCGATCGCCAGCGCCATGCCGTCGAGCTTGCGGCAGATCCCGGCGACGATCGCGGCATTGGCGTCGTCGAGCGCGATCTGCGCGCCGCCGGCCATGGCACGTTCGAGGAAGAGCTGAAGCGCGGGATAGGTCTGTGCGGCAGCCGCGGTCAGCCCGGGATTGTCAGGCGGAACGGCGAGCGGCGCCAATCGGTAGACCTGCTCGCCCTCGACGCGCAGGGCCTCGCGGCTCGTGGCGAGGATATGGACATGCGGTGCGGCGTGAAAGATTTCTGCTGCCAGCGGCGCCGCGGCGGCGACGACGTGCTCGCAATTGTCGAGGATCAGCAGCATCCGCTTGTCGCCGAGATGCGCGAGCAATGCAGGCAGGGGATCGTCGGTCTGCGCCGGCAAGCCCAGCATCAGCAGAATCGAGGTGATCACGAGATCGGGATCGCTGAGCGCGGCGAGGTCGACGAAATGCGCGGCGTCGGAGAAAGTCTCCAGCAGGTCGTGCGCGATTGCCACCGCAACGGCGGTCTTGCCGACGCCGCCCGGGCCGACGATCGTGACGAAGCGCGAGCCGATGAGCTTGTCGGAGACGGCGGCGACCGCATCGTCGCGCCCGACCATCCGTTGCAGCCGGTTCGGCAGCTTGACGGGCGGCAATTCCGTTCGCTGCGCGGGGCGTCGCTCGGCCGCGATTTCCGCCTTGGAGATCGGCGCCACGAAGCAATAGCCGCGGCCGGAGAGCGTGGTGATGTAGCGGGCGCCGTCCTTGCCGTCGCCGAGCGCCTTGCGCAGGGCTGCGACGTGAAAGCGCAGATTGGCTTCTTCGACGGTCAGGCCGGGCCACACCAGCGCCATCAGATCCCATTTGCTGACGACCTCGTTCGGCCGCGACATCAGCGCAATCAGCGTGTCGAAGGCCTTCGCGCCGAGCGGCAGCGCGACGCCGTCGCGCATCACGAGCCTTTCCTGCGATGTCACGGTGAATGGCCCGAACGATTGGGTTCCCGTTGCGGTGCCGGCCGGCTCGGTCATGGCGAAATGTTGTCCTTTCAAACCGACCGGATAGCCAGATGATCGCAATCCGGCAAGGCCGCACCTGCATCGGCATCAGACCGCTGATGCAGGCCTCGCGGCGGGGCTGCGCGCCGGGGCCTCACAACTTCTCACAAGTCCAAACGGGTGTCCTGCCGCGGCCGCTGCTAGTCAGTTGCGCGACGGCAAGGAGACCTTCATGACGCAAGCGGCAAAACTGCTCTACACGGCCAGGACCCATACCGGCGGCGGACGGCACGACGGCATATCGCGCAGCTCCGACGGCCGCCTCGATGTCAAGCTGTCGCCGCCGGGCGGCACCGGCATCGGCACCAATCCCGAGCAATTGTTCGCGGCCGGCTGGTCGGCCTGCTTCGAAGGCGCGATGGAGATCGCGGCCCGCAAGCGCAAGATCGAGCTTCCCCGGAAATGCGCGATCGATGCGGAGATCGATCTCGTGCTCGACGAGGGCGCCTATTCGCTCAGCGCGCGCCTCAACGTCAGCCTGCCGGGCCTCGATCGCGAGATCGCGCGCGGCATCGTCGATGAGGCGCACCAGACCTGCCCTTATTCCAAGGCCGTCCGCGGCAATATCGACGTCACGGTCGCGCTGATCTGACGAACATCACCAACCATCAACAAGGTAGCACCACCATGAAACAGATCATCGACCAGCACCGCCGCAAATTTTTCGGCGTCGCCGCGGGAACCGTCGCCGTCGGTCTCGGCGTGATCGACCTCGCCCGTGCCGAAACGGACGCGCCGAAGTCGTCCGCATCGAATGCGTCGTTCGGTCCGATCAAGCAGATCGACGCCGGCGTCCTCAATGTCGGCTATGCGGAAGCAGGTCCCTCGAACGGTCCCGTGGCGATCCTGCTGCACGGCTGGCCTTACGACATTCACGCCTTCGTCGATGTCGCGCCGATCCTGGCAAAGGCCGGCTATCGCGTGATCATCCCTTATCTGCGCGGCTACGGCTCGACGCATTTCCTTTCCAGCGAGACGCCGCGCAACGGCGAGCCCGCGGCCATGGCCGTCGACATCATCGCGCTGATGGACAAGCTCGACATCAAGAAGGCGGTTATCGCCGGCTTCGACTGGGGCGCGCGCACCGCCGATATCATCGCTGCGTTGTGGCCGGATCGCTGCCGTGCGCTGGTGTCGGTCAGCGGCTATCTGATCTCGAGCCAGGCCGCGGGCAACGCGCCGCTGCCGCCGTCGGCCGAGCTGCAATGGTGGTACCAGTTCTATTTCGCGACCGAGCGCGGCCGCGCCGGATACGAGAAGTACACGCATGATTTCGCAAAACTGATCTGGAAGCTCGCCTCGCCGCAATGGAAGTTCGACGACGCGACCTTTAGCCAGAGCGCGGCGGCGCTGGACAACAAGGATCATGTCGGCATCACGATCCACAATTACCGCTGGCGGCTCGGGCTTGCCCAGGGCGAAGCGAAATACGAGGAGCTCGAAAAGAAGCTCGCCGCAGCTCCGGTGATCAGCGTCCCGACGATCACCATGGAAGGCGACGCCAACGGTGCGCCGCATCCCGACCCCAGCGCCTATGCCAAGAGGTTCTCAGGCCGGTACGACTTCCGCCTGATCACCGGCGGCATCGGCCACAATCTGCCGCAGGAGGCACCGCAAGCCTTCGCCAAGGCCGTCATCGACGCCGACGGCGCCTGAGCGTTCATTCGATGCCTCGGTCCAGCGCGGCTGGACCGAGGATGCCGCGATCCCAGCATGAAGGAACGTCATGACGTCCATCGAACCTGACAAGAAAAAGCGCTCATATGCGACGGCTCTCACGCTGGCCGCGCTCCTTCTCGTCGTTCTCCTGACTTGCGTGCCCTACCTGGTCTCGATTGCTCTTGCCGAGGGCCCGGCACAAGGCAACACGGCAGACGCCTCGCCGATCTTCGGCGTCACGATTCCTGCTGGTTACAAGCAGTGGGAGCTGATCGCGCCGGCCGAAGAGGCGGCACCGCTCGACGAGCTTCGCGCCGTCGTCGGCAACCAGACCGCGATCGATGCTTATCAGGCCGGAAAACTTCCGTTCCCCGATGGCACCATTCTGGTCAAGCGCGCCTGGAAACGGAAACAGTCGCCGGAATTCGCATCCGCAACGATCCCCGGCGCGGCCACCACGGTGCAGGTGATGGTCAAGGATTCCAGGAAATATGCGTCCACCGGCGGCTGGGGGTTCGGCCGCTTCATCAACGGCAAGCCCGTCGACGAGGCCCAGCACCGCACCTGCTTCGCCTGCCATGACGCCCGCGCGAAGAGCCACGACTACGTCTTCACCCGGCTTGCGCCTTGAGCGGTCAGGAGCCCACCGTGTCAAAGATCTGGTTCATCAGCGGCAGCTCGCGCGGGCTCGGGCGTGCGATCACGGAAGCCGCGCTTGCGGCGGGAGATCGCGTGGCGGCTACGGCCCGGGACACGAAGCCGCTCGAACCGTTGAGTGAGCGCTTTGGCGAGAGGTTGCGACTTGTAACACTCGATGTGACCGACGAGGCGGCCGCGCAAGCGGCCATCAGCCTCGCCGTGGAGGCATTCGGCGGCGTCGATGTGGTCGTGAACAATGCCGGCTATGGCGATCTCGGATCGGTCGAGGACACGAGCCTGGCCTCGTTCCGTCAGCAGATCGAGGTCAATCTGCTCGGCACCATCATCGTCACCAAGGCGGCGATCCCCGTGCTGCGCCGGCAGCGCCGCGGGCATATCGTGCAATTCTCATCCGTCGGCGGACGGATCGGAGCCCCCGCACGCGCGGCCTATTCGGCCGCGAAATGGGGCATCGAGGGCTTTTCGGAATCGCTGGCGCGCGAGATGGCGTTGATCGGCGTGCACGTGACGATCGTCGAACCCGGCGGCTTCCGCACGGGCTTTGCGCAGTCAGCGCATGCGACCGGCGAAGGGCGGGCAGAGTACGATGCCGTCGTTGGCGCGGCCGTCAGGATGCAGCGCGATTACGATGGCCGCCAGCCGGGCGATCCGGCGAAGGCCGCGGCCGTCGTGCTGGAGCTCGTCGACATGGACAGCCCGCCGCTGCGGATCGCGCTCGGCAGCGACGCGGTGAACGCCATCGCGGCGACGGACCGGCAACGCCTCGACGAGCTGGAGAAGTGGCGCGCGCTCAGCGTCTCGACCGACTACTGACCGCGTCTTACTCCGCCGCCACCATCTGCTGCGTGCGCCACTGTCCCAGCAGGGCGCGGAGCGAGGCCGGCTTCACCGGCTTGTTGAGCACCGCGACGTTTTCCTCGCGCGCGGCGACCTGCACTGCGGGGCTACGGTCGGCGGTGATCAGGATCGCGGGGATGCCGTCGCCGAAGCGGCGGCGGATGTCGCGGATGGCGGCAATGCCATTGCCGCGGTCGAGGTGATAATCGACCAGCAGGCCGGTGACGCGGCGGCCCGCGCCTTCGATCGCGGCGATCGCGCCCTCGGGGTCGGCGACCGCGATGACCTCGGCGTCCCAGGCCTTCAGCAGCGTGCGCATGCCGTCGAGGATCGCCGCGTCGTTCTCGATGCAGACGATGAGGGCGCCCGAGATCGGCCTACGCGCCAGCGGCGTCGCGCTGGTGACGGCAGCGGTGTGGGTGATCGCCTTGGCTGTCGGCACTGTCACGGAGAAGACCGAGCCGCCGCTCTTGTTGCCGTCGATGGCGATGCCGTGCTTGAGCACGCGTGCAAGACGCTCGACGATCGAGAGGCCGAGTCCAAGGCCGCGGGCGATCCGCGCGCCCTGTTCGAGGCGGTGGAATTCCTTGAAGATCTCGCCGCGCTTGACGGGGGGGATGCCGACGCCGGTGTCGTAGACGCAGATTTTCAGCGAAGGGCCCTGGCGGCGGCAGCCGACCAGCACGCGTCCGCGCGGGGTGTATTTGATCGCGTTGGAGATCAGGTTCTGGAGCAGGCGCCGCAGCAACAGCCGATCGGACTCGACCGGCAGCGAGCAGGGCACGAAGGCGAGCTCGAGGTTCTTGGCGCGCGCGATCGGCGCAAACTCGATCTCGAGCGAGCGCATCAAATCGGCCATCTTGAAGCTCGAAATCGAGGTCGTCATCGCGCCGGCGTCCAGCCGCGATATGTCGAGCAGTGCGCCGAGGATCTCCTCGATCGCCTGGAGCGATTCGTCGATGTTCTCGACCAGCCGCGTCTCCTCGCCGCTGTGCTGGCGTTCGACCAGGCTGGTGACATAGAGCCGCGCCGCGTTCAGCGGCTGGAGGATGTCGTGGCTGGCCGCCGCCAGGAAGCGCGTCTTGGAGATGCTGGCGTCCTCGGCCGCGCTCTTGGCCAGCGCCAGCTCGGAATTCAGCCGGGTCAGCTCCTCGGTGCGGTCGCGCACGCGCTTTTCGAGCGTCGCGTTGGCGCGCTCCAGCGCTTCGGCGGCCTCGAACGTCGGCGTGACGTCGGTGAAGGTGATGACGAAGCCGCCGCCGGGCATGCGGTTGGTCAAGATCTCGATCACCATGTGGCGGTCGGGCAGGCGCTCGAGATAGGGCTCGCTGTCGGTGGTGTAAGCCGCGAGTCGCCGCTCCAGCATGGCTTCGCGCTCGACCGGATTGTCCGGTTCGCTCACACCCATGAATTCCAGGATTTCACGCAATGGCGTGCCGAACTGGATGAAATGCGGCGGCACGTTCAGGAGATCGCCGAACTGCCGGTTGGAGCAGATCAGCTGCAGATCGGCGTCGAACACGGCGATGCCCTGGCGGACATGGTTGAGCGCGGTCTGGAGGATCTCGCGATTGAAATGCAGCGCGGCGTGGGAATCGTCGAGCAGTTTCAGCGCCGCCTTCGCCGAGACCGTCCGCTTGCGCAGCAGCAGCGACATCACGAGCCGCGAGGAGGCTGCGCCGATCGAAGAGGCGATCAGGTGCTCGGCGTGCTGCAGCAGTTCGAAATCGGCGGGCGCACCGGATTCCAGGCGCACATTGCGCCGCACCGAAAATGCCTCGAAGGAGTGCCGGGCGCGGTCGGGCCCGAGATATTGCGCGACCGTGGTCTGGATGTCCTGCACCGTGACGGTGGTGCGCCAGCGGCGGAAGTTCGGGGAGATCGGCGCGAGCGTGTTGGGTACGAACAGATCGGCTTGCACCAGCTCGATCGAGGACGGCCGCCGCGCCAGCGACAGCAGCACATAGGTCAGGATGTTGAGCGACAGCGACCAGATTACGCCGTGCATCAGCGGCGGCAGGTCGGCGCCGAACAGCGCCTGCGGGCGCAGCGCCTCGATCCCGAACGGGCCGTGCTGGAGCAGCAGGATGCCCGCCGTCGAGGAATCCATGAAGCTCGGGATGAACAGCGTGTAGAGCCACACCGCGAAGCCGACCAGCATGCCGCCGATAGCGCCGCGCGCGGTGGCGCGCCGCCACAGCAGCCCGCCGAAGAAGCTTGGCGCGAGCTGGGCGATGGCGGCAAAGGAGAGCAGGCCGATCGCCGCAAGCTGGGTGTTGCCGAGCGCGCGGTAGTAGAAATAGGCCATCACCATGATGGCGAAGATCGCAAGCCGGCGCGAGCGCAGCAGGAAGTCGCTGAAATCGGCGCCGCCGGTGCGCCCCTCCGGCCGCCGCTGCAGCACCAATGGCACCACGAGGTCGTTCGAGACCATGATGGAGAGCGCGACGCATTCGACGATCACCATCGCGGTCGCCGCCGACAGCCCCCCGACGAAGACGGCGACGCTGAGAAGTCCCGCGCCGCCCTCCATCGGCAGCGCCAGCACATACATGTCCGGTTCGACCGCGCCGAACGGAAAGGTGACGAGGCCGGCGAGCGCGATCGGGATCACGAACAAATTGATGGCGACGAGATAGAACGGGAACAGCCAGCGCGCGCGGCTGACCTCGGCATCCGAGGAGTTTTCGACCACGCTGACGTGGAACTGGCGGGGCAGCAGCATGATCGCGCAGAGCGACAGCAGCGTCATGGTGAGGAAGTTGCCGATCGACGGCGAATAGTTGATGGCGCGCACCGCCTCCGGCGTCCTCATCGCGCGCTCGATCAATTCGTGTGGCGAGAACATCCAGAAGGTGACGAAGATGCCGGCGGCAAGGAAGGCGATCAGCTTGATGATGGATTCGGTTGCGACCGCCAGCATCAGTCCGTGCTGGTGCTCGGTGGCGTCGGTCTGCCGCGTGCCGAACAGCACGGCGAAGGCGGCCATCGCCAGCGTCACCATCAGCGCCATGTCGCCGAGGATCGGGATGTGGGAGAACGCCTGGTCCTCGCTCAGGATCGTTTCGAGCGAGGAGGCGACCGCCTTGAGCTGGAGAGCGATGTAGGGCACCGAGCCGATGATCGCGATCAGCGCCACCGTTGCCGCCACAGCCTGGCTCTTGCCGTAGCGCGCGCCGATGAAGTCGGCGATCGAGGTGATGTTGTGCGCCTTCGCGAGCTGGATCACGCGGCGCAGGACACCCGCGCCGAGCCCGATCATCAGGATCGGACCGACATAGATGGCTAGGAAGTCGGTCGAGGCGCGGGTGGCGAAGCCGACCGAGCCGAAGAAGGTCCAGGAGGTGCAATAGATCGCGAGCGACAGCGGATAGATCAGCCCGGACGCGCGGCCGCGCCCGGCCGGCGAGCGGCGGTCGCCGTGGCTCGCCACCAGGAACAGGAAGCCGATATAGCCGAAGGCGGCAGCGATCACGCCCCAGTCGTGCAGCATGGCGAGCGCGCTTCTCCCTGGGCGCGAGGGCGCCCGAACTCATTTTCCCTGCAAATCTAGCGCGTTGGGCGGGCGCAAGCGACAGCGAAATGCCCTACCGGGGCGGGAATTGGGGTTGTCGTTAAGGTGGTGCGGGCGGGCACCGGCACTTACCCTCCCCTGGAGGGGGAGGCTCGATCGCGCGAAGCGCGAGCGGGGTGGGGTGATCTTTCCACACGAGCAGCGTCGGAGGTGGAGAGACTGTCACCCCACCCCGTCTCCCATTTCGCTGCGCTCAATGTGAGCCGACCCTCCCCCTCCAGGGGAGGGTGGAAGCAGGCCTACTCCGCCGCCAGCGACTTTTGCTTGAGCGGCAGACCGAGGCGGTCCCACACCTGCAGGAGCGCTTCGGCGAGCTGATCGATCAAGCCGTCGTCGTGATAGGGCGAGGGCGTGATGCGCAGGCGTTCGGTGCCCTTGGCCACCGTCGGATAGTTGATCGGCTGAATGTAGATGCCGTGCTGTTCCAGCAGCAGGTCGGACGCCTGCTTGCACTTCTCGGCATCGCCGATGAACAGCGGCACGATATGGGTGTCGCTCGACATCACAGGCAGGCCGGCGGCGTTGAGGATCGCCTTGACGCGGGCGGCGCGGTCCTGGTGGCGCTCGCGCTCCCAGTTCGAGGTCTTCAGATGCTTGATCGCGGCGGTCGCGGCCGAGCAGATCGCCGGAGGCAGCGCGGTGGTGAAGATGAAGCCCGGCGCGTAGGAGCGCACGGCGTCGATGATCTGGCCGTTGGCGGCGATGTAGCCGCCGAGACAGCCGAACGCCTTGGCCAGCGTGCCTTCGAGAATGTCGATGCGATGCATGACGCCGTCACGCTCGGCGATGCCGCCGCCGCGCGGGCCGTACATGCCGACGGCATGGACCTCGTCGACATAGGTCATCGCGCCATATTTCTCGGCAAGATCGCAGATCTTGGCGAGCGGAGCGACGTCGCCGTCCATCGAATAGAGGCTCTCGCAGGCGATCAGCTTCGGCCGGTTCGGACCTGCGGCCTTCAACTTCTCTTCGAGGTCGGCGAGGTCGTTGTGGCGGAACACGACGCGCTCGCAGCCGGACTGGCGGATGCCCTCGATCATCGAATTGTGGTTGAGCTCGTCCGACAGGATCAAGCAGTTCGGAATGAGCTTCGCGATGGTCGCGATGCCGGTCTGGTTCGAGACATAGCCCGAGGTGAACAGCAGCGACGCTTCCTTGCCGTGGAGATCGGCGAGCTCGGCCTCGAGCTGCACCAGCGGATGATGCGTGCCTGCGATGTTGCGGGTGCCGCCTGCGCCGGTGCCGACGCGGGTCGCGGTTTCGACCATGGCGCCGACCACCTTCGGGTGCTGGCCCATGCCGAGATAATCGTTGGAGCACCAGATCACGACGTCGCGTTTGCCCTTCGGCGAGTGCCAGAGCGCATGCGGGAACCGGCCGGCGATGCGTTCGAGATCGGCGAACACGCGGTAGCGCCGCTCGGTGTGGAGACGATCGAGGGCGGTATTGAAAAACTGGGCGTAATCCATCGGCAAAACCTAAGACGGAACTGACCAAAAGGGCGCATCTTCTTAGAGCTTTTCCAGCTCTAGTGTCTATGCGCTATCCCACATTTGGGGGCGAGGAGCATTTGGGCAAAATGCCCTATCGTGCGATTTGAAACTTGATCCCGATCAAGTTCGCGCGCGAGGCAATGTTGCTTTGCACCATTGGCGGCGGTGCGGGTCTACCCGGCCTTGGCCTTCTTGCGCGGCTCGCTCCGCGCCTCCTTTACGACCGCCACCGGCTTTAACCAATCCGAATTGCGCAAGGCATGCGCCACGCAATCATGGATGTGGGTGTGCAGCACCTTGTTCGCGCTCTTGGCGTCGCGCTTCAGCGCCAGCTCTTTCAGCTCGCGATGCTCGGCCGCCGCCATCTCGCCGCGGAACACCACGGCGATCATCTGGTAGCGCAGATAGCGGTCATAGACCGCGGCATGCGCATCGAGCAGCACCTTCGAGCCGCAGGCCGCGACGAGCGCGCGATGAAACTGGAAATCGCACTGTTTCCAGCTTTCCGCATCGGACCGCTCGCCTGACAGCAGCATCCGCTCCATCGCCGCGAGCTTGTGATGCGCCGAGACGATGTGCGCTTCCCAGTCGAGATCGCCGGCCGCGAACGACTTCTCGATCATGTGGTTCTCGAGCAGCTCGCGCAGCTCCGCGATCTCCTGGAATTCGGTCGCCGAGATCGGCGCGACCTCGAAGCCGCGCTGGCCTTCGGCGACGACAAAACCTTCCGAGCACAGCCGGTTCAGCGTCTCGCGCAGCGTCGAGATGCTGGTGCCGTAGGCGCCGCTCATCCGCTCGAGCTTCAGCTTCTGCCCCGGCGTCAGCTTGCCGAAGATCAGGTCGGTGCGGATGCGGCGATAGGCGCTGTCGCCCACCGTCTCGGCTGTCGTGTCGGGAAGGGTGTCCATGCCTCATCCTAGCGCTTTGGACGTGCGTTTTGCCAAATTTCGTAACTTTATCAAGCGTTTCTTGTAATATCATACAAAATCTAAAATATAGGTTGATTTATAATTCATCATATAAGACGTTCCCGCCCCTAAGAACGAGATCAACAGGGGAGGGGGCGATGCCCGTTCGGTTCAAAGGTCTGGCTTTGGTGGCGGCGATCGGCGCGGTCGCCTTGGGCGCGATGGGGCCGGCCTCGGCGCAGGCCATTCAGGAGCGCACCATCCGCTGGGGGCACCTCAACAACACCGACCATCCCGTCAGCAAAGGCGTGCAGAAATTCGCCGAGATCGTCGCGGCCAAGAGCGGCGGCAAGCTCAAGGTGCGCGAATATCCGGCCAATCAGCTGGGCAGCGAGATGCAGCAGCAATCGGCGCTGCGCGCCGGCACCCAGGAGATGCAGTCGCCGGCGACGACGTCGCTGGTCGGCATCGTCAAGGATTACGGCCTGATCGATTTCCCCTTCATCGTCTCGACGCCGCAGCAGGCCGACGCCCTGCTCGATGGTCCGCTCGGCGCAGCGCTGCTGGCAAAGCTGCCTGAGAAGGGGCTGGTTGGTCTCGCTTATTGGGATCTCGGCTTCCGCAACGTCACCAACAGCAAGCGTGCCATCACCAGGGGCGAGGACCTCGGCGGCATCAAGATCCGTGTGATCCCGAACCCGGTCTATCTGGAGACCTTCAAGGCCTTCAACGCCAACCCGGTGCCGATGAGTTTCTCGGAGCTCTATAGCGCGCTGGAGACGGGCACCGTCGACGGCCAGGAGAACCCGTTCTCCGTGATCCTGTCGAACAAGTTCTTCGAGGTGCAGAAATATCTCAGCGTCACCAATCATACCTACTCGACCAACATCATCCTGATCAGCAAGAAATTCTGGGACGGACTCTCGCCCGACGAGCAGAAGATCTTGCAGGACGCGGCGATCGAGGCGCGCGACTACCAGCGGAAGGTCAGCCGCGAGCAGGCTGCCGCCGCGATTGACGAGCTCAAGGCCAAGGGCATGGCGGTCAACGAGATCGCACCCGCCGAGCTCGATCGCATGCGCGAGAAGACCAAGCCGATCGCGGAAAAATTCTCGGCCGACTACGACCCCGCCATCGTCAAGCTGTTCAACAGCGAGCTCGACCGCGTGCACGCGCTGAAGCCGTAAGCCGACGCGCAGCAGGTCGGACATGATGAAAACGATGGTCAATGCCTATTTCTGGCTGCTCCGCGCGGTGATCGCGGTGCTGCTCGCCGCCATGGTGGTGCTGGTGTTCGGCAACGTCGTGCTGCGCTACGGCTTCAATTCCGGGATTGCGATCTCGGAAGAGCTGTCGCGCTGGCTGTTCGTGTGGATGGTGTTTCTGGGCGCGATCATCGGCCTGAAGGAGCATGCCCATCTCGGCGTCGACAGTCTCGTCAAGGTGCTGTCGCCGTTCGGCCGCAAGGTCTGCTACGGCCTCAGCCACGCGCTGATGCTCTATGCCTCCGTGCTGCTGACGGAAGGCTCCTGGAAGCAGACGGTGCTGAACTGGGACACGGTGGCGCCCGCCTCGGGGCTCTCGGTCGGCCTGTTCTACACCGCCGGGATCGTGTTCGGCGCCTCCTCCTGCGTGATCATCGTGCACGAGCTCTATCGGCTCGTGACCGGGCAGGTCGCCGATGCCGATCTGATCGCCATCAGCGAGTCCGAGGAGCTCCCGCATTCTTCTGGCACCGCGAGCGGAAAGCAGCAGGCATGACTGTCGCCGTCTTCACCTTCTCGCTGCTCGGCGCCATGGCGATCGGCATGCCGATCGCGTTTGCGCTGATCGTCTGCGGTATCGCGCTGATGACCTATCTCGCGATGTTCGATTCCCAGATCATCGCGCAGAACGTCATCAATGGCGTCGATTCCTTTCCGTTGATGGCGGTGCCGTTCTTCATCCTAGCCGGCGAAGTCATGAACACCGGCGGGCTGGCGCGCCGCATCCTCAACTTCGCGATCGCGCTGGTCGGCCATTTCCGCGGCGGGCTCGGCTATGTCGCGATCCTCACGTCATGCATCCTGGCCTCGCTCTCGGGCTCGGCGGTCGCGGACGCCGCGGCGCTCGGTGCGCTTCTGGTGCCGATGATGGCCGCGGCTGGCCACAATCGCGCCAGTGCGGCTGGCCTCGTCGCTGCCGGCGGGATCATCGCGCCCGTCATTCCTCCGTCGATCGGTTTCGTCATTTTCGGTGTCGCCGCCAATGTCTCGATCTCGAAGCTGTTTCTGGCCGGCATCGTGCCGGGCATGCTGCTCGGCGTCGGCCTGTGCTTTGCCTGGTGGTGGGTGGTGCGCAAGGAGAACCCGGCGCGCCTGCCGCGCAAGAGCATCGCCGAGATCTGGCGTGCGCTGATCGACGGCTTCTGGGCCCTGATGCTGCCGATGATCATCATTTTCGGCCTGCGCTTCGGCATCTTCACGCCGACGGAAGCGGCCGTCGTCGTCGCCGTTTATTCGCTGGTGGTGGCGATGGGCGTCTATCGCGAGCTCAGGCCGGCACAACTGCCGGCACTGTTGGTGAGTACCGCGCAGACCACGGCTGTCGTGATGTTTCTCGTCGCCGCGGCGCTGGTATCGTCCTGGCTGATCACGGTTGCCGAGATTTCCGACCAGATCGTTGCGCTCGTGCAACCGTTCGCGGGCAACAAGACCCTCCTCACCTTCGTTCTGATGATCATCGTCGTCATCGTCGGCACCGCGCTGGACATGACGCCGACGATCCTGATCCTGACGCCGATCCTGATGCCGATCGTCAAGCAGGCTGGCATCGACCCCGTTTATTTCGGCGTGCTCTTCATCATCAACAATGCGATCGGGCTGATCACGCCGCCGGTCGGCGTCGTGCTCAACGTCGTCTGTGGCGTTGCCCGCGTCTCGATGGATGATCTGATCCGCGGCGTCTGGCCCTTCATGATCGCGCAGCTCGTCGTGCTAGCCTTGCTGACGCTGTTTCCCGTTCTCGTCACCGGCCCGGCCAAGTGGTTCGGTGGCTAACTTCCAGAAGGACCTGTCCATGAAACGCGTGATGATCCTCAACGGTCCCAACCTCAACATGCTCGGCATCCGCGAGCCGCACATCTACGGCACGACCACGCTCGACCAGGTCAACGCAAGCTGCGAGGAAGCGGCCGCCAAGCTCGGGCTCAAGTTGGCCTTCCACCAGTCCAACCATGAAGGCGTGCTGGTCGATCTGATCCAGTCGGCGCGGCAGGACGCCGATGCCATCATCATCAATCCGGCCGGTCTTTCCTTCACCTCGGTCTCGATCATGGACGCGATCAAGACCTTCGAAGGCCCGGTGCTGGAGGTCCATATCTCCAACATCCACGCCCGCGACGAATATCACCGCCACTCCAAGATCTCGTTCGTGGCCACCGGTGTGATCTGCGGGCTGGGCCCGTTCGGCTACGTCGCGGCGCTGCACGCGATCGCGAATATGAAGTGAGCTCTGCCGCACTGACGGTGCGCTCCCTCGCCCCGTTCTTACGGGGGAGGGTTGGGGTGGGGGGCTGCTTCCACGAGCACGGTGAGAGTTGGACTCGCGGAGAGTCTCCCTCACCCGGTCGCTTCGCGACCGACCTCTCCCCGCAGGCGGGGAGAGGTGAAAAGCTCACGTCGTCCGGAACTGGAGCACGCCGTCTTTCGTCTCCGCCGTCAGCCGGCCCTCGACGATCATGTAATTGACGTGGGCAACGAGTTCGCCGGCGGCAAAGCCCATCTGGTGCTCGTCCAGCACGTGCTTGTTGAACACGACAGGCACCAATGCGCGCGAGGTCTGCGGCACCTCGCTGCAGGCTTCCGCGATCAGGCGGCAGCGCTCCTCGTGGTGATCGGCGAGCTGCTTGATGCGGGTCTTCAGACCATAGAACGGCACGCCGTGGCCGGGCAGCACCAGCAGATCGTAAGGCAGGGTGGTGGTCAGGCTCGCGAGCGAGGCCAGATATTCGCCGAGCGAGTTCTGGTCGGGTTCGACCGCCCAGACGCTGACATTCGGCGAGATCTTGCTCAGCACCTGGTCGGCGGAGAGGAACAGCTTGTCGTCGGCGCAATACAGCATCACCTGGTCGAGCGCGTGCCCGCCGCCGGTGATCACCTTGAAGCGGCGGGTGCCGATCACGACCTCGTCGCCATGCGAGATGCGGCGGTAGGACGGCGGCAGCACCGAGACGCGCTTGAGATAATCCTGGCCGCGGCCGAGCAGCTTTTCGGTGAGCGACTCGTCCATGCCGTGGCGGCGGAAGAACAGCCGCTGGGCTTCGCGCCGCTCCTCGGTGCCGCGGTTCTGGTGGTAGACCGATTGCAGATATTCGACCTGCGTCATCACCAGCGGGCAGTTGAACCGCTCGACGATCCAGCCCGCGAGGCCGACGTGATCGGGGTGCGAATGCGTGACGATCAGGCGCGTGATGTTGACGCCCTTCAGCGGCCCCTCGAACAGTCTGGTCCAGGCCTCGATCGTCTCCTCGTTGCCGAAGCCGGCATCGATCATGGCATAGCCGTCGCCGTCGGCGAGCAGGTAGATGTTCACGTGGTTGAGGCGGAACGGCAGTTTCAGCCGCGCCCACAACACGCCGGGACGCACCTCGACGATCTCTTCGGGGCCGGGATGCTGTTCCCAGGGATAGCGCAGGGCCTCGGCCGAGGACTGCACGGTGTCGGTTTTCGGGTTCATGCTACCGGCTTAAACCCGCCGGGCGCGGGGCGCCAGCCGAAAAAGGCCGGGCCGTGGTCTCCGCATGGCGGTCATACCCGCAGTTTTCCGCAGCCCGGATTACGCGGCGCTCCATCCGGGCTACGGGCCGGCGGCTTACGCCGCCCGCATGTTGTTGAGGAATGCGTCGATCTCTCCGCGCAGCATGTCGGCTTCGCGGCGGAGCGCGTCGGAGGCGCCCAGTACTTCGCTCGCCGCCGCGCCGGCTTCCGCGGACGCCGTGGAGACGCCGATGATGTTGCTGGAGACCTCGCTGGTGCCGCCGGCGGCATGCTGGATGTTGCGGGCGATTTCGCGGGTGGCTGCGCCCTGTTCCTCGACCGCGGCGGCGATCGTCGTCGTCACGTCGTTGATCTCGCCGATGATCCGGCCGATGCCCTGGATGGCGCCCACCGCCGAGGTGGTGACCTGCTGCATGCTGGCGATCTGGGTGCGGATCTCTTCCGTCGCCTTGGCGGTCTGGCTCGCGAGGCTCTTCACCTCGGAGGCGACCACTGCGAAGCCGCGGCCGGCTTCGCCCGCGCGCGCCGCCTCGATGGTGGCGTTGAGCGCGAGCAGGTTGGTCTGAGACGCAATCGTCTGGATCAGGTCGACCACGACGCTGATGCGGCTCGCACTGTCGGCAAGGCTCTGCACCGTGGTGTCGGTGGCGCCGGCCTCGTCGACCGCCTTCCTGGCGATCGCGGCCGAGGTGACGACCTGCTTGCTGATCTCCTCGATCGAGGACGACAGCTGCTCGGTGCCTGATGACACGGTCTGCACGTTGACCGAGGTCTCCTCCGCGGCGGAGGCAACCGCGTTCACCAGCGCGTTGGACTGGTCGGCGGTGTTCGACATGCTCTGCGCGGTGGACTGCATCGAATTGGCCGATTGCGCGAGATTGTCGAGCGCGTTGCGTACCGCGCCCTCGAACTCGGCGATCTTCGCTTCCATGCGCGCGGCACGCTCGGCCTTGGCGACACGGTCCTTGTCCTGCTCACTCGACATCGCGCGGGCCTCGATCATGCTCTCGCGGAACACCTGCAGCGTGTTCGCCATCACCGAGATTTCGTCGTTGTGGTGCTTCGAGCGGTAGATCTCCGTCTCGAGGTCGCCGTTCGCGAGCAGCTGCATCGACTGATGCAGCGCGCCGATCCGCCGCAGGATGTTGCGGCCGACATAGAGCCAGACGAACAGCGCCGAGCCGACCAGCATCAGCGCGCCCAGCGCCAGCATCGCGGTGGTGGCGAGCGAGATCTCCTGGCGCGCCTGGAAGGTCGACGCGTTTGTCTCCTTCTGCACGCCGTCGACGAGCTGCTGCACGCTGATGCCGAGACCGACATTGAGCTTGCGGGTCTCGTCCAGGATAGTCTGGCCGTAGTCGATGGCGTCGAGCTCCTTCTGGCGGATCTTGAACACGCCGGTCTTGCCCTCGCCGAAGGCGAACAGCTTCTGCACGGCGTCGCGCACCGTCTGCATCGAGGGCATGTTCGGGAGGTCCTCGAGGTTCGACTTGACGCGGTCGCGCGTCGCCTTGAACTCCTTCTCGATCGCTTCCAGCGTGTCGCTGTTGTTGGCCGACAGCGCCGCCATCATGTCGGCGGCCATCAGGTTGCCGTTGGCGGAGATTGTCGCGACCTGGGAGACGGTGCGGGCGGCCTCAGTCGCATCATCGGCGGAAACTTCCGCCGCGCCGAGGATCGCGTTCAAGCGTGTCTGTGCGTCCAGCATCGCAGGACCGGCCGCGCCGACGAAGGTGAGCTGCGCCTTGCGCAGCGCCTCATATTGCTTGTCATGCAGCGCGCCGGTCTCGAGCCGCTCGCGCGCGGCCGACACCAGGCTCTGGGTCGCCTCGTCGATGCTCTTGGCGGTGTCGCGCAGCGCGGTTGCGATCTGCTTGTCGGCGCCGAGCTCGATGATCTCGCCGAGCTTGGCCATGGCGAGCTGCTGGATGTCCTTCACGCTCTTGGTGCGTTCCTTCAGCGCCTCGTCGGAGGGCGATGCCAGCAGGCCCGGGCCTTGCGCCGCGAGCGTCGCGCTTTGCGAGGCGAGCTGCAGGCTGGCGGAGAGGCGCGGGATGTCGCGGCCGCTCAGATCCATCATGGTCGCGCCGAGGTGATTGAACACGAAGCCGGCGCCGGCTGCGATGACGAGGCCCATGCCGGCGATCAATGCGAAGGCGGCGAACAGGCTGCCGCGCACGCCCCACCTTGGCATCTTGAAACGAGGCTTGAGACGGCCAAGGACACGGCCAGCACCCAGACGGATCGCCATCGAAATTCCCCCACGCGTGATCTTTATATTTTCGCCGCGGAGTATCCCTGGGTCGGGTTAAAAAATCGCAAGTTGCACAATCGGTTGCGCCTGTTCCGCACAGCGAAAAAGAAAGGGCCGGCAGAATTGCCGGCCCTTGATTGCGAAGAGATTTTTTGGAGGCGCGATCAGTAGCGCGCGACCGCCGAATTGGCCCAGTTGAAGCGGTAGTTGACGCCCGCCTTGAAGGTGTGGTCGTCGGTCGTGAAGTTGCCGGTGCCCACCAGCGGGCCCGCGGTGAAGTGGGCGTCGCCGAAATTGTAGTACTGGTACTCGGCCTTGGCCGACCAGTTCGGGGCGAACATGTATTCGAGGCCAGCGCCGACGGTGTAGCCGTTGCGGTGATCGCCATCGATGATGAAGCCGGTCGGCACGCCGCCAATCGTCACCTTCTCGTTGTTGTCCGAATAGGCGTAGCCGCCCTTCACGTAAAGCAGGCCCGGACCCCAGGTGTAGCCGACGCGGCCGGTGATCGAGCCGAGGCCACGCTGGTCGTTGCTGTAGGCGACGCCGCCCGGGAACGCCGCGCCGACGCTGCCGGAGAGCCAGGAATACTGGCCTTCGACGCCGACCAAGAAGTTCGGGTTGAACTGCCAGTCAGCACCGACCTGCACGCCGCCGAGGAAACGGCCGTTGCCGTTGTTGCCGGTGGAGAGGCCGTTGAAATTGTTGTCGCTGGAGAACGCGCCGCCGACATGGCCGCCGACATAGAAGCCCGTCCAATTGTAGATCGGCGCGGCATAGGCCGGCGCGGGCGCCTTGTAGTAGTTGCGGTTGCCGAGATCGGCGCCGACGGCCGGCGCGACAGCGCCCACCACGAGCAGCGCAACGGTCGCAAACAAAATCTTCTTCATCGTCTTGAACTCCAGCACTTTGGTCCCCGGCAGGCGCGCTGTCCGCGCCGTCGTTGGTTTTGCAGATAGCTCGCTTTTGACGAAAATGCTGTCACATCCGTGGCACAGCGACAGCCAACCTAACTTATTGGGCTGTAAATGATTTTCGTGCTTAATGGCGGCTTAAGAAGTGGTGAAGGAAGGCTTAACGTCGCAAGTCTCGGGTAACTTGCGCGCGTCTCTCGTTAACCAAGACGCCGCCGCGCCTCATCGCGCATCTGCTGGCGGAAGGCCGCGCGCCTTGCAGGCCGGTCTTCCTCGCGTACGTCGTGGCGATCGAAGACGTCGAACTTCTCCATGATCGGATAGCGCTCGCTCGCCATCGCGAGCACGCGCAGCACCTTGGTCGCGGACGGCGTCGGGCCACTGACCTCCCAGCGCCGGATGGTATCGGCGCCGCCCTTCTCCGGCAGTCCGCAAAGCTTGGCCATGTCGGCCGCGGTGAGCTTGCGCTCGAGGGCATCGGAAAGGTCATTGCGGAGCTGCTTCAGTTCGGGGCCGGTCATGCTGCTTGCGTCCAGGGAAGTCGCTGAAGGCAATGCACTAGCGCTGATTCGGGTCCATCCGAAGGCGAGTGGTCGTGATAGTGTGTCCATGCCGGTCGAGCGTCAGCGAGGCGAAATCGCATGCCTGTGTTCAAGCTGCCCCTGTCGGGGGATGTCGTCCAGTCCATTTATCCGTCGTTCTTCAGTCCCACCGGCGGCCAGTTCGGTCTCGTCAACATCACGGTGGGGCAATCCTCGGCGCCAGATGTCGAGAAGGACGTGCTGTCGGATGTCGCCGGTTACGGCAAGCAGATCGGACAGATCGCGGACGCGCTGCTGGCCGTGGTCGAGCATCTGGAGTCGCAGCCCGACCACGCGCTCGCTGACGATCCGGCGATCGTCGCCTTCAAGGCGCTGATGCACTCTGTCGCGACAGTCAAGGAGCGACATGGCCGCAAGGCATGTCGTCCGAAGCGACGATGACCACGGCAGCGGTGTCTGGGTCAGGCACATTCGGGCGTGCACGAAGTTATGAACGGATGCCTATGGAAATCTTGCGTTGAATGAACACATCGCACACTGGGCTCGCAGCCAATGAAGGGAACCGCCATGACAAGCATCAAACCCGCCATTGCCGCACTCATCACCGTCGGACTGCTTGCCGCGCCCTTCGCAGCCGAAGCGAAGAAGGCCCGGCCGAGCCGGCATCACTACAGCACGGGCGTGGTGGCCCCGACCTACGGCGCCGCCGCATTGCCGGTCGCGCAGCCCAGGACCTCCTACGGGTCGTCCGGACAGACGGTCGGGACGGTCACGGCGCCCTCGATCGGATCGTACAATTGGCCGTCGGTCGGCGTGACCAATTCGGTGCCGACCTGGAGCAACACCACGAGATAGAGAACACGCCGCCAGGCGCGCCGGCGACTGTCAACGCACACCCGGCGCGAGGCCTGAGAGCAGGTAGAGCGCGACCAGCAATGTCGCGACCGACAGCATCGTCGTGACCGAGACGGTGGCCGCGACCAGCTTCTCCTCGACCTTGTGCTCGTGCGCCAGCACATAGACGGTCTTCGCCGTCGGCACGGCCGCGCATATGACGGCGGCGACCGTGTAGAGCGGGTTGAGGCCAGTGACCACGCAAAGTCCGTAGACGATCAGCGGCATCACCACCAGCTTCACGGTCGCGAGCGCGAACGATGCTTTCAGGTTGGATCGCAGGCCGTCGACCGACAGGCCAAGCCCGATGGCAAACAGTGCGCAGGGCGTGAGCGCGGCGGCAATGATGTTCAGATAGGCCGCGACGGGCGCCGGAATCGGCAAGCCCGTGATCGCCCAGACGAGACCGATCAGCGTCGACAGCACCATCGGATTGAGCAGGATCTGCTTCACCAGCCCGGCGGAATGCGCAGGGCTGCGCACGTCCCTTTCCAGCAGGATGACCGTGAGCGGAAACATCACGCCGGCGACGAACACCGTCGCCACCGCGGCGGGCAAGACGGCGGGCTGGCCGTAGATCGCGTGCAGGATCGGGAGCGCCACGAAGCCGGTATTGGTCATGGCCGCCGCCATGCCATGGATCGTGCTGCTGGCGAGGTCGTGCTTGCCGTCCGCACGGACCGCCAGGAAGACCAGCGCGAAGCAGAGGAGGGAGCCGCCGCCGAACGCGAGCAGGAAGCGCCATTCCAGCAGGTTGCGCGCCGGCTCCTGGGCGATCGTGACGATCAGCAGCGCCGGCATCGCCACGTTGTAGGCAAAATGCACCAGCGCGTCCGCAAGCGAGCGGGAGAGATAACCGAGTTCGCCGGCAAGCCAGCCGGTGACGATGATTGCGAACACGGGAAGAACGAGGCTGGCGACCTCCATCCGGCGTCCCCCTCTGCCAAGCAGCGTCGCCATTCTAGCCTGGCGATGCATGCTCGTCTCGGTTCAACTGGATGGCGCCGTCCTCGACCAGACGGCCTGTGGCCTCAGGCGCCCCTGCCGGTCTGTTGACCGAACACGCAGCGCCATCCAGCCAGGCGTTCGGCCGGATGCTGGTTCATCCATTCGGCGAGCTGCGGCGCGCCCATCAGGCAGGACTGCATCGAGACGTTGGCGAGGTCCGACGTGGTGACGATCTGCTCGTGACAATTCGCCGGAGAGGAGAGGCTGCAGAGCACCGCGATGATCTTGATCACGCCAGATTTCCTGCGTCGCCGTTGGCCGCGCGGCCGATCGTCGTCTTGCCCTGCGGCTCGCCGCTCGGATCAGCCGGCGGAAAAATGCTGTCGTAGATCGCGCGTGCCTCCTGAATGAGGCGAACGCGCTCGCGCTCGGATTTCGAGATAAACTGAATAACCTGGCCCATATCGGCTCCAATGGATCGGGAATCCATCATCAGATGATGGAAATCATTCCATGCGAATCTGGGGTGCCGGCCTCTGTTTCGCATCTGTGCGGGCGGTCACGAGGGATAAAAAGCCCGTGAGTGTTCCGTTGCGTGAAGAGGAGCGGAATACCTTAGCCATGAGCTGGCCTGACGTTGCCGGCGCGCGCTGCTTGTGTCCCGGCACGGCGGCGCAGCGGCGAGCCAAGGGGCTGGGAGTGCGCCCCTGTTCGGCTGGAGCTGCTCGTCGCGCCATCGTGATGGAGCGTCAGGCCCTGCAGTGTGATCGTATTGCGGCACATTTTTACGCGCGTGGAGTTGTAAGATTGCTCAGTGCACGACTGGTTCGACGAGCGAACGGCCGACGCGACTGAGACACCGCGCCCGAAAGGATTAGCCATGACAAGAACGAGACGCTCGATTGCGGTACTTATCGCCGTCGGATTTGCGGCATCGCCATTCGCTGCAGGCGCGCAGACGTCTGCGGCGGGCACCCAAGGCAACACGGGCGGTCTTTCCGGAGCGCCAGCAACGCAAGGCACAACTTATGGAAGCTCCGGACAGACCGTCGGGACCGTCACTGCGCCGTCGATCGGAACGTCCAATCAACCATCGGTCGGCGTGACCAACTCAGTCCCGACCTGGAGGAACACCAACCCTCCGGCCAAGTAGCAACCGCGATCGGCCGCCTCACGCCGCCGGCGCGCGCTCCTTGCGGCCCGGCACCGCCGCCAGCAGCTCGCGCGTATAGGCGTGCTCCGGCGCGGCGAACAGTTGCGCGGTCGGCTTCAACTCGACGATGACGCCGCGTTGCATCACCGCGATGCGGTCGCAGATTTGCGCGGCGACGCGCAGATCGTGGGTGATGAACAGCATCGAGAGGCCGAGGCGTGCCTTGAGGTCCTCGAGCAGTCGCAGCACCTGCGCCTGCACGGAGACGTCGAGCGCGGAGACGGCTTCGTCGGCGACGATGATTTCCGGTTCGAGCGCGAGCGCGCGCGCGATGCCGATGCGCTGACGCTGGCCGCCGGAGAATTCATGCGGGTAGCGGTCGAGCGCTCCGGTGTCCAGCCCGACCATCTTGAGGAGATCGCGGGCGCGGTCGAACGCCACTTTCGGATCGATGCCGGCTGCGATCGGACCGTCGGCGATGATGTGCCCGACCTTGCGGCGCGGATTGAGCGAGGCGAACGGGTCCTGAAAGATCATCTGGATGCGATGGCGCTCGGCGCGCAGCGCCCTGCCCGACAGCGAAGTGAGATCGGTCTCGCCGATCCGCACCGTGCCGCGGTCGGCTTCGATCAGTCGCATCACCAGACGCGCTACCGACGATTTGCCGGAGCCGGATTCGCCGACGAGGCCGAGCGTCTCGCCCTTGAGAATGCTGAAGTTGACTTCGCGCGCGGCATCGACGCGGCGGTCCTCGCGAAACCAGCCGCCTGATGTGACGTAGGTCTTGTCCAGCCCGATCACCTCGACGGCCCTGGCCTGGTCATCGAGCGGCTCGCGCGCCGGCGGGTCCATCGACGGCACGGCGGCGAGCAGCGCCTTGGTGTAGTCGTGCTGCGGATTGTTGAAGACGGAGCTAGCGGGGCCTTCCTCGACGACCTTGCCATGCCGGAGCACCACGACCTGGTCGGCGATGTCGGCGACCACGCCGAAATCATGGGTGATGAACATCACTGCCATGTTGCGGTTGCGCTGGAGGTTGCGGATCAGTTTCAGGATCTGCGCCTGCGTGGTGACGTCGAGCGCGGTGGTCGGTTCGTCCGCGACCAGCACTGCGGGCTCGAGCGCGAGCGCCATCGCGATCATGGCGCGCTGGCGCTGGCCGCCGGAGAGCTGGTGCGGATAGGCGCGGACAATGCGCTCGGGGTCGGGCAGGCCGACCTCGCGCGCCAGCGACAACGCCTTGGCACGCCGCTCCTTCGGCGTGAGCAGGCCGTGGGCCTCGAACATCTCGGCCATCTGGTCGCCGATCCGCATCAACGGATTGAGCGCGGTCATCGGCTCCTGAAAAATCATCGCGAGCCGGCGGCCGCGCAGATCGCGCCAGCCGTCGTCGTCGAGCTTGAGCAGGTCGCGGCCTTCGAACTGGATCTCGCCGGAGGTGACGGTGACCGTATCAGGCAACAGGCCCATCAGCGCATGCGCGCACATCGACTTGCCGGAGCCGGATTCGCCGACGACGCAGACGATCTTGCCGGGCCGCAAATCCAGCGAAACGCCGTCGACCGCGAACGGACGCTCGGCGCCCTTGGGCAGCGCAATCCGCAGATTCTTGATCGAGACGGCGGGCGGGGCGGTCATCATCAGCGCCCCTCCCGCGACAGGCGCGGATTGAGCGCGTCGTTGAGGCCTTCGCCGATCAGGTTCAGCCCGAGCACCGAGATCAGGATGGCGACGCCGGGAAACACGGTGATCCACCAGGCCTGGCGGATCACGGTGCGGCCGGCGCCGACCATGTAGCCCCAGGAGATCAGATTGGGATCGCCGAGCCCGAGGAATGCCAGCGAGGATTCCAACAGGATGGCGGTCGCCACCATCAGCGAAGCCAGCACGATCACCGGCGACAGCGCGTTCGGCAGAATCTCGCGCAGGATGATCCAGGTGTTGCTCTGGCCGGTGACGACGGCGGCCTGGACATATTCGCGCGTGCGCAGCGACAGCACCTCGCCACGCACGAGGCGGGCGACCGGCGGCCAGCTCACCACCGCGATCGAGGTCACGATCGAGTAGATCGAGGGCTGGAGGATCGCGACCAGCACGATCGCGAGCGCGAAGCTCGGAATGGTCTGGAAGAACTCGGTGAAGCGCATCAGGGCGTCGTCGACCTTGCCGCCGAAATAGCCGGCCATGGCGCCAATGGGAACGCCGACGACCAGCGCGACCAGCGTGGAGACGAGACCCACCAGCAGCGAGACGCGCGCGCCAAAGATCATGCCGGCGAACACGTCGCGGCCGAGCGCGTCGGTGCCGAGCGGCACGGTCGAGAGCGTGAAGGGCGGCAGGAACGGCCGCTGCACCATGCGCCAGGGTGAATTCGGGAACAGCATCGGCCCGAACACCGCGATCGAGATCGCAAGGACAAGGATGACGAGCCCGACGACGCCGCTCGGGCTCTTCAGCATCGATTTCCAGAACTGTTTCATGAGGCGAATTCGATGCGCGGGTCGACCAGTCGGTAGACGAGGTCGGTGATGAGGTTGAAGATCAGCACCATGGCGGAGCAGATCACGAAGACGCCGAGCAGGAGGTTGTAGTCGCGCTGGAGCAGCGCGTCGTACATCAGACGCCCGATGCCGGGCCATGCGAACACGGTCTCGGTGATGACGGCGCCGCCGATCAGCGTGCCGGAATGGACACCGGCCAGCGTCACGACCGGCAGCAGCGCGTTGCGCAGCACGTGGCGGCGCTGGATCACGGCGTCGGAGAGGCCCTTTGCGCGCGCGGTCTTGACGAAGTCGAGGCGTTTCACTTCCAGCATCGAAGCGCGCGTCATGCGGGTGTAGGTAGCCATGAAGAACAGGCCGAGCGTCATCGCCGGCATGATCAGGTGCTTTGCGACGTCGACTGCGTGGGCAAGGCCGGTGAGGTTGGCGCCGACCGTCTCGTAACCGAAGCTCGGCAGCCAATCCATGGTGACCGAGAACAGGAGGATTCCCATCAGCGCCACCCAGAAGATCGGCATGGCGTAGAAGATCAGCGCGAACACGGTGATGGCCGTGTCGAGGAAGGTTCCGGCAAAGCGCGCGGCGAAGGTGCCGAAGAGAACGCCGAGCATGAGCGAGATCGCGAATGCGGTCAGTGTCAGCAGCAGCGTCGCTGGCAGCCGCTCGCCGATCAGCTTCACGACCGGCGCCTGCTGGCGGAAGGAGAAGCCGAGGTCGAGCGTGACGACGCCCTTGACGTAGATGAAGAGCTGCTCCGGCAGCGGCTTGTCGAGGCCGAACTTTTCCCGGAGCTGCTTGACGAAGACCTGGTCACTGGCACCGGCCTCGCCCGCCATCACGACCGCGGGGTCGCCGGGCGCAAGCCGGATCAGGAAGAAATTGAGGACGACGATCGCAAGCAGGACGATCACGCCCTTCACGATACGCTGAGCGACGAAGGAGAGCATCTAGAGAGTCATATCTTGTAGCGTGACCTGGAACCACGGTGACGGTGGGCTCCCTCGCCCCGCTCTTGTCCGCCGAAGCCTCGGCGAAGGCGGATGCGGGGAGAGGTGAAGAGGGCAGCCATCACTTGTCCAGCCATGCGTCCTTGAAGCCGTCATTGACCCCGATGCCCGTGGTGATCAGGTTCTTGACCTTGCAGCGGGTGATGGTCGGGAATTGCAATTCCAGCATCCAGGCCACCGGCACGTCCTCGACCAGGATTTTTTGCGCCTTCTCGTAGATCTCCTTGCGCTTCGAGTCCGGCGTCGCGGTCGCGCCGTCGGCGAAGAGCTTGTCGATCTCCGGGTTGGAGTAGCCCTCGACGTTGTTGAAGACCTGCCCCTTGGCGATGTTGCTGGAGATATAATTGCGGCCGACGCCGAGCGCGGGATCGCCATACTGGTAGAGATAGGTGAAGGCGATGTCGTAGTCCCAGTCGCCGATCTTCTGGTTGCCGCCGGCAACGTCGGTGGCGATCGTCTCGATGTTCATGCCGACGTCCTGGAGGTTCTGCTTCACGGCTTCACCCCAGCGCTGCCAGGTCTCGCCATAGGCGAGCGGCAGCAGGCGGATCTTCTCGCCCTTGTAGCCGGCTTCCTTCAGGAGCGCCTTGGCCTTGGCGGGATCGTAAGGGTACTTCGACACGTCGTCGGTGTAGTACTTGATGGTCGAGGCGGACGGGCCGGTCGCGACCTTGCCGAGCCCGTTCCAGATCACGTCCTTGGCGAAGTCGCGGTCGATCGCGAACATGATCGCCTGCCGCACCCGCTTGTCGGCGAGCGGACCCTGGCGGTTGTTGAGCCACAGCCAGGCCAGCGGCGAGAAGAACTCCCAGCCGGCGCCGGTGACGCAGGTGTCCTTCAGCTTGGACAGCCGCGGCACGTCGAAATTCTCGACCGAGCCGCCGGGCAGCACGTCGACCTTGCCGGTCTCGTACGCCACCGAGCGCGCGGCGGCGTCGGGAATGATCTGCCAGTAGATCTCGTCGAGATAGGGCTTGCCCTTTTCGTGGTAGTTCGGGTTCTTGACCAAGCGGATGAACGAGCCCTTCTGCCACTCCTTGAACATGAAGGGGCCGGTGCCGACCGGCGCGTTGTTGTAGGGGTTGGTCTTCCAGTCGGTGCCTTCATAGAGATGCTTCGGCACCATCGGCATCGAGCCGACCTCGAAGATGCCGAGGAACGGTCCGAACGGCTGCTTCAGCGTGAACACCACCGTATAGTCGTCCGGCGTCTCGATCTTGTCGACCTGCGCCAGATTGGTGCGGGCACGCGCATGCGTCTGCTTCAGCATCTCCATCGAGAACAGGACGTCGGCGGCGGTGAAGGGCTTGCCGTCATGCCAGGTCACGCCCTTCTTGAGCTTGAAGGTGTAGGTCTTGGCGTCCTCGCTGACGCTCCAGCTTTCGGCAAGCTCCGGCAGCGGCTCGAGCTTGGGGCTGTAGCGCAGCAGGCCCTCGAAGATGTTGCCCGAGACCATTTGAGTCGGGCCGTTCTGGACCTGCGCAAGCATCAGGCCGGGCGGCTCGGGCTGGATCACGGCGTTGATCACGCCCCCCGTCCTCGGCTCTTGCGCCAGCGCCGAGGCCGTGAGGCCGCAAGCCAGGAGGGCACCAAGCAACACTCGTTTTGGCATGTCGTATCTTTCTCAAGCGAGACCGGCCGAGAACGCTTCGCACGTCATGGCGCGCAAAGCTCCGGCCGGCCCATCCCAGTCCCCATCCGGTATCGAGGCTCACACAGTCTCATTCGGGGCCGCAAGATGAAAGTCTCGACAGTGTTCGCACAAAAAATGTACAGCGCGTCCTGTTTTCACTTGATTCATTGTCTTGTCACGGAGACAAGTCGGCCATGGACAATGCCAGCCGCTCCGAACGATCCCGTAACGCCGCACTCGAAGCGGCCATCGCGATCATCGCGCGCGACGGGCCGGGCCGGCTGACGCTGGATGCGATCGCGCGCGAGAGCGGACTCAGCAAGGGCGGCGTGATGCATCAGTTCCGCACCAAGGAAGCGGTGCTGAAGGCGTTGCTCGACCGGCAGATGGCGCATTTCGAGGAGTTCGCCACCAGCACCATGGCAAAGGTGAGCGCGACCTCCGCGAATCCCAATCTGGCGACCCAGCTCGCGACCGTGCGCGAAGCGGCCACCTCGCCGAATTCTGCCGCGCTGGCGCTGGTTGCGGCCATGGTCGAGAATCCCAGCCTGATGGCGCTGCCGCGCGAGCGCGAGATGGAGAGGATGGCGGCGATCAGGGAAGAGGCCACTGATCCCGATCTCGCGATGCTGCGCTGGGCCGGCGCGATGGGACTGCTGCTGAGCTCGTTGTTCGGCATGTCGCCGCTCAGCAAGGACGAGCATCAGCGGCTGTTCGCGCGCCTGCTCGACGACGCGCAGTGGACCGGCCTCGAACGGCCGGCCGCCAAAGGCACCGCCAAATCCCGCGCGCCATCGGCGGCGAAGGCCGCAACGCCGCGCAAGCGCGCCTGATTCCTCGTTAACGATTTCCCGCCGATCGCTGCCCAAAGCCGCGCCTGCGGCCAAATGTGCCAGGCCTGCATTTCTGAACTTTACAAACCGTCCAGTCGGTTTTATAAATGACCGCACTGAGACGACCCAAGGCTTCCGAGATGGCCCCGGACGAAGCCTCGGGTTGGCACCGGTGAGCGCCGCAGCCGCGTCTGGTCCCGTACGCGGCTGCGGTCGCCATTGCCTTGGCAGCAAGCCGCTAGAGGAGCCTGGAATGAATCGCTCGATCGCCCTGCGCGGTCTGGGAACGCTGCTGCTTGGCGCAGCCGTCGCCGGCTGCGCCACCGTCGCGCCCGTGCCGTATTCCGGGATGGCGTCCTCGGCCTACATGGCGCCGGACAAGTCGGACGCCTCCGGCCGCGTGCCCTACCGCTATTCCACGCCGGTCGCCTGGCGCACCTATAACAGAGTCATCCTCGAACCGGTCGTGGTGTATCGCGGCAGGGATCACCAGTTCGGCGACATGTCCGACAAGGACAAGGCGACGCTTGCCGCCTACATGCAGACCCGTTTCGCCGAGGGTCTGCGCGGCCGCTTCGCGCTGGTGCGCGAGCGTGGGCCGGAGACGCTGCGGATCAGGCTGACACTCACCGGCGCCGTCGCCAACACGCCGGTGCTCGGCACGCTCTCCCGCTTCGACGTCGCCGGCGCCGTCTACAACGGCGTGCAGGCCGCGCGCGACGGCGAGGGCACCATGACCGGCTCGGTGATCTACGGCGTCGAGATCTTCGACGCCGCGACCGCGCGCCTGCTCTCCGCCTACGTCAGCAAGCAATACCCGGCTGCCTACGACATCAAGGCCACCGCCGGCGCGCTCGCCGCCGCCACCGCCGGCCTCGACAAGGGCGCCGACGCGCTGATGGCGCAACTGAACTGACGCCGCGACCCATCCAACGAAAGGTGCCGCTGATGAACATTGTCCTTCGCTTCGTGCTGCGCGTTGCGGTCACGATCCTGATGATGGTGTTTGGCGGCCGCGCCGGCGCCGCGGCGCCGCCCGATCCCAGCGGCACCTGGCTCGTCCAGGACGGCCGCGCGCGCATCAGGCTCGAGCGCTGCGGGCCGTCGCGCGACCGCATCTGCGGCTTCATCGTCTGGATGAAGGAGCCGGCCGACAAGCGCGGCCAGCCTTATAGCGATAAGGAGAATCCCGATCCCGACAAGCGCGCCCGCGCGCTGCTCGGCCATCAGCTCATCATGGGTTTGCAGGCGACGCCGGAGGGACAGTTTGCCGGCGAGATCTACAATGCCGAGGACGGCAAATCCTATTCGGTCTCGCTGTGGCGCGACTCCGCCGATCGCCTCAAGCTCAGGGGTTGCCTGATCAAGTTCCTGTGCCAGACCCAGACCTGGCAGCAGACCCTCGACGTGCTGCCCGGCCAGCTCGTCGGCCTCACCGGCGATCTCAACGGCCCCCGCGCCGACAAGGAATGGGCCGCCGTGCCGGCACCGAAGCCGATACAGGCCAAAGCCAGGTAGCGGATTGCTTCTCTAACCATTCACGTGGTTTCCGGTACGCCGACGGCTGCACTCGCAATGACGACGTGATGGCGGTCGCATATTGCGCGCCTTCGAGATTTGACCGGTTGTTCGCCAAAAGCTATCCTTCCGTCCCGATGGGTCGTCCAATCTGAATTTGCACGCGCGAATTCCTCATTCCGGGGGCGCACCTATGGAATGGTCAGCCAAGCCCTCTCGTGCCGATCGGCCCTTCGGCAGTTGGGCCGACGATCTCGCCGCGGCCTTTGTCCGGCTCGAGCCGCGTAAAATCGCCGACCGTCCCTTCGAAGGTTCGATCGCGCGTACCGACGCTGCGTCGGTCCAGATTTCGCTGGTGAAAGCCACAGGGCACTGCGTTCTCCGGCTGCGGCCCCATATTGCGCGAAGCACGGACGATCTCTGCTTCGTCAATCTCCAGCTCGAGGGTCTGGGCCGCACGACGCAGCGGGGACACGAGCAAGTCTGTGCGCCCGGCGACCTCGCGGTCGCCGATACGACCGAGCCGTTCGAGATTGCCAACGGCCGCGACTTCCGCCTCTTTTGCTTTGCCGTGCCGCGGCGGCACCTGCCAAAGAGCTTTACGGATTCTCCGCGGCTTGCGTTGTCGAGGACGGAAAATGGCCGCGCGTTGTCGCGCACGCTCGCAGGCTATGCCGAGCTTTGCCTGGCAGCACCCGCCGTTGCGGCAAGCAGCGGCACGCATGTGGTCGAGCTGATCGCGCATGCACCGGAGATGCTGGGTGAAATGCCGGTGGCGCGCGTGAATGCGCCCGTGCTGCTGTCGATGATGCTCGACCATATCGACCGCCACAGCGACGATCCCGGTCTCGATGCCGAATTGCTTGCCCGGAAGTTCCGCTGCTCGGAGCGCTATGTGCACCGGTTGTTCGTCGCGACCGGCCGCTCCGTCGGCGAGCATGTCAGCGATCGGCGGATCCTGATCTGCGCCCGCGACCTGCTCGACGCGCAGCATCGTCACAAGACCATCTCCACGATCGCGTATGAGGCCGGCTTTTCCGACATCTCGCACTTCAACCGCCTCTTCAAGCGCAGCCACGGCCTCGCCCCGCGCGAATTTCGCAGGACGAAGGGGAAGGGCGAGTAGTTCACCTCCAGCCAAGAATTAGGTCGCTGCCGACCAAGATTTTCCGCCCTCGCTCGGCTCACCCTGGTGACCTGCCGGAGCGAGGGAGATGTTCGATGGCGATTGATTTCACGCTTTCACCTGCGCAGCGCGCGTTGCAGCTTCAATCGCGAAAATTCGCGGCGGAGGTCTTGGCCGGCGCCGGCAAGGCGGAGTTGCTGGCGACGCCGGAAGAGCGCTTCCTCGCGACGAAGCCGACCTATGAGGCGATGGTCGCTGCCGGTTATCTGCGCAAATGCATTCCGGCGCCGGCGGGCGGCGACAATGCCGGACTCATCGACATGGCGATCCTGGCGGAAGAATTCTACGCCGTGAATCCAAGCGTGACGCTGACCATGCTCGGCACGGTGCTCGGTCTGCTGCCAATTCTGCTTGGTGGCACCGCGGAGCAATGCGCCCGCCTGCTTGCACCGTTCCTGAAGACGAGCGGCGCTCCGCTTGCGGGCTTCTGCTCCTCGGAACCCGGCGGCAGCGCCAATGCTGCCGCACCGCCGCCGGGCGAGGGCGTGCGCACCACCGCAAAACGCGAGCTCGGCAATTGGATCATCAACGGCCGCAAAAAATGGGTGTCGTCCGCCACCGGGTGGGATCGCAATGGCGCCGACGTGTTGTGCGTGGTGTGCCGGACCAATCCCGCCGCGCCACCGGAGCAGGGTGTCTCCATCATTGCGGTCGAAGGCCCGGTGCATGGCATCGTGTTCGAACGCGCCATTGATTCGATCGGCCACCGCGCTCACCTCGTGCCGGAATTCAGCCTGCGTGCCGTCACCGCGCCGCACGGCAATCTGCTCGGGCAGGAGGGGGGCGGCTTGATGCTGGCGTCCGCCGCCTTCACCGGCACGGCGGCGCTGGTCGGCATCTTCGGTGTCGCCCTGATGCGGGCCGCCTTCGACTTCGCATTGCATTTTGCCCGCACCGAGAAACGCGGCGGGGTACAGGCGATCATCGAGCATCAGGCGGTCGGCTATGCACTCGCCGATGCCAAGACCACTATCGAAGCCGCGCGCTACCTGAGCTGGCGGGCCTGCCATGCGCTCGATACGCAATCACCGGGCGCCGACGAGCTCGCGGTCCAGGCCAAGATCTTCGGCTCCGAAGCCGCGGTGCGGGTCATCACCGACCTGATGCGCGTGGTCGGCATCGACAGCTATGATCACGCGGCGCCGTTCGGCCGCTTGTTGCAGGACGCGTTGGCGCTGCCGATCTTCGACGGTGGCAACATGGGCATTCGGCGGCGCCAGCTCCACGCGATGCTGATGCGGCCCGATTACGATCCACTGACCGCGTGCGGAGGAGCCTGAGACGACGCGTCGTATCTGCATCCGCCCTTTGCCCATTTGCGGGGAGAGGGAGTTCTCTACCCCAACCCCGCACGCCGGAACCCCTCCAGATAGTGCTCGCGATCGGCGTCACTGGCCCAGGGCAGCTGCGTCGCGATCCAGTGCAGCGAGATGTTGGGCTGGGTACGGCGGAGTTCGCCCAGCGCCATCTCGGCCAGCGCGCAGTCGCCGGTCATGCCGGCGGACACCGCGAGCACGCGGTAGGCGCCGGTGAGGTCGCCGCGATGGCGGATCGCCTCGCGCGCCAGCGCGATCGCCTCGTCGTAATGCCGTTCGGTGAAGCGCGCATAGCCGGCAATGCCGTAATAGATCGCCAGCGACGGATCGCGCGGCGAGAGCCGGATCGCCCTCTGCGCCGCATCGAACGATTCCCCGGAACGACCGGCGTAGGACAGCGCCAGGGCGTAATAGCCCTGCGCCAGCGAGAAGTTCGGGTTGAGCGCGAGCGCCTGCTCGAACTCGGACAGCGCGTCGGAAAGCCTGCGCGTCGAGAAGAAGACGCTGCCGAGCGCGGCATGCGCCCAGGCATCCTCGTGGTCATGGCGCACCGCGGCGAGCGCGGCGGCCTCCGCGATCGGCACCGTCGTGGCAAGCTCCGCCCAGCCGAGATGGACGCCGAACATGTGGCTTGCCGCGAGCACCGACAGCGCCTGGCCGTAGTTCGAGTCGATCGAAATGGCGCGTTCGAGCAATGCCTGCGCAGCCTTGTGGTCCTGCTGCGTCACCCGCCAGTAATGCGACAGCGCGCGCATCAGCAGGTCCCAGGCATCAAGGCTCGCGGGCGGCTTGCGGTCGGCGCGAAAATTCTCGGCCGCGTGGATCTGCGGCTCGATCGCCGCGACGATCGCGTTGGTGATGTCGTCCTGCACGCCGAAGACGTCGACAAGCTCGCGGTCGTAGCGCTCGGCCCAGAGATGGCTACCGGTGGTGGCGTCGTTGAGCTGCGCGGTGATGCGCACACGGTTGTCGACCTTGCGCACGCTGCCTTCGACGATGTAGCGGACGCCGAGCTCCTCGGCGATCTGCCTGATATGGACCGAGCGCCCCTTGTAGGTGAAGGACGAATTGCGGGCGATCACCATGAACCAGCGCTGCTTCGACAGCGCGGTGAGAATGTCCTCGCTGATCCCGTCGCCGAAATATTCCTGCGCGGGATCGCCGCTCATGTTCTCGAAGGCGAGCACCGCGATCGCCGGGCGGTCCGTCGCGGCGCGCACCGGGGCAGGGCCGGGTTCCACCGGCGCAAGCGTCGCTGCCACATCTTCCCGGACTTCGCCGACGAAGCGAAAGCCCTTGCGCGGGATCGTCTTGATCAGCCGCTGCGTCGCGCCGTCGTCGCCAAGCGCCTTGCGCGCGGCATTGATTCGGCTGTTCAGGGCGGAATCCGAGACGATCCGGTCGCTCCAGATCTGGCTGATCAGGTCATCCTTGCTGACCACACGGGCGCGTTGAGCGACCAGATAAAGCAGCAGATCGAACACCTGCGGCTGCAGCGGCACGGCTGCGCCGCTGCAGGTCAGTTCCCGCAGGTCGCCGTCGAGCACGTTGTTTTCAAAGAGAAATCGCACGTTTCTGTCGTCTCAAGCAAAAATCAAAGTGGTCTCAGGCGAAAATCAACCGTCCGCGAAAGTCAGGGGGGGTCCGATCCGGCATGGTGCGAACACTAAACAGTGCCGATGCCTCGGCACAACGGAGCGTTCTATGACCCAACTTGATCACCAGCTTCATTCCATCAGCCCGGAGGTTGCGGGCTCACGCATTTTCAAATTCATCGGCTTTCTGTACGGAATTGCGGCATATCTCGTGTTTTTCGTCACCATTCTCTATGCCATCGGCTTCGTCATGGGGCTGGTGGTGCCGAAGACCATCGACACCGGAACCGACACGCCGACGGCCGAAGCCGTCATCATCAATCTACTGCTGATGACGCTGTTCGCCGTTCAGCACAGCGTGATGGCGCGCAAGCAGTTCAAGGCGTGGTGGACGCAGTTCGTCCCCAGGCCGGTCGAGCGTTCGACCTACGTGCTGTTCGCGAGCCTGTCATTGCTGCTCCTGTTCTGGCAGTGGCGTCCAATGCCTGCGGTCGTATGGGATGTCGGAAACCCGGATCTCGCCGTGACGCTGGTCACGCTGTCCCTCGCGGGCTGGGTGCTGGTGTTCGCCTCGACCTTCATCATCAATCACTTCGAATTGTTCGGGTTGCACCAGGTGACCAACCATCTCGTGGGCAATGAGGCGGCGCCGCCGCGCTTCAAGACGCCGTTGTTCTACAAGTTCGTTCGTCATCCGATCTATCTCGGCTTCATCATCGCGTTCTGGGCGGCGCCGGTCATGACGGCGGGCCATCTGCTGTTCGCGGCCGTGACCACGCTCTACATCTTCGTCGGCATCGCGCTGGAGGAGCACGACCTCGTCGATCTCTTCGGCGACGAATACCGGCAGTACAAACAACGGGTGTCGATGCTTATTCCCTGGCGCAGGTCGGTATAGCCGTAGCATCTTTCCGCCGCGTCCACCGAAAGGAGGACGCGCGGCGGAACCGAAGCGCGTAACGGACGTTGCCGGCCTCCAGCCTTCAACGTCCCTCGGGGTGATTCCCTCCGCTCCGACGCCTCTCCCCGCATCCGCCTTTGCCGGTTTATCGGCGAGCCGGAGCGGGGAGAGGAATTTCAACTTTCATCCAACGGAGACGACCCAATGAAACATGTCGGAAACTGCTTCTGTGGCGCGGTCACGATCGAGGTCACGGGCGAGCCGGCGGCGATGGGCTATTGCCATTGCCGCTCCTGCCGCTCGTGGTCGGGCGGACCGGTGAATGCCTTCAGCCTCTGGAAGCCGGAAGCCGTGCGCATCACCGAAGGCGCCCAGAACGTCGAGACCTTCGCCAAGACGCCGCTCAGCCAGCGCAAATATTGCAAGAAGTGCGGCGGTCATCTCATGACCAACCACCCGCCGCTCGACCTGATCGACGTCTTCACCGCCACCATCCCCACGCTCGCATTCACGCCCGGTGTTCACGTCAACTACGCCGAGACGGTGCTGCCGATGCGCGATGGCCTGCCGAAACTGAAGGACTTTCCGGCCGAGTTCGGCGGCAGCGGCGAGATGATGCAGGAGTAGAGGTGCTCTTACCCTCCCCTGGAGGGGGAGGGTCGATCGCGCGAAGCGCGAGCGGGGTGGGGTGACGGTCTA
>NZ_JADPIU010000031.1:0-559 GCF_023073075.1 Bradyrhizobium sp. 61 | reverse complement strand
GAGAAGCCGGGCGCGAAGATGAACTTGTGGATCTGGGCTTCGCTCATCTTCTCGAGCTCGGCCTCGGTGACGAGACCTGAGGAGATCGCCTTGGCCTTGATCCTCTCGGTGTTGAGGCCGCGTCCGTTGTCGGCGATGCAGATGATGATGTGGCCGCCCTCGTGATAGGCGGACAGGCGGATGGTGCCCTGCTCGCCCTTGCCGGACGCGAGACGCTCGGCGGGGGTCTCCAGGCCATGGTCGGCGGAGTTGCGCACCATGTGGGTGAGCGGGTCCTTGATCAGGTCGAGCACCTGGCGGTCGAGCTCGGTGTCGGCGCCGTGCATCTCCAGCTCGATCTGCTTGCCGAGTTCGCTCGACAGATCGCGGACGATGCGGGGCAGCTTCTGCCAGGCATTGCCGATCGGCTGCATGCGCGTCTTCATGACGCCTTCCTGCAGCTCGGCGGTGACGTTGGACAGGCGCTGCAACGGCACCTTGAACTCGGTGTCCTCGTTGCGGCGGGAGATCTCCAGCAGCTGGTTGCGGGTCAGGACCAGCTCGGAGACCATGGTCATCA
>NZ_JADPIU010000054.1:0-103728 GCF_023073075.1 Bradyrhizobium sp. 61 | reverse complement strand
ACGATCAGCAAGCCGCCTGACCTTCACCCAACGCCATCACATATAGCTCGCCGTGCCCGCGCGCACGCGACAATCAGGCGGCCTTCGTCGTAGGCGTACGGTTAAGGCCACCGTTGTGCATTCTATCGGTGCGTTGGAAGGAGCGCGTATGGGGGCCTACCTTCCCGATCGGTCGCCCTGGCCAGATAGCTTTGCGGGGCTCCGCGATCAGGTGGCCACTGCCATTGACC
The DNA here is from genome assembly GCF_023073075.1 of Bradyrhizobium sp. 61. Taxonomy (NCBI): domain Bacteria; kingdom Pseudomonadati; phylum Pseudomonadota; class Alphaproteobacteria; order Hyphomicrobiales; family Nitrobacteraceae; genus Bradyrhizobium; species Bradyrhizobium sp. 61. The sequence continues at coordinate 103,498 of NZ_JADPIU010000054.1, read as the reverse complement.
GGCTGTCAGCCCTTAGCCGGGCCGAGGTCAACGGATTCCTGGGGCGCGATTTACGATTCGAGGCCGGTTCATACAAACTGAATTTTCTCGTAGAGGACTTCCTCTTGTCCTTCTCGCAGCCCAATTTCTATTTTCACTCGACGACCGCATACGACATTTTGCGGGCACAGGGCGTCGCTGTCGGCAAGATCGACTTCCTGGGCAAGCTGCGCCACCGGGTGTAGGCGGGCTCCAGTCTCCAAGCCGAGACGAGCTCTAGATCTGCTTCCGAGGGTGGTGGAGTGGATCGGGTCAGTCAAAGCTCATTTGTGGTGAGGTGGGGCTAGCCGAGGAGTCCGGAATGGCCGCATTGCGCCTCGCATGACCGCAAGCGTCTGTACGTTGCCGCCGGTGCAAGCGCATGGCGGATGGTCCGCTACATTGGACGATGCTTTGGAGGCGAGCACAGGAAGAGGCCTCATGCCGACTGCGATCAGAGGCAGTTGGTTGCTGATGGAACCGAACATTCACTTATTTTGCGAACGTTAGCCTAATCCGACCGTTGTCAGCTTCGAATGCCCTAGCGTGCTTTGGCCCGAAAATGTCCATCCATGCAGAACTAAAATGCTCTTCGGGGGTCGCTAAAGCATAGACGCGCCATCGTGCCTATGCTAACGATAGCGCAAATATCGCTGTTGGCGGCGCCCGAGCTGCCGTCAACATGAATCGAAGATAGAAGGGTGAGGAGACCGCTTCCATGGAAGCCGACGTCGTCATCATTGGTGCTGGGCCTGTCGGAAGTTGCCTGGCGGCGGAATTGGGAAGGCGAGGCGTCAAGTGCGCTGTCGTCGAAATGACCGACGGAGTCTTCAAGGATCCTCGCCTTCACGCGGTCAGCATCCGCACCATGGAGCTCGTTCGAAAGTGGGGGATCACGGACGACTTACGCAATTGCGGTTGGCCTGTCGACCACCCCCAGGATGCCTCGTACCTAACGTCACTCGTCGGCTATGAGTTGGCCCGTCTCCCATGGGCGCCGATCTCCAAGATGGTACCTCCTCCGGAGAGTCCAACTTTCGCTCAACGCTGCCCGCAGAGTTGGCTCAATCCCATTCTTCATCGCTACGCCGGCCGCTTCGAGACGGTGCAGTTTCTTTGGCTGCACAAGTTCCTTGGGCTGCGTCAGGATGAGGACGGAGTCTTGGTCGACGTGCAACCGGTAGAGGCGGGCGGTGCGGTCAAGACCATCCGCTGCAAATATCTCGTAGGTTGCGATGGTGCACGCAGCTTCGTGAGAGAGCAAGTCGGCGTTGAATACCAAAGTTCGGGGATCTACGGCTACGCGGCTGAAGCCATTATTGAAAGTCGGGAGATTGCCGATCTCGCGCGCCCGCGGATGGGCGGTCGCTACACGGCCGTTACCGACAACGGAGTGTCGGTAACGCTGCTTCCGTATGACGGGGTTGATCGGTTTCGGATCGTCCTTGTGGCCGAGCCCAGCCAAGTCGACCGAGCCCGGATGGACAACGGGATTCATCAACTCGTGGGCCGCAAGGTGAATTATACATATTTGACCGAAGTCCTGCCGTGGATCAATCGCGAGAGGGTCGCTGAAAGATTCCGTGCTGGGCGAGTCTTTCTTGCCGGAGATGCCGCGCACACCATGCCACCCGCCGGCGGGCATGGAATGAATACCGGTGTGCTGGATGGCTTCGACCTCGGTTGGAAATTGGCTGCAGTGCTTCAGGGATGGGCTGATGATCCCCTGCTCGACAGTTATGAGTTCGATCGCAAGAAAGGGGCTGCACGAACGGCAGCCATGGCCGGCGAGCTTTACGCGGATTGGGGTAAGATCAAGCCGGTTATCGATCAGTCTCTCTGGCTTCTCAACCAGGATAATGCCGAAGGTGCTGCCGCTCGTGAGCGTGCCGGCGAACTCATCAGCAAGACCTTCAAGCGAGAATACAATTCGATGGGCGTTTCGCTGGGATATAGATACAGTGGATCGCCAGTCATCGTCGATGACGGCACGCCAGAGCCACCGGATGATATTGTCCAACTGACGCGTACGGCTCGACCGGGCCATCGTATCCCTCATGCCTGGCTTGCGGATGGACGCTCGACGCTCGATCTGGTCGGCGATGTCTATACGCTCATTGAGATTGGCGACGATACGGTTTCCAGTGCCTTCAAGGCTGCAGCGGCCGAGAGGCTCATTCCCTTGGTCATTCATCGCATCGATCAACCCGAACTGAACGAGCTGCTTGGTGCGTCTGCCATTCTTGTCCGGCCGGACCAGATCATCGCTTGGCGAGCCAAGGGCGATAGTCCTACGCCGGGCGCGGTCTTAGAAACGCTAACCGGGCGCGTACTAGTATCGGCGCACCAGCGCGACGGTCATCATTGCAAGAGAGCTACCGCCCTTGCGTGAGATCATCACAAAGTTTGCGGGGAGCAGGTATATTCCCGCCGACTGCCGTGTCGTAGTTGGTTCTTACGATTCTGTACGAAACGAATATGACAAATCTAACACTCAAGCAGTTCTGCTCCTTTGCCAACGCATCTGAAATTCATGAGCCAATTAAAAATATTCGTTTGACCACGAGGAGAGGTATGAATTCCACTGCAATTCAGTAGCTCGCCTTGGGTTCTTCGAGCGGTTATCCCGTCTCAACCTACCTGAAAAGGAATCAAATCAAATGACAGACAATTCTCAAACTCAGTTGCGCGTGCCGCTCGGGCCTCCACAAAGGCATCATCATCTGGCTTACGTTACCTACGATGCCGGGAAGACGGCAGATTTCTATACCCGCATCATGCGTATGCCTTTGATCGCCGCGGTGATGGACGACAAGATTCCGTCGACCGGCGAAGAATGCACCTATTTGCATCTGTTCTTCAGTTTAGGGGATGGTTCCGCACTCGCATTCTTTGAAGCTGCAGGTATCCCTGAACTTCCGCTATTTTCAGATCATCCGGTCCACAAAGCGTTCAACCATGTGGCTTTGCAGGTGGATACCGGGGCAGAGATTGAGAACTGGCACAACTGGCTGATCCAAAATGGGGTTTCCGTCATTCGCACGGATCATGGCATCATCGAGAGTCTGTACTTCAGCGACCCCAACGGGGTGCGCCTGGAGATCACCAGAAACGTTGATGAGAACTGGACTAACAAGATTCAGAACGGCGAAGCAGCGTTGAAGCGGTGGTGTGAGACCAAGGCTGAAGCCGTGCGCAAAGGCGAAGACCCCGTCAAAGCGCTGCAGGAATTAGCGGCGTCGGCCAGCCACGCTCGCAACATGGCGGCGGCGCACTAGCTCGACAAAAGGCGTCGGTCTTCAGCACTGACCGTCGTGAAGGCGCGGTCTGTAAGCTGGGTGTTCTTCCGTAGGTTCGGTTCGCCCTCGTTGAGGGCGACCGTTTGCATTGCGCTAAGATGGATGGTTGATATGTGGGGCTGTGGCGTCGAGGCTGGAGCGCGAGGGTGAGCGAGAAGCCACTACAGGGGAAAACCTTGTTCATCACCGGCGCGAGTCGGGGGATCGGTATGGCCATTGCGCTACGCGCCGCGCGTGACGGCGCGAACATAGCGATCGCAGCCAAGACTGCCCAACCGCACCCCAAGCTGCCCGGCACGATCTATAGTGCCGCTGAGGCGATCGAGGATGTCGGCGGACGAGCGCTTCCGCTCATCGTCGACGTACGTGAGGAAGCACAGGTCAATGCCGCTGTAGCAAAGGCAGCGGAGCATTTTGGCGGCATCGACGCCTGCATCAACAACGCCTCAGCTATTAACTTGGCAAAGACCGAGGACATCGAACTCAAGCGCTTCGATTTAATTCAGCAGATCAACATGCGCGGGACGTTCCTCACCTCCCGTGCCTGTATCCCTCATTTGCGTCGTAGCAGCAACCCGCATATCTTGGCGCTATCGCCACCGTTGGTGATGCGAGCCGACTGGTTTGCTCAGCATCTTCCCTACACGTTGTCAAAGTACGGCATGTCCATGGTCATGCTCGGACTGGCCAGCGAGCTGCGCGAGGCTGGCATTGCTTGTAATGCGCTTTGGCCACGCACCACCGTCGCGACGGCGGCAGTTGAGTTCGCGCTGGACGACGACGGGATGTTGCGGCGTTCGCGCACTCCGGAGATTATGGCTGATGCGGCCTATGCCATTCTGTGCCGCTCTTCGCGCAATTACACCGGAAATTTCGTACTGGACGACGACGTTCTAGCCGAGGAGGGAATCACCAACTTTGACGGCTACCGGAACGATCCCGCCAGCGCACTGCAACCAGATATTTTTGTAGATCCGCAAGTTCGGCTGCCTCCGGGGGCGAGCTACGCCGCCGCCTCTGTTCCACGCGCGCCTGCGTAGTGAGCCGAAGCGTCAACCCTCGACCGCGGCAGCGCCTTCGTGCCTGACGTCGCCGTAAGGTCATTTCTCCCGAGCAACTAGGCGAGAGCGATTACATATTTGTCGCTCTCGCCATTTCTTTAGCTGGGGAGGCGTTCACAACCACCCGCCGCGCTTCTGGGCGAGGCAAGTGGCGGCGGCCACATGATCAGCCTTGCTGAACCTGACGTGCGGAACTTCCACTCGCTGTCCATGATGTGAGGCAAGTGAAAGATGGTGGTTTCGATCAAGCGAGGCGCAGCAATACCGTTTCCAGCGTACGGAGCCATCGCGATTTAACTTGGGATTGAATGAGCCGAGACGAGCGATTCTGCAAGCTTCGCGATCTTTGGAACGGAAACGACAGCTCAGCTTCGCGGCCGTCTTCAGAATGACCGCAAGTTCGGCGCGCGGTATCCGCCTTGCTCAACTCTCCTTCCTCAGTACCCTGGCTTTTCGACCTTTCGGGGCAGCGGAGCTGCTCTTGGACGCCCATTCGGCTAGCCCCGAACCTAGTGTCCGCGACTTCGAAGTTCGTGGTCAGGTCCGAATGGACAATCTCTTGGCAGTTCGCAGCTACACCTTTTCTGGACAATTATCGCAGACGGCAGACGTGGTATAGGTCACGGCATGGCTTGTTGGCCTACCCGATCGGTGACGCCGTATCGAAGCGATGACCGACGACCAACGAGACAGAGGATGGATGAACCGACCATGCTGGTCGTCGCTATGACAAACCAGGGAAGATAGTTGCCGGCCGCGTCGTAGAGAATCCCAGCAACCGTCGGCCCCAAGCTGCCACCGATTGAAACGGCGAAAAGGATACCGCCAAAAAACGTGCTGAAATGTATCGACGGAAAACGTCGACCAATAATGAAGAAAGCAAGGTCGATCTCTGATCCAATGGAGAAGCCGACAACCAAAATGCCTGGAAGAATCGCTGCTATGTTGCCTGTTGCCAGCAACATTATGCCGCCGGCAGACAGCGCAAAGATGGTTGCCGCAAGCAGGTTCGCCTCAATGCGGTCGAGGAGAAACCCTGTAATCAGCCGCCCGGCAATGACCGCGAAGCCCATCAGTGCTGCGAATTCAGCTGCTTTTGCAGGCGAAAGACCAATATCAGTTAACATGGGAACGAGGTGAACAACGGTTCCGAATATCCCCGTTGAGGCAAATAGAAAGATCGCTGCCAGAAGCACGAACTGCCGATCAGTGTACAAGCTCCAGTTCCATTGCCTATTCGCAGTTCCAGCGTCGGTTACATTGCGTGCGGACTGATTCTTAAGTAGCAAAGCTATAATTGGGACGGAAACAAGAACGACGATCGCAAGTCCGACATAAGCACCTCGCCATGCGTAGATGCTCATCAATTTTGTGACTAGGGGCGGAAACACCAACGCTCCGAGACCTGGTCCGATGTAAACGATGCCATACGCGAGTCCCAAGTGCCTTGGAAAATTGGCTAAGACGAAGCGTCCATACGAGAGAGGCGATGTCGCGTTGCTTAGGAGAGCAAGAAGAAAGGTGAGAGCGAGGAAGCTCAATAGTCCCACAGTTGCGATACCTAGCAATAGAAACGATAGTGATAATCCCACCGCGGACAAAAGCGCCATTCGGAAGGCCCCGTATCTGTCGATCAATCGGCCTGTAAACGGACTGAGGATGCCGGCGGTTATGAGCGGCACGAGAATGCCGAGCGAAGCTGCCCCACGCCCCCAACCGAACTCTGCGGCGAGCGGCTTTAGAAACAGACCGGAGCTATAAAAGAAAATGGAGTTATAGCTCATCATCATCCCGAGCAGGCAGCCCAGGATTACGTTTCGGCCGCGCCAAAACTCGCCCTTGAAAATCGTTCCGGTGTCCATCCTAGTCTCCTTGCGCTATCCCAACGGCTTTGTTTTTGTTGATTATTTACAAAACGTAACGTTTCGTAAATTGGCTGTCAAGCGCCGCTCCAGTGACCAAAGGCCGTCGTCATGCAGCCAAGGCGCGAGGTCGAGCAGAAATGCGAACACCGTGATAGCTATCCGCGGGTATCATAGCCGTTGGCGTGACGTTAACGCTTCGCTTCCGCTGCCTCCGCGCGAACCGACAATTCGGGTTGAGGCGCGCATTTTGCTCCGCTGACCGACCTCTGCTGGTGCAGGGCCTCAGCCCCGTGCAACACAGTGACTGGCCGGGGCAGGTTACGAGACTGGAAGTTGAGGCGCGTAACAAGAGGTTTTGGGTGATCGACCTGCTTCGCAGCGTCGTGATCGGTAGCGCAAGGGGGGGCGCTGCACTGTCCAGCGGCTGTGCCATTGCGGGGAGATGAGCACTAGCCTCTCGGTCGTGTCTTCGTCTATCTTCCCCGAGCCGTTTTCGCAGCGGCAGCAGTCGTCGGAACGTAGTGTCCGAGTCTAGCCTCAGGACACGAAACAGATATAGTCACGGCCCATCCACTATGCGAGCCTTTGCCGCGCATTCGCGCGCACATCTATCGACACGCAGATGGAAGCAAAGCACGAGTGCAGGCGGGTTGACCTCTATTAATCCGGCTTCACGCCGGCTTTCACGGCGACAGAACGTGCGAGCTATTATTCCAGTTTTTCGGTTGCCGAGGTGGCTAAGGAGGTCGACGACTTGCTATGGGCCGAAGCCATTGTGCAGATCTTTCCCACGTGGTGATTCGGACCACCGACAATGTTAAAGGGATGGTTCGACAGGGCGTGGGCGCCCGGCGTTGCATATGATCACGCAGCCGATCTTGGTGCCATACAACCAAGACTTAAGCAGCTGCGAGGGGTGGTCGCAATAACGACCTTGGGCTCGCCTTGGTGGGTTGATTGGCTGATCTTACGTCGCCCCGTGCGCCGTGTTCTGAAGGAGGCCATTTTGCGTCTTGTGCCCCTCACGCCAAGCTCACCTTTCATTAAATCTACAAGGCCGAGAAGCTCTCTTCGCAACGTGCCAAAGCAGCGATTAGTCGCATTCGGTCTGTGCTGCAGCACTTATGATGCTTCTCTGCCACTCAGCGAGATGGCGGGCTCTGTCTCAACATGCCGCCATATTTAAGCTGACCGTGCTCCTGACACGAATCTCTTTCTGAAAAACTCATTGAGAGGGAGCGCGTGACAAAAGAGCGGATGATGGAGTCCTGGGTTGTTGCGGTCGAACTACGAGCGGGCATTTCTTAACCCGGATGGTTTCGAACACCTATGCCTGAAGAGTTGACTGACAGGACTTGACCCAAGGCAGACGTAAGGACGTCCGCCGGTGACTCGACCATGTCCATGGATCGCCAAGCGATGTGTCGATCAGGCCGCACTAGGATTGCACCCCAATCGCTCACCTCCCGGATCGCAGTCCAATCCCCGAGGACGTCGTCATAGGGACAACGGAGTCCAATGGCGAAAACGGGCAGATCAATGCAGAGTTCATCACTGGCTTTGACTGCGGCTTGTGCCCAGGAGCTGCCACCGATACCCACGATGAGGCAAAAGCGGCCGTGTCCGGCGAGGTCGAGTGTGGATATCTGTCGGCACTCGTGCTCCACCCATGCATGGGGAAGATATGCCCCCGGGTGCGTCGTTCGCTGATAGTAGAGGTCCACGTCGCCTTGCACCTCCGGGAAAGGGGTGCCGTCGTCAACGACGGCGGACGAGGTATACCGCTGGCCGAGCTCTACTCCGAGTGCGTTCGCCCGATAGTTCTGCAGCTTAAGAGCCTCAGCGAACCGCTTGCGCCGCCGCGATGCCTGCGGTGAATCGGCATACAGTTCCCGAAGAGCTGCCCAGCCGTCCTCGGTCGACTGATCCGGCTCGAAACCGAGTGCCTTGTTCAGTACGGCCATGTTGTGCCAACTCTTGATCGCACGCTCGACGACGTGTTGTCCTACAGGCCGGCGTTCCGCGCCATAGCTACCAAGCAGACCAGGACCCGCCCTTCCGGCCACGACAAAAGCAAGCTTCCAGGCAAGGTTGTACGAGTCTTGCACCGACGTGTTGGTGCCGAGGCCCCCCGTGGGCGGGTGGCGGTGCGCGGCATCGCCTGCCAAAAAGACCCGGCCTTTTTGGTACTCTGTGGCCACGACATTGTTGACCTGCCAGGTACTGATTGCCTTGACCTTTATTTGGAGATCGGGATCACCGAGCGTCAGCCGCGCTCTGGCGAGTACGGCCTCCTCCGACGGTTGTCCTTCATCAAGATTCCAGGGATGCAACAGGCTCCACTCATTCCACGGCCGGACGTTAACCCAACTCGCTGTTCCAAACCATTGGTCGCGGCCAGGTTGCGCAACCAAATAGATCACCGCCGGCCGGTGAGCTGTGTACTTCGTTAGGTCGACCTCAAGCCAACTATTGGCCATCCCCCTAAGGCCTGCTTCACCTTCAAGCCCCAGCCCCAGTTGCTCCGCGACCCGCGAGCGTGCGCCGTCAGCACCAATCGCGTATCGTGCGTGCACCACGTACTCCGTCCCGCTCTCGCGTTCGCGCACCACGGCTCGCACTTCGTCAGGTGTTTGCTCGATATGCACTAGTTCGTTCATGAAGCGGATATCGGCGCCTCTTTCGAGCGTACTTGCGAGAAGGACGGGATCAAGCACATGCTGGGGTGCATTTACGGCCGTGCAAGGACTTGCTGCCGCGTAGTCGGATAGCCGCTCGGGTGCCGAACCGTAGCTCTTGAAGCGAGCGATCTCGAGCCCAGACAATGATGTCACCACGAGATTGTTGCATAGCATTGACAGCGGATATCCGACGTCGCGAACGCGATCCTCAATGCCGAGATCTCTAAACAACTCCATCGTGCGCTGATTGGTGATGTGCGCCCGCGGCACATGCGCTGTGCCTCTGTGCCGAGCTATCGTCAGGGTAGAGATGCCGTGCATGGCTAAGATCGAGGTGGCTACCAGACCAGCCGGCCCGGCCCCGATCACGAGCACATCAGTTGTGACTTTACGCATGTCGTTACCTTCGTTGGCGCTTGCGGTCGCTCGCGCGTTCACCTCACGAAATCGGCTGTCGGGCTCCGACTGCGACGATCTTTCAGCCTCTCCCGTAGCTGCTGTTGATGCTCCTGAAGCCAGGCGCGGACCGTAGTCGGCTTGCGGCCAAGCGTTCGCTCCAGAAAATCGTTCAATGTCCACGCCACGTCATTCGCATCTTCATAGCGAAAGAACTGCCACAGATACTCCGCCAAATCCGACCGTACCCGGTCGCGCGTTGCTGCCGATTCGAAAAGGGCGATCAGCCCTTCCTTGGTGGAGTCGTAGGCAATATCCGTCTGGAGCACTTCACCCATCATCCGGACGACATCGCCCACATAAAGGTTGTCGTATCCATTGTTGAGAGTGTGAAATTGATAGAGATGCCGTGCGTTGTCACTGAGCAATATCCGCGCGCCCGCTTCTCCGATTTCGCGCGGGTCGATGAACGGTACTCGACGGTTCGGCCATGTCACCTTGCCGGGTGACAACATCTGAAAGCGAGGGTTCAGGAAATTGTCCATGAAGCTCGCGCCGATATTGAAATAGGTGACTGGGAGATCGGATTCATCTAGAAGCCGACGCGCGATCGGGTGCTGGGTCGCGATCCCCCATCCGATGTTCGTTAGCGCCTCGGGCATTCGCCGGGGATTGACGGAAGGAAAAACACCGACCGCGCGAATCATGTGAATTAAGCTGTCGGAATTGCGAACAGCAGAAATAAGATTCGTCATAGCATGCTCTTCGCGCGTGCCGTTGGGCGCGATGACGAAGAGCCCTTCGATGCCGCTTACAGCCGCGGTAAGGGACGGCAAGTCATAATAGTTGCCGATGGCGATTTCGCAGTCCGGATAGCTCGCCCGCAACTGCGCCAACTTGTCTTCACCGCTGCTGATTAGTCGCAATCTGACATCCGGGGCGTTGTAGCGCAACCAACGCACCATAGGGCCGCCAATGTGGCCACTCGCGCCGAAAATGCCGATGCTGTTTGGCACCTTCTTCTTGTGTTCCATCGTTCCCCCTCGTTCTCGACCTCAGTCGGAGATCCCCATCGATCGCGCAACTAGCGAGACGAGTCGGCGTTCGAACTAATCGGCGGATCGCCTTCGTCCTCGGACACAAAGCGAATTCCATACTTCGCATAAACGAGCTGACGCTCGTCCTCCGTTTTCGCAGCGACGTGCTCCCGTTCAAATTCCTCGACGCCACCAGGCACCGTGAGAAGGAGCAGCCTAGTCCCCGGTTCATTCGACCAAAATCGGTGCGGGACGCGCCTCGGCAAGAAAAGGAAGCTTCCCGCTGCAGCCTCGTATGTCTCCTTGCCAACACGGACGCCCAATTTGCCGGAAAGAACGTAGATGCATTCATCCTCGTTCTCGTGCAGGTGCAGCGGTCGGCCGCCGGCGACCGTAATTTCGAATACGCTCATTACGCCGCCAGTGGATTGTGCCGTCGCTTTCGCAAGGGATACGGCGCCGCTCCGCATGCGGATCTCCCCATCCGGCAGGGAGATGCCGGGACCGATGCAATAGGCGGAGCTCGGGTGCTCGGGGCGGGGATCGTCATGAGAAAAGCTCATATTTCCTCGCTTCCACTCTGAGCTCGGCCAACCGTTCTCCGCCGCTCCGCATCGAGTGTCGATTTTGCAATATTGGCATGACTGCCAAAATAACATTACTGCCATTATGGTGCGGGTGTCAATTCTGAGCGTTTGACGCCTCGCCGCTCGGCGGATGCTGTCGGATTGCCCTCCTTTCGCAAACCGATACCGAGACGGGTAAAGTACTTGTTCGATGAGTCAGTTGATAGGACGTGCCGTGTCGGAGCCGGAGCCGGAGGCGTCCCGGGTCTCCTGATCGGCGGGGCTAACCTCTACGCGCTCACTTGTATGGCGTCCGATGTAGTCGACGGGCACCGCCGTGCCGGAGGGCGGTCTGTCAGGAAGTCCCCTGAGCTCGCCGCGGCGTTTGGGGGCGCGGCTTGCCGGACCTCTCGCGAGATGGCTGTTCCAGCTCGTAGATGTTCAGAAGCTTGAGAACTCGGACCGTCTCGGCCCGTGCGAGATCCTGCAGATCGGATTTGGGGTAACGTGCCCAAGTGCTGGCAGCTACATCGGTTGGAGAGAGTGCAAGGCTCGCCCCCATTTGGGCGCGCTGATAATTGGCTGCGGTCTTATCACAGAACGACATAAGAATATCAGTTGCAATTTTCCGTCGTTGCATCATCCAAACGGCCCGGCGGTCCGCCCAATTGCTTGAGGTTAGGGCCAGGGCCAGACGAGCCCTGTTGACCGGATTATTGGTGAATGCGTTGAAGGTATCGAGGGCGCCATTCAGCACGGCGTGTAGTGGAAGATCGATTTCCAACCGCGCGAGCACCGCGCGATGCAGGTCTTCCAGAGACCTGGTGATGTCGAGATAGATCACGTCCGCTTTGCTATCAAAGTAACGGAAGAATGAACGGACCGAGATGTCGGCGCGCTCGGCAATGCTTTCGATGGTTGTCGCTTCGAAACCGCCGCCCCGCTCGCCACCATTCTCTTGAAACAGCCGCACAGCCTCGGCGATGATTCGGTCACGTTGTGCTTCGCGCCTCCGCTGCGCCGGTGTCGCTTTGATGATCTCCATTCGACGCTCAATCCCTTCCTGCCGGACCGAACCTACCGGATACACGAGTGGCAAACAATCGGAAGGCTTGCGAGGAATGTAAAAATATGGCACTAGTGCCAAACTGACATTAATGTAGGAGAGGACGATGAAGCCGTCATGGATCCACTTGGCCCGGGGCCGGTATGTTCGTCAGGCTCGAGTGGGGCTTGGCGAGCTCCGCGAGGAGCTTTTCGGACGTCAGGGATTTGCAGGTCCGACCGCGACGCTCTATCACTCGCGGCCGCCCGGAGACGTCTTGCGCATCGTCGGCAAGCTGAAGCCGCGTATGTTCTCCACCCGCAAGCTCATGGCCGGCGAAGGCAACGACGGTCGGGGGCTACCCTTACCATTCCTCACCAACTCCGACGTCACCCTCAGCGTCAGCAATCGGCGGTCGGCGATGCCGTACGCCTATCGTGACGCCGACGGGGACCTCCTGTACTTCATTCATGAGGGGACGGGGGTGATGGCGACTGAATATGGTCCGATCCCTTACGAACCCGGCGACTATATCTATCTGCCGCGGGGCACGACCTTCCGCCAAATGCCGAACGATGGCCTGACATATGCCTTCGTCATCGAGTCAGTACAACCAATCGATTTCGCGGCACATCCTCAGCAGGGGCGACATTTTCCGTTCGATCCGCAGCTTATCACAGTTCCGTCCGCGGAAGAGTACGCTTGGCCGGAGCAGGACGAGTGGGAGCTGTGTATCCGCTCCCAGGGCGAGCTCACCTCGGTCTTCTTTGAGAAGTCGCCTTTCGACGTGGTCGGCTGGAAGGGTGATCTGTTCCCCTTCAAGATCAACATGCGCGATATCCATACGCTGAGCTCGGAGCGAATTCATATCGCGCCGACCTCTTGGGCAACGTTTCAGGCGCCAGGCTTCGTCGTCGTAACATTTTTGCCGCGCCCTTCGGTAAACGATCTGGACGCGGAGGAGTTGCCTTCGTCACATCGCAACATTGATTGCGATGAGGCGATTTTCGTTCATAGCGACACGGGGCGGGAAGGGGCTAGTTTCATCTTTTCACCGCAAGGGATCCATCATGGTCCTCCCGACGCCTTTAGGCGAGAGTTCAATAGAAAGCGTGTCAAAGGCATGCAGACGATGCTCACCGGCGTCAGCGTCGATACGTTCAAGCCACTGAATCCAACCCCTGCAATGTTGGCCGTCGCTGACGGTGAGACGACAGAAATCAACTGTCGCTGATGTCGTAAGATTCAGGGCTGTGACCGATCGGCCTCGGCGGCGCCGGTGGGCGTAGTGCTCTCTAAGGGCTGGATGGAGAACTCAATCCAGCTGCGTCTCGCAAGCTTCCGAAGAGAAGCGGCGACCCAATCCAAAGGAGGGAAAGTTCATGTCGGCAGCACAATGGAGACGGGCGGCACTTGCTGCCGCAATCGCGCTACTCATTGGCACTAATTCAATAGAAGCCGTCGCCCAGAAAAAATACGACCCAGGCGCAACCGACACGGAGATCAAGATAGGCAACATCGCGCCTTACTCGGGGGCCGCGTCTGCATTTGCTGTGATTGCCAAGACCGAAGCGGCATATTTCGAGAAGATCAACGCAGAGGGGGGTATCAATGGTCGTAAAGTCAACTTCATCTCCTATGACGACGCCTATAGCCCGCCAAAGACCGTTGAGCAGGCACGAAAGCTCGTGGAGGGAGATGAGGTTCTCCTGATCTTCAACCCGCAGGGAACGCCGCAGAACTCTGCCATCCAGAAATACTTGAACGCCAAGAAGGTGCCGCAATTGTTCGTCTCCAGCGGTGCGTCCAAGTGGAATAATCCGAAGGACTTTCCCTGGACGATGGGCTTTTCACCCAGCTTTCGAGGTGAGGCGCAAATCTACGCGCAGTATATTCTGCGCGAGAAGCCCGATGCCAGGATCGCAATCCTTTATCAAAATGACGATTTTGGAAAAGACTACGTCAAGGGTCTGAAAGATGGCCTTGGTAGCAAGGCCTTATCGATGATAGTCGCGGAGGAAAACTACGAGGTCACCCAACCGACCATCGACTCGCAGATCGTCAAGCTGAAATCGTCCGGAGCGGACGTATTTCTCGACTTCACCACGCCGAAATTCGCTGCGCAAGCCATCAAGAAGATGGGTGAGAGCGGCTGGAAGCCGATGCACCTGCTCAGCAGCATCTCGGTGTCGATAGGCAGTGTCATCAAGCCCGCCGGTTTCGAGAATTCGCAGGCCATCGTTTCCTCCGCTTACCTCAAAGATCCCACCGACCCGCAATGGAAAACAGACGCGGCGATGAAGGCCTGGAACGAGTTTCTAAATAAGTACTATCCGGAAGCTAATCGAACCGATTTCGCGGTGGTCAACGCTTATGCCGCAGCGCAAGCCCTGGAGCGCGTCTTGAGGCAGTGCGGAGACGACCTCACACGCGATAACGTAATGAAGCAGGCCGCCAACATTCGGGATTATGAGCTTGCCGGCCTGTTGCCAGGTATCAAAATGAACACCAGTCCGTCCAACTTCGCTCCGCTATCGCGGATGCGCTTAATGCGCTTCAAGGGCGAGACATGGGAGCTGTTCGGTGACCTGCTCAGCACGGACGTCGGCGGCTAATGTCACCTTATCGAGTGAGTATGGAGATCACGAGGTGAGCCAGGAGTTTCGAGCAACAATCCGGAAGGCCCGAGAGCATTCAATAGGCGACCTGCTGCGCCGATCGGCCAGTCGCACTCCGAACAAGTCGGCCGTGATTTGTGGCAGGGAGGTCTGGACATTCGTGGAGTTGGATGTGATTTGCAATCGGCTCGGGCGCGGACTGCGTCGAGCCGGGGTAAGTAGAGGCGATCGCGTCGCGATCCTGTCACGCAATTCGCACGCTTTTGCTGCCATGCGTTTTGCCGTCGCGCGCATCGGCGCGATCTTGGTTCCAATCAACTTCATGCTGAAATCGGACGAAATCAATTTTATTCTGGTCAATTCCGGCGCCAGGATTCTGGCAACGGGCGCGGATTTTGTAGAGTCCGCCCGGGCGGCCGTCGCAAAAGGTTGTGCGGTTGAAGCCTTGATCTGGATGCCAGGCGAAGAGCGGCACTACCGCCTCCCGGAATGATTACGTTCGACGATCTTCTGCACTCTGACGGATCACAGCTCGACGATTTCGTCGACGGCGAGGATCCAGCCCAAATCATCTACACCAGCGGCACGGAGTCATTACCAAAAGGTGCGGTGTTAACGCATCACGCAGTCATGTGGCAGTATGTCAGCTGCGTCCTTGAGGGCAGCATGGCGACAGAGGACAGAGTGTTACATGCGCTGCCGCTGTACCATTGTGCACAGCTTGATGTCTTTCTCGGTCCTGCAATCTACCTCGGGGCGAGCAGCCTTATCACGGCCAAGCCGACCGCCGACAACATCTTGTCATTGATCGAGACGCACGAGATCACATCGTTTTTCGCGCCACCGACTGTCTGGATCGCAATGCTCCGGTCTGCGCATTTCGATCAGACCAATCTCTCGACACTCCAGAAGGGTTACTATGGAGCGTCGATCATGCCGGTGGAGATCCTGCTTGAACTGCAGCGACGGCTACCACGGGTGAAGTTCTGGAATTTTTATGGACAGACAGAGATTGCTCCGCTCGCAACCGTTCTGAAGCCGGAAGACCAAATACGAAAAGCCGGTGCAGCCGGAAAACCGGCGATCAATGTTGAGACGCGCGTTGTCGACAGTGCGATGGAGGACGTCAGCGTAGGTGAAATCGGCGAGATTGTGCACCGCTCACCTCAGCTCCTATCTGGCTATTATAGTGATCCGGATAAGACTGCCGCCGCCTTCCGCGATGGATGGTTTCACAGCGGCGATCTCGCGACCGTCGACTCCGACGGTTACATCACGGTGGTTGATCGCGTTAAGGACATGATCAAGACCGGAGGCGAGAACGTCGCTAGCCGCGAGGTGGAAGAAGCCATCTATGGGCTGTCGTCGGTATCTGAAGTGGCGGTTATCGGATTGCCAGACGCTCGTTGGATCGAGGCGGTGACTGCGATCGTCGTTGTCAGGTCTGGGGAGAATCTGACCGAAGATAACGTGATAGACCATTGCGCAAACACGATGGCGCCTTTCAAGGTACCCAAGCGCGTGATCTTCATCGATAGCCTACCGAAGAATCCGAGCGGAAAATTGCTAAAGCGGGAACTGCGTCAGCGCTTTGCTGAAAATGTGAGAGTTGCCGAGGGCAATTTCGGACGGTGAGCTTGCTGAATTTGCGGATGTCGGTTGGGCGTACTGAAATCGGGCGGTAATTTGGCGAACGGCGATGTCAACAGAAGCGATAAACCGGCAATGGATCCTGACTGGGCCGCCACATGATCGGCTAACTCTCGACAATTTTGGATATCGGGAGAGTTCGATCCCAGACCTGCCTTTGAGAGATGGACAGGTGCGGATCCGGAACGTTGCCTTCAGGTGTGCCCCGACGATGCGCAACTGGATGGAGGAGGGCGGAAACGGTGGCTATCCTTCGATGCCCGTGGGTGAGCCAGTGATTGGGCCGACGGCCGGGCTCGTCCTGGAGTCTGCGAATTCCGACTTCCGAGTGGGCGATCGCCTGCAGGTTCTTTCCAGTTGGCAGGACTATGCGGTACTCACAGCAGCCGAACTCGGCAGCGCGACCAAGATCCCCATTAGGACGACCTATCTGGATGCGCTGGGGCGCTATGGGCTCAATCCATTGACTGCTTACTTCGGATTGCTTCGGGTCGGTGAGCCAAAGCCGGGCGAAACTCTTGTTGTGTCCGCGGCCGCAGGCTCTACCGGCTCCATTGTCGCTCAGATTGGAAAGATCAAGGGAATGAGGGTCATTGGCATCGCTGGTGGCGTTGCCAAGTGCGACTGGTTGCACCGTGAATGCCGGGTCGATGCCACCATTGACTACAAGACGGAGTCCGTTGCACGGCGACTGGAGATCCTCGCCCCGGGAGGTATTGATATCTACTACGACAATGTTGGCGGCGAGATTCTGCAGGCGGCGGTGAACAATATGGCGCATTTCGGTCGCATCGTGTTGTGCGGACAGATCTCGACCTACGATACCGGGAAACAACCTGAAGGACCGCGCAATATGATGCGGTTGATCTACCGGAGCATCAGAATGCAGGGATTTCTCTGCTCCCAGTTTCAGCACTTGTTCGCGGAGGCGATCGAAGATCTCAGGGGCTGGACACAGAACGGCAAGCTGGTCCATCGGGAGCACACGCACACAGGCTTTGAACTGCTGCCCATCGCTTTTCTGTCTCTGCTTGATGGCACCAACGAAGGAACCGTCCTTGTCGAGACCGACAAAGGCGCAATCGACGAGTACCGAGCATAATGCGGGCTAGGAGGCGCAACTTAGCAGCAGGCCTAGCCGCGCAACACGGATAAAGCGACGCCGGGTGAACGCGACGGACGCGCCATATGCGGAAGTTTGAGTGTTTAGACGTGTGCGATGTATCCAGAACGCTAGGCCGATCGCAGATCCCGAGCGCTGTTGACCGCTCCGGACGGGCGCTTCATCTCGAAATTGCGCCTCTAGCGAATTGTTACGCCGAACTTAATCGGCGGCGCTGTTCCCGCGGAGCGGCATCCTATCGGGCGGCGGCGCTGCAAAAAATGGCTGACGGTCGGCTCGCAAGGCATCTTGCGGTTGCGCGTGATGCAATCGGGCTCGGTGAAGAACGCGGCCACCGCTCTAAATATTTTCCAGCCGGCCGTCAGTCGCATGTTGCAACAGGCGAAGGAACGTCTCGGATTCAGACTATTCGAGCGCCAGAAGAAACGGCTGAAGCCGACGACCGAGGCGCAGACGCTTTTCGCGGAAGTTGCGAGTATGTTCGCTGCGATCGAGCACACCCAGCGGCTGGCGGTCGAGCTTCGCGACGGTCGCTCGACGCATTTATGGCTTGGGCACCTAGCATGGATCTGACCGGCGTGGTCGAGAAGACTCGCGTTCCCATCCTTGTGACCCATCCCGGAGGTGATCGTCAAATTCCGCTTGAATAGTACGCCTCCGACGAGGGCCGTCTTGCGTGACGGGTGGTAATTCGCGAAGCGTGTGACCTTAAGTCTAGCTTTAAGGTCATCAGGCGATGCGGATCGAGGTTTTGGGCGGGCTGGAGCGGCGGCGGCGCTGGTCGCAGGACGACAAGGCAAGGATTGTCGAGGAGACGCTGACACCGGGCGCGAAGGTAACTGAGGTTGCGCGTCGCAACGGAGTAGCGGCCAGCCTGGTGTTTACCTGGCGTCGACAAGCACGGACATCGGAACAAGTTGTACCATCTTTTACGCCGGTGCAGATCGCCGCCGTAGCGCCCTCGGCTGAGGAACCTCCGAAGCTCTTGCCTACGGTCGATGGCCGAGTTCGCTCGGTGGCAGCCGCGCGTACTGGATTGATAGAGATCGATCTCGGCAACCGACGGTGCATCCGGGTGGATGCGCACGTCGATCCGGAGGCGCTGGCGCGGGTCCTCGATGTGCTTGGACGCCGATGATTTCTATACCGGGGAATGTGCGAGTGTGGCTCGCGACAGGCTACACGGATATGCGCAGAGGCTTTCCGTCGCTGGCCCTCCAAGTGCAGGAGGTGCTACACAAGGACCCGCTCAGCGGTCATCTGTTCGTTTTCCGCGGTCGCCGCAGCGATCTCGTCAAGGCGATCTGGCACGATGGCCAGGGAGCCTGCTTGTTCACAAAAAAACTCGAGAGAGGAAAGTTCATCTGGCCATCGGTTGCCGGTGAATCGGTAACGATCTCGCCGGCGCAGTTGAGCTATCTGCTGTCCGGGATCGATTGGCGCAATCCGCAAGAAACCCAGCGTCCGACGCGGGTCGGATAACCGTTTTGGGTTTGAATCTGCTGCTCGATCTGATTCAATGGCTTCATGATATCGAAGCCGGACGACCTCCCGTCGGACCTTGTCAGTGCCTTGGCAGCGCTGCAAGCCGAGCGTGACGAGCCGAGGCGATAGCTGCCAGCGCGCAGGCGGAGCTGTCGGATAACGCGGCGCTGATCGCGCATCTCGAGCTGCGGATCGAGAAGCTCAAGCGCGAACTGCACGGGCAGCGATCCGAGCGCACGGCGCGGCTGATCGAGCAGCTGGAGTTGGAGCTCGAGGAACTCGTCACGACGGCGAGCGAGGATGAGCTTGCCGCGCAGGCCGCAGCGGCGAAGACGCAGAACGTCCGCCCCTTCATGCGCAAGCGGTCGGTTCGCCAGCCATGGCCGGACGACATCGAACACGAGCGCGTCGTCATCGAGGCTCCAACAAGCTGCCCCTGCTGCGGTGGATCGCGGCTGGCGAAGATCGGGGAGGATGTGACCAAGACGCTGGAGGAGATCCCGCGTCGCTTCAAGGTGATCGGTAAGCGCTTAGCCGCAACCCTATTGATGCTGGCTTGACGTTTTGCGGAATCGCCACGGCATGAGGTCTTCGATCCTGCTATCGGGATGGCCGTCGATGATCGCCTCGAGTGTTTCGGCGATGTAGGCGGCCGGGTTGACGTCGTTGAGCTTGCAGGTGGCGACGATCGACGCGAGCAAGGCCCAGTTTTCCGCGCCGACTTCATGACAGTCGTCGATAACGAGAAAATCAACCGGGTGCGCTGCTCGCGCAACCATGCATCCGAACGCCATTCCTGTTTCTTACGCGCGGCTTAGCTGTTGATTGCAGCACGGGAAGGGCTCACGCAGCTTAGCGTCATCAGCCGAATTCGCTTCGTTTGAAGCGAATTGTTGTCAGCTAACCGCAACCAGGCCTCAATCGAACGCCTGGACTTGGATCCCCCAACAATTCAACGCCGCTGTTCTCGAACGCTCTTCGGATCTTCTCGATCGTCCGACTTCGCGCGCGTATCGCGCCGTCGAGAGCTTCCAAGCGTCGTACTGTCGAAATCGCCACGCCCGAGTTCCTCGCGAGTTCGCATTGCTCCCATCCGATTAGCGAGCGGGCCGCTTTTATCTGACGAGGAATAATGAGCATGAGGAACGCGACCTCCCACTGCTTGCTGGGTCAGCGCTAAACCGCAAGCTCTCTCGCGACGTAATGCGAACGATAGCACAACTGGACGAGATGTAAAACCTTATTGGTACGGCGACGCAGCCGTCCATGCGCTCGGCTTGGTGGCGGCCGCCCATATAGGTGGACTCCGCAAACTTGCGCTCGATCAGCATCCAGCCTTCATCTTGGTCCGGATGCGCCCAAGAACCTGGATCGAACGATGCCATAAAGAGCAAGCGAGAGCTCCAGTGCATGTCACCGAACCTCATAGATTGCGCTGTCGTCGGACCTTTTCCGATCTTCGATTCGACCGCGGAAGAGTGTTTTCTGATCCGAGCTTCCGGTTCGCCCGGACACCGTACAGAATCCGGAAGGACGATCCCACCGTTCTGGATAAGAGATGCGCTTCCTTTCATACCCCCCTTTGCGAGCTGAGATAGCGGGACAAATGCGCATCGTCGGGATTCAGAAGCAAGTCACCGGAGTTACGCGCGGCGGTCGGCGTGACGGTATGAGAGTTGAAATCGCTATTCCGGCGACGAAGGCGATCGCGGGTAGGCACTTGATCTAGTTCAGCGAGTTGGCCAAGTAAGGACAGCAGGAGCAGGTAGAAGTCGCGGAGCACAATCGAAATGGGAATTTGCGAACTAAGCGAAGCATCCCGAAATGGGTTGCATAGCCACGACATCATCGAAAACTCGAAATCTGGTCGTCGCGTAGCCGATCCCGATCCTTGCTCAAGATGGCATACGAGCTGGGGCAAACACTTTCATCGTGCCCAGACGGTTTGGACGGACGATCGACCTGCTTCTCTAGATCGCGAACCGATAGCGCAATTGACTCTACACTATCCCACGCCTGCTCCATTGCCACGAGATGAGCACTAGCTTCTCAGCCACGTCTTCGTCTATCTTCATCCCAGCCGTTTTCGCAGCGGTGGCCCGTGTCTGGCCTCAGGATACGAAGATAGACTGATTGAAATGTCAAATCCGAACCATCCCACACCTGTGAAGAAGTCGGCGTCGCACAAGCGACTACGCGGGCGGCCCCGTAGCGATTCGACCCGGCGCGCGATCCTGGCGGCTACACTCCGATTGCTGCGCACGGTGACCATTCAGTCGGTGACGATCGAAGCGATCGCAAAAGCGGCAGGCGTAAGCAAAGCAACCATATACCGCTGGTGGTCATCGAAAGCCGCAGTAGTGATTGATGCATTTATGGAGCACCACGTCGTCAGTACTCCAATGGACTCGGAGTTACCTGCCGTCGAGGCCCTTACTGCTCATCTCGTTTTGTTGGTCAAAGAGTATGGCGACAGCAGGTCCGGACGACTCGTTGCTCAGATCATCGCCGAAGGTCAAAATGATCCTGCTGTGCTCAAGGCATTCCGCGAAAGATTCGCGGATGATCGATCCGAGCTCGTTTTGCGGGTTATCGAGGCAGGCCAGAAACGCGGCGAATTGCGCAAGGATGTTCCCGCCAAAGTAATGGCGGAATGTCTTTATGCTCCGGTATACTTCCGGCTCTTGCTCGGCAGTCCTCCACTAAGTAGATCCTTTGCCGAAGGGCACGCGAAGACGATGCTCGGATTGTTCAAAAGCTCCGCTCGCAAACCCTAGCTGAATCTGCACTGAGCGGGAGCGGGGGCCGCGACGAAAACAATCGCGCATTCACGAGGCCGGCGACAAATTAGTGCTTGAGCCCGGAGAGCGCGTTACAACTGCTTCCCCATGCGAAAGAACGCGCACTGTAGCATCGGCCTGCGCGGTTCTGTGGCTTTCTTCGAAAGCATCTATGCCGCCGGCGATGCTTTTCGCTGTAAGCCCTGTCAGACTGCCGACTGCGGCCGCGCCGGAAGGCTAGCCTTGCTGCGTCGCAACCTCTTCAAGGTATCGGCAGCCAACCGTCAAGGCCCCCGGCGGGATCAAGCCGGTTCAGACCCTTGGAGTACTCAACGGGGGCGAGCAGTTGACGAGTAATAATCGAAACGATACGTTTCGTTACTAGAATATAAAATGCCCGACACTGGGCGAGATGCAAGGCCAAGTATGGACCGCGCAGCCGTTTTCGCAGAATGACCTTTGGCGCGGTCGGGTACGGATGGCATACCGTTGTTCGGCGTGATCGCCAGCGCCTGGAATTCTCGCTTGTTTCAGGCTGTGGAACCCGTTCGCTGAAGTGCTTGGCTCGACAGATCGATGCAATCCATTTGGGGTCTTCACCTAGATCCAAAAATCGAATTGCGGGTATTCCACGCGACAATCGTTGGGAGAGCGTCATGCATGTTTTCACCAGGGCGACGGCTAGAAGAGATGCTTTCAGCGCAGAAGTGGTCGATCCATGCCGCCCGTCACGCTGCAACTGTGGTATCGATCGCCGTGGATTTCTCGCGGGCGGCGCCGCTGCATTAACCGCTGGCTTGACTGGCTTTGTGCCTAAGGCCGGCGCGCAAGTGACGCCACCACGCATCGACGTTCATGCCCATCTCTCGCCACCCGGCTACATTGCCGAACTGGCTCCCGCTGGAAAGATTCTACCTGCGACCGCGAATTGGTCCATCGCTAGCCATCTCGATGAGATGGATCGAGCCGGCATCTCGGTATCGCTGCTGTCCGTCGCAACGCCCGGAGTCTGGATGGGAGACATTGCGGGCAGCAGACGGCTTGCCCGCGAGGCCAATGATTTTGCCGCTAAGTTGGTGCAAGCCAATCCGAAAAGACTTGGCATGTTCGCTTCGCTTCCGTTGGTCGATGCAGAAGGCAGCCTCGCCGAACTCGCTTATAGCTTGGATCAGCTGAAAGCCGACGGTGTCGTGCTGATGACTAGCTACGACGGCAAATACCTCGGCGATCCGACGTATGATAGTGTCTTTGCCGAACTGAATCGGCGAAAGATGGTCGTCTATATTCACCCAACGCTATCCGCATGCTGCGTAAATATCATTCCCGGGATCTATGAGAACATCATCGAATTCGGCACCGACACGACTCGAGCGATTGCGCGTTGGACGTTCGGTGGCGCTGCAGAGAAATTTCCCGACATCAAGATGATTTGGAGCCATGCCGGCGGCACCATGCCGTCGCTGATCGAGCGGTTTGACTGGCTTGAAACCATTCCGCCGTACAGGGGCGCGCGCCCACGGACCTTCCGAGACCAGATCAGAGAATATTATTTCGACGTCGCTCAAGCGTCCAATCCTGTTTCGCTGACAGCACTCAAACAGCTGGTCCCCGCGTCACGGATCGTGTTCGGAACCGACTATCCTTTCCGAACCATAGCGGAGCACGTGAAGACTCTCTCAGATTCCAAGCTCTTTGACGAAAAGGAATTGGCGCAGGTGGAAAGCGGTAATATGCAAAGACTCATCCCTCGTCTGAAGACGTAGCGATCGAAGGCAGAGGTCATTTTTCCAGCCACGTGACGATTGTGCTAAAAGGTATGCGTGGATTGAAGAAGGGGAAGTTGTACGAGGACCAATGTCTTAATCCCCTTCCCGAGATATTTCTATTGTCTAGTCACGCGCCTGTTTCGGCTTGCCGGCCTTGCCGTCGTGAATCGATTGCCGGATTTCCGCGGGGCAGGATCGAAATGTCCCCAGTTCAGCCCAAGCACTTGCGGGCGGGCGCGTCCCGACTTCGCGCCACCTCATCGAGGGGGGATTGAAGCATCCTCTATCGGGTGGTCGATGTGGTCCTTGACAATATGAAACGCATCGTATCTAAAATAGTTCAACAACGCAACTTAAAGCGAGTAAAGCGATGAGCGATTTAAGGGGAAGGCAAACGTCCACTCCGATCACGGAACGCGAGTACCGGCCTGTCCGGCGCATCGTGACCGGCGAGGACGATCAGGGGCGCTCCGTGATCGTGTCCGACGGGCCTACGCCAAACGTGGCTTTCCCCACTTTCTCATCCGGCGCTGGTCAGGTCGTGTGGGCTACGGGCGCCGGTGTTGCCCCCGGCGATGACCCGGCGCCGGCGGGGCACCGCTTTGCATTCCACTCCGACGGCGGCTCGCTCTTGAGGATCGCTGACTTTGCGCCGGACGAGCAGATCGATAGCGCGAAGCTCGCGAAGTTTTTGGCGGAAAACCGCGTCCTGGGCGAGAAGCCTGGTCGACATGCCTGGTTCCACAAGACGCTTTCCTTGGATTACGCGATCGTTCTCGAGGGCGAGATATACGCCATGATGGACGTCGGCGAGACGCTCATGCGGGCTGGCGATGTTCTGATACAGCGTGCGACCAGCCACAGCTGGTCCAATCGATCGGGCAGAATGTGCCGGATGGCATTTGTGCTTCTTGCGCTGCCCGAGCGCGAAACAAAGTAAAGATCGTGCTTGTCATTTCGACGCTCGTCGATGACGCGCCAACGCGAGACCTCTTTGCCAATACGCAAGGCTGATGAACTCGCTGCCAGTGGGAGGAATTTAGTGTCGCGTGCCTTTACCATTAAACTTCCGAATGGCATCTCGATGCACTACTACGAGTGGGCGGGGCCGAAACCCGCGTTGATCTTTCTTCATCCCTCCCTTGGCTACGGTCGCATGTGGGAGTGGATGGCGGACGCAATGAGAGGGAAGTTTCACATCTACGCCCCCGACCAGCGGGGGCACGGTTACACTGACAAGGCCGATGGGGACTATTCGGCCCAAGAGTACGCCGAAGACCTCAATCTCTTCATGCAGGAATTGGGGATCAATCGCGCAGTGCTTGTCGGGCATTCGCTGGGCGGCCGTGTCGCTCAGGTATTTGCGGCCCGATATCCGCAACGCGTGTCGGCCCTTGCGCTGATTGCTGGCCCTCACCTCACCAATTTCTATGGCACCCGCGACAGTGCGCAAAAGATCATCGAGGGAATGTACGCCACGATAAATTATCCCGATGAGTTTGGGTCGAAAGAGGAGGCATTTTCTTTTCTCCGGTCCAGAAGGCCCTGGATCCATGATCCCGATGTGGGGCTTCATCATCGGATCGCTCACAACTACGTGCATCTGAAGGATGGTCGGCTAGTTCCCCGCTACGACAAGGTTCGAGTCGCGCAGGGGCTCGGTCATTTGACTTATAATCTGCGGCCATACGCCGCTCGCGTTGAGTGTCCCGTCTTGATTCTGCGCGGCAGCCTGGGCGACGCGCTCACGCGTGAGCAGGCTGACGAAATCGCAGGCTTCTGGCGAGATGCGCACGTGGTGGACATCGAAGGGCACTACGCCCTTCAGCTTGAGAATCCCGTCGCTACCGCAAAGGCAATCGAAACATTCCTGTCGAGCAATGGGGCAAGCTAAGGCCTGGGGTCTAGGCGTGGCGAGGACTTTTTGCGCGTTCGGAGGTACTGAACAATGACGTTCCGTGTGAAGCATCCTGATCGTCTCTACATCGGGGGAGAATGGGTACCGTCTCTTGATGGGAGCCCAATTGACATCGTGTCTCCCGATACGGAGCAGATCGTGTTTCGGGTCGCTGGTGCCGGTCCGCGCGACATGGATCGAGCCGTTGCAGCCGCGCGTGAGGCCTTTGACCGGGGAGGGTGGTCGACGGAACCCGTACTCGAACGCATCGAAGCCGTGCAGCGGCTCGCCGATGCATTGGGGCGCCGAGCGCCGGAACTCGCCGCAGCTTGGTCCGTGCAAATGGGTGGGCCGACGGCTCTTGCATCCCATGTCGTTGGCTACGGCACTCAAAATTTATTGGATGCTATCAAGATTGGCCGAGAGTTCCGGTTCGAGATGAATCCGCAGAGCGCCGTCGCCACGTTGGCGCGGGTCGTTCACGATCCAGTGGGCGTCGTCGCTGCGATCACACCATGGAACACTCCCTATATGCTGATGACGGCGAAGATTGCGCCAGCCCTGATCGCGGGTTGCACTGTGATAATGAAGCCAGCGCCGGAAACGCCGGTCGAAGCCTACATCATCGCAGAATGCGCTGATGAGGTGGGATTGCCCCCCGGCGTGCTTAATCTCGTTCCTTCCGAGCGCGAAGCGGCCGACCACTTGATGCGCAATCCGGGCGTCGACAAGATCGCATTCACTGGCTCAACGTCAGTCGGTCGGAAAATTGCGCAGGTCTGCGGGGAAAGCATCCGACGCTGCTCATTAGAGTTGGGAGGAAAGTCCGCGGCCATTGTGCTGGACGACTTCTCAGATGAGGAAGCAGCGAAGACGCTGACCAATACAATTGTCACACTGAGTGGGCAGATATGTGCGATGCTGACGCGTGCGATCGTGCCCCGCCACCGTCACGACGCGATCGCGGACGCGGTCGCGGCTGAGATGAAACAGATTCGCATAGGTCACTCCGATGACCCTGAAGCGCAGATGGGGCCGCTTGCAACGAAACGACAGCTCGAGCGTGTCGAACACTACGTAGCAACCGGCGTGTCAGAGGGCGCCACTCTCGTAACTGGCGGAGCCAGACCACCTCACTTGGAAAGCGGCTTTTTCTTCGAGCCCACTCTGTTTGCGAACGTCAAGAATAATATGACGATCGCCCAGGAGGAGATATTCGGGCCAGTGCTTTGCCTCATCGCTTGCGAGGACACCGATGATGCGATCCGGATCGCAAACGACTCGATCTATGGCCTAAACGCGTCGGTCTTAACGCACGACGCGGATGCGGCGGCGGCGGTCGCCAGGCGGCTGAGAGTTGGGAATGTCGCTCAGAACGGATTGCGAGCCGACTTCTCGCTGCCTTGGGGCGGATTTAAGCAATCAGGCATCGGGCGTGAAGGTGGCGAGCAAGGTCTCTCCGGATATCTCGAAACCAAGACAATGCTATTGGACGGAAAAACTTGATCAGCCGAGCCTTCCATTGACCAGGAACATGATTGGAAGTGCCGTTCCCATAAACCGCAGAAGGGATGTTAAATTGGAAAAGCTTTTCGTCCTCTATCCGGATCAACCGAACCCGGACGCGTTCAAGGCTTATTATGTGTCGAACCACATTCCGCTGGTACGTAAGTTACCCGGCCTACGGACATCTCGCTACAGCTTCGATGTGCACTCGCTTGGCGGCGAAGCGAGCTTTTTTTGCGTGTTCGAAGCCGAGTTCGCCGATGCCGCAGCCCTAGGTGCGGCAATGGAATCCCCGGAAGGTCATGCGGTAGTTCAAGACGTCCCGAGGTTCGCGCAGGTTCCTCCGATTATTCTGAGGTGCTCGGTCGAGCCCGAGTCCTGATCGTTCGTCAACTGGACTGCGATTTCCGGACGATGCAATCGTCGGTAACTCTTGTGCTTCGATTGCAATCCTATTCATGCAAGGCGTCGGCGCCAGTCGGTCGTGCTGGCCGCGCCAGAAGGATCCCTCCGACAATCCACAACTACTCGGAAGCGATCCAACTTCGTAAGCAATTCACTGAATGAAATCCGTCGATGACGTAGCACGGCATCGACGGCTGAGAAGCCTGCATCATCTCTGCCAGCGCATGTCCCGGGCCGAGGTCAAGCACCGCGGTGACACTAGGCTCCGCGAACGCGTTTAGCGTTGCCGACCAGAATGCGATCTTAACGGCGACAAGGCCCGCGCGCGCCCCTTCCCCGACAGCTTCGTCGCAGAGACCGATCACGTCCCGTTCCGCTGCCGGGGCAAAGCAACATTGCTCAAGGCGCTTGATGCGCTCCTGCTGATGCTGCCCGATCGCGCCGACCGAGCACTGCCCGCGGCGCGCACCAAGCCCGCCGCTCCTGCGGCCGCAAACCCGATACCTCCCGCCTATGCGCCGAGCCGTCTCTCCGTCCTGATGCCGGAAGACGCAATCGCGGTGGAGGACGCGCCGTCGCATCGGCCAGCGATCCAGCAATTTCTGTCCATGCGCGGCGCGGACAGCTTCTACGCGCCTCCGTCGGTGTGGCCCTGGCGCGGCCGGGCAACTGCATCGTGTGCCCGATCGGGCGACGGATCGACAATGTATTCCACCCAGGCGATCTGGACGGCCGCGCAACACGGGCTACCCATCACCTTTGTGGTGATGAACAGTTCCGGCCACGGCGCGATGCGCGCGCTCAGCCTGATCATGCAGGTACACCGCCCGCCCCGAATCGATTTGCCCGGTCTCGACTTCGTCCGTCTCGCCAAGGGCCTGGTTGCCCAGGCAACCGCGTAACGGACGTCACGCATTTCGACCGGATCCTCGGCGAGGCGCTGGCGGCAACGGGCCCCACGCTGGTCGACATCGCCTGTCGATGAGACAACGACAGATCTTTTCAATCCACCGAAGGCGTGATCGGATCATGGTCGACCGATTGGGCCCCGGCAAACTCCCGCAGGGGAATGTGTACCAATGGGTTCCATTTACTTCCGCTGCGCGTTTCGCTAAATCCCTGTGCAGACAAGGATCGGTCTTGCTCCATGGCCTTGACCGAGCGAACGTCATCGAGGTGAGGGAATGGAGAAGGTGATGAGGGCAAAGGCTCCGCAGAGGGCTGTCCGAACCGGCCGTCCCCCCAAGGAACTGGCCGCCGAAGTTGACGAGCGGATCCTGGACGCTGCGCGTGATCTCTTCCTGGCACGAGGGCTCGCCGGCGTCAGTGTCGCGGAGATCGCAAGCCTTGCTCATGCGAGCAAGGGAACGATCTACGCGCGCTTCCGCACCAAGGAGGCTCTGTTCGCCGCGATCGCGATCCGCAACTCGGAGAAGGTGCAACTGGGATTCGAGAACGCCTCGTCGCCGGGAGATACGATCGAGGAGCGGCTCACAGCTCTGGCGAGCGAGATCCTTAAGCATGTGCTCGCTGCCGACAGCATCGATTTCATGCGCCTGGCCGCTGCCGAAGCGCGCCGCTTTCCCGATCTGGCCAAGGTCGGGCGCATGATGCGCGAGCGCGGCACCCATCACGCTACCACCATCTTGCAGGAGGTGACCCTGTCGAAGCAGGACAGGCTGCTTGCAGCCTTCGCGCCGGAACGTCTGCCCAGAACCGCGCAGGTCTTCCTCGACCTCGTGGTCGCGCCGCTGCTGTTGCGGGCGGTGATTGGCGAAGATCCAAGGTCGCTGAGATCGCAGATCCGCACACATGTCGCGGAGAGCGTTGCGTTCTTCTTGGCGGCCTGTCGCAGCGGCGGGGCCGGTCGCTAGCGAGCGGCTCAGCTCGTCGTCATCGAACGCGATAGCCGGTCACGGAATGATCCCTTCTGCACTGATGCGGCATGGCCATTGCCCGCCTCTCACATTTTGGGTCCAGCAATAGAACTTCACGGTACGGTTATTTGACAGGGCAGATTGCCGCAGTTATCGGTACCGAACCGTACGGTTCTATTACTGGCGAAAGAGTATCATTTTTGAAAAGACACGGGAATTATCGGAGCGGCGGGCCAAAGGCCGTGTTCGTGCGTCGATGGTCGTCCGCGCGCGGTTTTCGGCCAGCGTTGCCATGCCGGCAATTCTGCTCGCCTCCTGCGCCGTCGGGCCGAATTTCATCACGCCCGACGCTCCGGCTGCCAGTCGCTACACGCGCGAGCCTCAACTCGTCTCGACGGAGAGCACAAGGACACCGGGCGGCAATTCGCAATCCTTCTCGCCCGGCAGCGACGTCTCTGGCATCTGGTGGACGCTCTTCCGCTCGCGCAAGCTCACGGGGTTCGTCGATGAAGCGGTCCGCAACCATCCCGACATCCAGTCCGCCGAATCCGCGCTGCGCGCCGCCCGCGAGACCGCGCTCGCCGATCAGGGCAGGGGGGCTTAGGCGTCGATGCTAAGTGTTACCGGCTGGCCCGCCCGCATCGCGTCGAGTTGGGTCTCCTTGTAGTTCGCGGTGACCCAAACGTCGTCCGGCACGAACATTGTCAGCGCGGTGCCCGGCTGCGCGAACTGGCCGACCGCGGCGCCAAGATCGACGATGCGCCCGGCCTGAGCCGCCATCACAGTTGTGTAAGACAGGTTAAGCTGAGCTTGGTCGCGCTGGGCTTGCGCCTGCGTGAGGTTTGCAACCGCGCTGTCGCGCTGCGCCTTTAGCGATTCAAGCTGGCGCTGCGCCACCTTCAGCGTCGCCTGCGCGCTCGCGAGCGCCGCCTGCTGTTGACGGAGTTGCGAGGAATACTGCTGTTCATTCTGAATCGTGCCCGCGCCTCTTTGCGCAAGGTCGTCATAGCGTGCTGCCTGCTCCGGCGCGAATACGAGCCCCGCCTGGGCCTGTTCCACCTGTGCCTGCCCGGCGTTGATTTGCGCCTGCTGGACGCTGATCTGCGCATCGATGTTGTGAATGCTGGCTTGCGCGGCCGCCGCCTGCGCCTGCGCCTGCGCGAGCGCAATGCGGTAATCGCGATCGTCTATGCGCGCGACCACGTCGCCGGCGGCGATGTGCTGGTTGTCGGTGACCGGAACCGCCGTGAGGTAGCCGGACACTTTGGGGCGATCGAAAACTGCCGGGCCGCGATGAAGGCGTCGTCGGTTGTCTCAAAATGCCGGGCGTAGTCCCAGTACAGGTAGCCGAGCCCCGTCGCCATCACGACGAGTATCAATCCAAGTACGGACGCTAACGGGCGCCGCCGCAGAAAACCTGCGCGATGCGCATCGCCGCTATCACCATCCATTTGTGAATGATCGCCCTCGTTTTCCGGAGCTTCCACGGTGCGGCGCTCGGGCGCGCGCTCCTGCGGCATTGGCACGCGGTCCACGATCCCATCCCCATCCCCGGTCGGCAGGTCATCGGCGACCGGATTTCGTAACGAGGGTCGTGTTGGCGGCATCGGTGGAAGCTTCAGCACTGATTTCCTGTGTCTCTAACTTCATGGCTCAGGCTCCTGATGTTGAACGTCCGAACAATCTTCGCTTTGCCGGCGGGAGCGGTCATCCCGTTAGCCCGGCAAGGTTCATCAACATGCGAAATGCGATCGATAAGATCGCCAAGCTCACGACACTCGCCGTCCAGATCAGGACCAGCCAGCCGATCCGCCACGGCCAGGTTGGCAAGGAAGTTCGCCGCTCCATCAGTGATAACCCTCGCCGATCCTCACCTTGCCGCGGAACACGTAGTAGGCCCAAGCCGTGTACCCGAGGATGAAGGGAATAACGAACAGCGCACCTAGCAGGGCGAAACCCATGCTTTGGGGCGGCGATGCGGCGTCCCAGATGGAAATCGCCGGCGGGATGATGTGCGGCCACAGACTGATGGCGAGCCCGCTGTAGCCGAGAAAGAGCAGGAGCAGCGCCAGCAGAAAGGGCGTAGCATGAGTGTCGCGTTTCAGCGTATGGAAGATCGCCCACGCCACAAGCAACACGAGGAGCGGAACGGGTGAGAAGAACAGGAAGTTCGGTAGCTTGAACCATCGCGCCGCCACATCAGGATGTGAGAGCGGCGTCCAAAGGCTGACGATGGCTATCGTGAGCAACAGGACGAGTGTTGCGGCTCTAGCGAGAACCTTCATGCGACGCTGTAACGCGCCTTCGGTTTTCATGATCAGCCAGGTCGAGCCAAGCAGCGCGTAGGCCACCAGGAGGCCAAACCCGGTGAAAAGGCTGAATGGTGTAACCCAATCGAACGTGCCGCCGGCATAGGAGCCGTCCGTGACGGCAATGCCGTTGATGAAGGCGCCCAGCGCAACGCCTTGACAGAAGGTGGCGATGTAGGAGCCGAAGGCGAAAGCCCTGTCCCAGAACGGCCGATGGGATAGGTCCGCCTTGAAGCGGAATTCGAACCCGACTCCACGCCAGATCAGGCCGGCGAGCATCAACATCAGCGGCAGGTAGAGGGCACTCAGGATGACCGAATAGGCGAGCGGGAAGGCCGCCATCATCGCTGCGCCGCCCAGAACCAGCCACGTCTCGTTGCCGTCCCAGACTGGCGCCACCGTATTGACCATCACGTCGCGACGTTCGCGATCAGGAATGAACGGAAAGAGAATGCCGATACCCAGATCGAATCCGTCCATCACGACATACATCATCAGGCCAAAGCCGATAATCAGTGCCCAAAGAAGGGGAAGATCGATGCCCATCTCGCTAGACCTATTTCTGTTTTGGGGGTTCGATCGCAAGATTGACATCGTCGGGAGCCGCAGAGAGGGGCCGTGCCGGACGCAGCGACTGTCCGCTCCGGTGCCGTGCACCTCCGGCTTCCGTTTCGTCAGGCCCCTTAGCGACCAGCTTCAGCATGTAGCTGATGCCAGCGCCGAATACGGCGAAGTACATGACGACAAAGACGATCAAAGTTATCGAAAGGGCCAGGACGGAATGATTCGAAACGGCATCTTTCGTGCGCAGCAGTCCGTAGACGACCCAGGGCTGGCGCCCGATTTCCGTCGTCATCCAGCCGGCAAGAATCGCAATCAACCCTGTCGGTCCCATGAGCAAGGCAAATTGCAGAAACAGGCGCGACTTGAACAGGCGCCCGCGCCAGCGCAGCCCCAGGCTCCAGACGCCGAGCAGGACCATCAGCAGACCGAGTCCGACCATAACGCGGAAGGTCCAGAACACGATTGTCGAATTGGGACGATCATCCGGTGCGAACTGTTTCAAGCCCGGGACCTGCCCATGCAGGCTATGGGTAAGAATGAGACTTCCGAGAAAGGGTACCTGTACGGCGTAGCGGGTCGTCTCGGCCTTCATGTCCGGCAACCCGAACAGGGTAAGTGGAACGCTCTGGCCGGGGGTATTCTCCCAATGACCTTCCAACGCTGCGATCTTGGCAGGCTGGTATTTCAGCGTGTTGAGCCCGTGCGCATCGCCAAGCACGATCTGAAGGGGCGCCACGATCAGCACCATCCACATCGCCATCGACAGCATGGTGCGGGTAGCCCGGCTCGTGCGGCCATGCAACACGTGCCATGCGCCGGCCGCGCCGACGAAGAGGGCGGTGGCGAGATAAGCGGCCGTCGTCATGTGGGCGAGCCGGAAGGGAAACGACGGATTGAAAATGATTTCCAGCCAATCGACAGGCACGAACCGGCCATTGACGATCTCAAAGCCCTGAGGCGTTTGCATCCAGCTGTTCGAAGCAAGAATCCAGGTCGCCGAGATCAGCGTGCCGATCGCCACCATGAGACTTGCGAAGAAATGCAGGCCGGGTCCCACCTTGTTCCAGCCAAACAGCATGACGCCGAGAAATCCGGCTTCCAGAAAGAAGGCGGTGAGCACTTCATAGGCGAGCAGCGGACCGGTAATGCTGCCTGCTGCAGCCGAAAAATGGCTCCAGTTCGTGCCAAACTCGTAGGCCATGACGAGGCCGGAAACCACGCCCATCGCGAAGTTTACCGCAAAGATTCGGGACCAGAAATGATAGAGCGTCCGATACACCTCGTCCTTCCGCCACAACCATAGCGCCTCGAGGACAACGAGATAGCTCGCAAGCCCAATGGTGATCGCCGGGAAGATGATGTGGAATGAAACTGTGAACCCGAACTGGATGCGCGCGAGCTGCAGTGGAGTTATCGCGAACATGCGAGCTCTCCCTCCGCAGCTTGCAGGGCGGGCCGCGGGCGGTAGCGCGCTGCCGGGTTCTCCCCTTTGAAACATTTCCTGGCTGCGCTCCTGACCTTGGCAAAGGCACTCCTCTCGATTTGGCGCACGCGCTCGTTGGAAATCGACAGCTCCCGCGCAAGGTCCTCGAGGGTCGGAGGAGTCTCCGTCAGGTGCCGCGCCTCCAATATTCGTCGTTCGCGCTTGGTCAGGAGATCGAGCGCTGCCTGAAGCGCGCCGGCTTGCCGGGCGCCTTCGTCATGCTGCGCCAGGATCAACTCCGCGTTCGACGAATGATCAATCAGAAGATCCTGCCATTCGGCGCTACCCTCGCTGTCATTGACAGGCGAGTTCAACGACAGGTCGCCGCGCAGGCGACGGTCCATCTCGATTACTTCAGTGGCGTCGACTGTCAACCGCCGAGCAATGACTTCAGCCGCCTGCGTAGACAGTTCGGTTGTCCCGCTCGCAAGCTTGTTCATTTCCGTTCGGAGACGGAAGAACAGCTTCTTCTGTGCAGCTGTTGTTCCAATCTTGACCAGCGACCAGGAGCGCAGAATGTAGTCGTGTATGCTGGCTTTTATCCACCAGAGTGCATAGGTCGAAAAACGCGAGCCGCGCTCAGGCTTGAAACGCTGCGCGGCAAGAACCAAACCGAGGTTTGCTTCAGAGATGATATCCGCGAGGGGAAGACCATATCGCCTGTAGCGCCGTGCCACGCTTGCCGCGAGCCGCAGGTGACTGGTGACGAGAGCGTCCGCTGCCGCGCGATCACCCAGATCCTGCCAGCGACGTGCAAGCTGTTGCTCTTGCTCTTCCTCAAGCAGGTCGTATCGCTTGATCGCCGCGGTGTATCCGTTCGAATTGCTGCGCGCTATTCCGTTGATTTCAAACTCATTGGGCGCCATAGCTATGCTGCTCTCCTGCATACTTTGCTCCGATAGTTTCAGCCCGGCAAATGGACTGTAGGAACGAGCGCAGGGGAGGTGCCACTAAATAGGAATTTGGCAGATTAAATTTGCCTTTAATGTTGGCCAGATACTCTTGCGCCATCACAATCATCGACGTTCTGCGCCTCGGCTCATCGCAAGGCGCAGCAGGGGCTCATAGCACTCTGCTAATCACGTCGTGTGAACGGTCGGAGCAGCCTGCGGCTCGCGGCTGCGCCTGCTGGCGATGAACTGCTGCAACCGATCAAGGTAGAGGTACACGACTGGCGTCGTGAACAGCGTCAGGACTTGAGAAAGAATGAGGCCGCCAACGATCGTATAGCCGAGCGGCTGTCGTATCTCGGATCCGGCGCCGGTGCCGAGCATCAATGGTACGCCGCCCAGGATTGCGGCCATCGTCGTCATCAGGATCGGCCTGAAGCGTAGCATACAGGCCCGGTAGATGGATTCCTCTGAACTTGCGCCCTCGTTACGCTCGACCTCAAGCGCGAAGTCAACCAGCATGATGCCGTTCTTTTTAACGATGCCGATCAGGAGAATGATCCCGATGATGGCGATCACGCTCAGATCCATATGGGCCGCCATCAGCAAGAGCAGTGCTCCGATGCCGGCCGAGGGCAGGGTGGAGAGAATTGTGATCGGATGAACAAGGCTTTCATACAGCACACCCAGTATGATGTAGATCACCACCAACGCCGCCAGCACCAGAACCAACTCCCCACCCAGCGCCGCCTGGAACGCGTTCGCGTTGCCTTGGAATGTAGCGGTTAGCGAAGCCGGCTTGCCGCTGTGCTGCTCGAACTGCTGGATGGCTGCCACCGCGTCTCCCAGCGCCACGCCAGGCTTCAGGTTGAACGAGATGGTGGTCGATGGAAACATTCCCTGGTGATTGATCACGATCGGCGCTGCGGTGATCGTGCTGTTGGTAAGCGTGCTCAGCGGGACCTGCTGCCCGCTAGAAGAGTTGAGATAGATCTGCTGAAGCGCAGTGGGGCTGGCTCGGAAGCGCGGGAGTACCTCCAACACGACATGGTACTGGTTAAGCGCGGTGAACATCGTGGAGACGATGCGTTGACCGAAGGCGTCATCCAGCGTGTTATCCACGCTCGCGGGCAAGATGCCGAAGCTCGACGCTACCCGACGGTTGACGGTCGCGTTCAAGCGTGGTCCAGCGTTCTGCTGGTCGGTGGTTACGTCTATAATTCCGGGAATGTTCCTGAGTTTTTCCAGGAAAATGGCTGACCAGTGATTGAGCTCGTTGGAATCGGCATCGGTCAAAGTATACTGATACTGCGTCTTGGACAGTCGCGCGCCCACGGTGATGTCCTGTGCGGCCTGCATGTACAGGGTGATGCCCTGCACGGCCGCAAGCTTGGTGCGGAGTCGGGCGATCACCTGGTTCGCGTTTGCCTTGCGCTGGTCCTGAGGCTTGAGTGCAATAAACATCCGTCCCTGGTTGAGAGTGGTGGTGCCTCCGATCTGGGCGCCGACAGAGGCGATGGCGGGATCCTTCAGAACGGTGTCGATCACAGCTTGCATGCGCTCAACCATTGCCGGATAAGAGATGTCCTGTGCAGCTTCCGCAATCCCCGCGATCATGCCGGTATCCTGCTGCGGAAAAAAGCCCTTTGGAATCACCGTATAGAGATAGCCGGTGAGGCCAATGGCGAAAAACAGCGTCATCAGCGTGATGAGGCGATGCCGCAGCGCTACCTTTAGTCCGCGCTCATACACTGAGAGCAGGCCATCGAAGCCGCGTTCGGATAATCTGTAAAGCCAGCCGTGCTCATGGCTCTCCGGCTTGAGGAGGTATGCGCACATCATCGGCGTGAGCGTCCGCGAGATCACCAGCGAGATAACGAGAGAAACGCTTACCGTCATCGCGAACTCGCGGAACAGCAATCCGACATAGCCGCCCATTAGGAACAGCGGAATGAACACGGCGATGAGCGAGAACGTGATCGCCATCACAGTGAAGCCGATCTCGCCGGACCCTTTCATCGCCGCGTCGTACGGCGAGAGACCCTCCTCGATATGGCGTGTGATGTTCTCGATTTCGACGACGGCGTCATCCACCACGAAGCCAATCGCGATCGAAAGCGCCATCAGGGACAGGTTGTCGAGACTGTAGCCCATTTCATAGAGCACCGCGAAGGTGCCAATCAGCGAGAGCGGCACGGTGACGGCCGGGATGATGGTTGCCCAGAAATTGCGCAGGAATACGAAGATCACCATTACGACCAGCGCAACCGTCAGCAGCAGAGTTAATTGCACGTCGGCAACCGACGCACGGATCGTCTGCGTCCGATCAGAGATGACGTTCACCTTGATTGCGGGCGGGAGCGATGCCTGCAGCTGCGGCAACAGCGATTTGATGCGGTCGACCGTCGCGATGACGTTGGCGCCGGGCTGACGTTGAACAGACAGGATGATCGCGCGCTTCTTGTTGAACCAGCCGGCAACCAGATTGTTCTCTGCTGCCTCAATGACGTTGCCGATGTCACGTATAAATACCGGCGAGCCGTTCCGGTAGGCGACGATGAGATCCTTGTAGGCGTCGGGCTTGAGTAGCTGATCGTTGGTGCCGAGCGTAAAGCTTTGCCGCGGACCGGTCAGCGTGCCTTTTGGCTGATCGACATTTGCTTGCGTAAGGACGTTACGGACGTCTTCCAGGCCGATGCCGCGATTGGCGAGCGCCTGGGGATCCACTTGAACACGGATGGCGGGTTTCTGCTGGCCGCCGATGCCTACGATGCCCACGCCTGCGATTTGCGAAATCTTCGGCAATAGAATGTTCTCGGCATAGGCATCGACGGTCGTCAGCGGCAAGGTTTCGGATGTCAGGCCAAGCACCAGGATCGGCGTGTCCGCGGGGTTTACTTTCCGGATCGTCGGTGGGTAGGGAATGCCTTGGGGCAGATACGGACTTGCGGCATTGATCGCCGCAAGAACGTCGGTAGCAGCGCTGTCTATGTCGCGGCTAAGGTCAAATTGCACGGTAAGTTGGGTGGCCCCGAGCACGCTTGCGGAGGTGAGCTGGATCACTCCGGGAATCTGCGAGAATTGCTGCTCAAGCGGCGTTGCGACGGAGGACGCCATGGTTTGCGGATCGGCGCCCGACAGCTGTGCCTGTACCTGAATCGTCGGAAAATTGACGTTCGGCAGAGAAGCGACAGGAAGCAGTCGGTAGGTGACAAGCCCACTGAGCAGGAGGGCTATCATGAGCAGCGCGGTCGCGATTGGCCGCTGAATGAATGGTGCGGAAATGTTCATGGGATTTCCTGCTCGACGGAGCTCTGCAGATTGGCTCCTTGCGCAGCCGCGCCGACCAGCTCCGTCACATGTGTACCGGCCTGAAGACGATATTGACCGTCAACCACGACCCTCTCGTTGGCCTGAAGGCCCGAATCGATCAGCGCGTCGCCATCGCTGATCGAGGCAACCTTGACGGAACGCGTTGCCACGGAATCGTCGGGTCCGATGACCCAGACAAAGGAGCCCTGCGGTCCCTGCTGGATTGCGAAGGCCGGGATTGTCAGCCCGTTGTGGCGGGTTTCGAGAAGCAGCCGTGCGTTGACAAGTTCGCCTGGCCAGAGCAAGCGCTTGGCGTTCGGAAATTCCGCCCGCAGCCTTATCGTCCCGGTCGTCTGGACGATTTGGTTGTCGATTAGGTCAAGTTTGCCTTCATCGAGTTCAGTACTGTCGTCCTGGCTGTAGGCAAGCACCTTGAGCGGCCGGTTCGTCATCTGGCGCTGGATTTCTACGAAATCCGTCTGCGGGAGCGAGAAGATCAGCGAGATCGGCTGGATTTGCGTGACATCGACGAGGCCATTTGCGTCAGTTGGATGGATGATGTTTCCGTTGTCGACCTGGCGAATGCCGGTTACGCCATCGATCGGCGAAGTCAATTGCGTGTAGCTTAGGTTCGTTCTTGCCTGCGCAATAACTCCCTCATCTGACTTCACCATCGCCTGAAGCTGGGCCAGCTGAGCCTTTGTGGTATCGACCAGCTGGGTACTTGCCCAGCCGTTTTGAGCAAGTGGTTCGTATCGGTTCAGGTTAGCCTGGGCATTGACGACCTGTGCCTGATCCCGGTCGCGATTTGCGATCGCCTGATCAAGCTG
Organism: Bradyrhizobium sp. 61; assembly: GCF_023073075.1. Classification (NCBI taxonomy): domain Bacteria; kingdom Pseudomonadati; phylum Pseudomonadota; class Alphaproteobacteria; order Hyphomicrobiales; family Nitrobacteraceae; genus Bradyrhizobium; species Bradyrhizobium sp. 61. The sequence goes on along the minus strand of NZ_JADPIU010000054.1, from coordinate 65,035 downwards.
CGCCTGGTACGGGCGCGGGTCGATCTCGGCGAGTATGTCACCTTTTTTGACGGTCTGGCCTTGCTTGAAGCTGATCTTGACGAGCTGTCCGGTGATCTGGCTGCGTATGATTACGTTGTTGTGGGCAATCACCGTACCGACGCCACGCAGGTAGATCGGCACGTCGTGGCTGAGCACCGTTGCCGCAACGACCGGCACCGGTTGCGGGATGGCGCTCAGCTGCGTTGTCGCTGGTTGACGGAATTGTCGCGCGGCGAAAGCGGCGCCGCCGGCACCAATCAAGCCGACGACAAGTGCGATCCATAGTTTGCGCATGCGCCCCTCCGATTCCTTTAGCAGCCGGATGCCGATGTAACCGCGTTGGCGCTGGTGCCCGCGGTCGAAGAGGAGTCACTCGTCGTCGAGCTCAAACATGGCGACGTCGTCCCCGGTATGGTCGAGCCGTACGTCATTGTGGAGGCGCTGGGCAGCGGGACCGTAACCAACGGGCTCACGCCGGTGCTACCTGTCTCTGTGGCGCCGAGCGGGATCGAGCTTCCAATGACCGACCCGCTCGAACTCGCTCCCGGTGTTGACGAACCAGTCGCGCCCGCGGACGACGAAGTGCAGCCGGAGCTCATATCCAATCCACCGCCGTCGAAGGTCGTGCCGGCAGCTGTCATTGATGTCGTATTGTTCGTTCCAGAGGACTGCGAACCGGTCGAGCCACTGGCGCCGCAGGACGGAGTAGGTGCTGGGCTAAGGCCGCCCGGATCGATCTCTGTTGATCCAAGCGGGATCCCAGAGACAGTAGTTCCGCTCGTGCCCAACACACCGAGTGGAGAAGTCGCTCCCATCGCCGAGGGGCTGATGGAGGTTTGAGCCTGAACAGCGCAACTCCCGAGCATCGCGAGCGCCACTATCACCAATCCTGTTCGCATGGAAACTCCCGCTGATTCTTGAATTCCGAGAGACGACGTGGCCGACCGTATTCTTCGTATCAAACATACCGGCCTTGTCCTCCGAGGCCATTAAATGGGCCCGGCACGAGTCTAAATTCGAATTTATGGAACCGGACGACGGTTAGGTAACAAGCCACCGTCGCTAAGCAACGAGAGCCGATGTCGCGCTGGAAAGAAGCAAGCATCTAAATAGGAATGCCGGCCGGCCCCCATTGCCGCGCAGTCAATCAGAACGCGATTTGCGCAACGCAGCCCGGGCCGCCCGGCGCGGGAGAAAGGGTGAAGCGAAAGCCGTGCAGCTTTACAATTGCGGTAACCAGGCTGAGACCCAATCCCAGTCCGGGCTCTCCGCGGCTCTTGTCTGACCGATAGAAACGCCGGGTGACGAGATCGCGTTCGCTTGCCGGGATTCCGCGCCCGGTATCGCTAACGCGTACGGTGCCGCCGTCCTCAGTCAGGCTCAGCTTAAGTTCGATCTGGCCGCACTCGGGGGTGAACTTCACGGCGTTATCGACCAGATTCGCCACCGCCTCGAACAGGAGGTCACGGTCTCCCCGCGTGACGATTTCCTCCTTGGCTTCCACCGTCAAAGCCACGCCCTTGTCTTTGGCGATTGGCTCATAAAGCTCGGCGACGTCGCGTACGAGCTCCGCCAGCTCGACATCGCGGAAGCCAACGAGCCGACGGCTGTGCTCAATCTCGGCGATACGGAGTAGCGCCGTAATCATCGTCAACGATTGGTCAAGGCCCATGATCGCCTGATCCACTGACGCCTGCAGTTGATCAAAACTGGTCGCATTGTGCCGGCCACGTTCGAGCGTCATCCTGACGTTGGTTAGCGGAGTTCGTAAGTCGTGGGCAATATCATCTCCGACGCCCGCGACGCTCCGGAGGAGAACTTCAATCTCGTCCAGCATTCCGTTGATGAGCGTTGCGAGTTCGTCGAAGGGGGCATCGGTGCCTTGCACCGGCAGGCGTTCGCACAATTCACCCGCCACGATTCGCTGAACCAGCTGGTTTACTTCGTCGATCCGCCGTTGCGTCCTGATGCTCATATAGGCCCCGACTGCAAGCCCGAGGCACAAGGCCGGAATGATGCCCCACGCCAGGACTCGTTCCACCGAAGTTCCCATCTGCGCTACCTCATCGACATTCCGCCCGACGATCAGTATTTGACCGTCGGCAAGCCGGCGAGCTGTCGCGCGAACGCTCTCGTTCGCGCGTCCAAGGGCATCAATTCGCACGATTGATGTTTCGCGCGGAGGAGCGCCTACCTGAAGACTACGCGGAAGGCTCTCGATATTTCCCATGATCCGATTGCCATGCGAATCGAACAAGCCAACGAGCTTTACACGACGAGGATCCTGGTCGATATGCCACTGAAGCGCCTGTAGCCGCTGCTCCGATGGAAGAGCCGAGAACACGTCGGCGCGATCGGTAATCAGCCGGTCCACGCTGTCGATCACGTAGGTCGAGTTCGGCCAATAGATAAAGCCGATCATCAATCCCACGCAGATTGCGAACGCGCCCGCTGCAACGACGACGCCGCGAAGGAGTGTCCAGCGGAAAGTTCTCGTACGGGCAAACTCAGGAAGGCGCACGCAAAATAAAACCTTCTCCACGAATGTTTAGAATCATCGGCGGCTCACCAGGGGCGTCAATCTTTCGACGCAGACGCCCGATATGCACATCGACCAGATTGCTCTGGGGCACGAACTTGTAGTTCCAGACTTCCTCGAACAACATTGCTCGCGTGAGCAACTGGTCCTCCCGACGCATCATGTATTCGAGTAGACGAAACTCGCGCGGAAGCAACTCGAGGGACCGCTTGTCGCGTTTGGCAGTCCGTTGAAGGAGGTCGAGTTCCAGTGGGCCCACGTGCAACAGGGTTTCGCGGCTGTCGCCGGGCCTGCGGAGCAGAGCTTCGATCCTTGCAATCAGCTCGACGATCGCGAACGGCTTCGTAAGATAATCGTCGCCGCCGGCCCGCAATCCGCGCACCCTGTCATCCACCGCACCAAGAGCGCTCAGAACCAGAACAGGAGTCTGAACGTGCTCCTGACGGGCAACCTCAATGATGGTCAGGCCATCAATGCCAGGCAAAAGCCGGTCTACGATCATCACGTCGGCTTCGCATGCGCGCGCCTTATCGAGACCCTCGACACCCGTAGCCGCCCAATCGACGTCGAATCCGCGATTTTCCAGCTCAGCCATGATCTGGCTGGCCGTCTCGTTATGATCCTCGATTAGCAGCACCTTCGGCATCGCAGGTTTCCTGGCGCTCTAAAGCGTATTGCCTTGCCGTCGGGAGGCAGGAGCCATCCTGCCTCAGGCTTCTCGCAGGCATTCGCTACAAGACGAAGTACTTCTACCACATGGCAGGCCACCATTAAATTCCCGTTTAATCTGGGAATTTGGCTTTTAGCCTGCCGCAGCTCCTAACTTCAAGCCGCATAGACCGGCCGATAGACTTGCGAACGGACCAACGCGCCGACGTCCTTGGGACGCTCTCTTCGCGTAAGATTGTTTTCGAAAATGTACTCGGCGATACGCGTCGCGACGTGAAGGGAGGCGGCGAAGATCTGGCCGCGCGGCGGATAGATCAGCCCGGTTGCGAGGTTCTCATCGGTCACTTGCTCTGCGACGGCCTTCGCTGCCACGACGAACATTTCATCGTTAACGCGGGTCGCTTCGGTTGCGAATATGGCCATGCCAACTGCAGGGAAGATGTAGACATTATTGCCTTGGCTCGGCATGAAGGTCTTTCGGTCAATGTCGACCGGTGGAAAAGGGCTGCCGCTCGCGAAAATCGCTCGACCGTTGCTCCAGCGGTAGGCTTCTTCCGCCGTGCATTCCGAGCGTGAGGTCGGGTTGGAAAAGGGGAAGATGATTGGCCGTTCATTGATCGCGGCCATGGTTTCGATGACCTGCTGATTGAACAGTTTCGGCATGGTGCTGACGCCGATGATGCCAGTCGGCCGCGCCGCCGTCACCGCCTCGGCGAAGCTCGAGATCGGCGCATGATCCAAGGCGAACGGCTTCTGGAAATCAGCGAGATCGCTGCGTGCTGTGACCAGAAGACCGTTGACGTCGAACAGCCCATTGCGGGATCGAGCCTCGGCGATGGTCATGCCCTCACACACCATCGCCTGGCTGATCAGTTCGGCAATCCCCGTTGCCGCCGAGCCGGCGCCAAGAAATAGAAAGCGCTGTTCTCGAAGGGGCCGCCCGGATATGCGCAGTGCTGCGTAGATGCCGGCAAGGGCAACCGCTGCCGTGCCCTGGATGTCATCGTTGAAGGTACAAATTGAGTTGCGATAGCGTTTAAGTAGCGGGACGGCGTTGATGTTCGCGAAATCCTCCCATTGGATGCAGCACCTCGGATAGAGAGCCCGTACAGCCTCCACGAATTCATCGACGAAAGCCGTGTAGTCTTCGCCGCGTATACGGTGCTGACGCAGCCCAAGGTAAAGCGGGTCATCAAGCAAATCCTGGTTGTTGGTGCCGACGTCGAGCGTCACCGGCAGGCAATATTGCGGCGGGACGCCGGCGCAGGCAGTGTAAAGCGCGAGCTTGCCAACCGGGATGCCCATGCCGCCGACTCCGAGATCTCCGAGACCCAGGATGCGCTCGCCGTCGGTTACAACGATAAAGCGGACATCCTTCTCCGGCCAATTGGCAAGCAGTCGCTTCAACCGACCCCGGGCGGTGATGGGGAGATAGACGCCTCTTGATGCCCTGAAGATGTGGTCGAACTTCTGGCAGGCCTCTCCGACCGTCGGCGTATAGACGACCGGCATGAAGCTTGCCGGATCCGACATCAGCACGGCATAGTACAAAGTCTCGTTCCGAGACTGCAGGTCGGACAGCAGAAGGTATTTCTGCAGGTCGTCATCTAGGCTTGCGAGTTCGGAATGAATACGCGCGACCTGCAGCTCAAGCGTGCTCGGCACAGGCGGCAGTAGTCCTTCCAGACAATGCTCGCGCCGGTCGGCGAGTGTGAAGGCCGTACCCCTGTTCAAATGCGGGTTGCGGAGAAGCTCGTAACCGGTATTCGCGATTTCCAAAGACATGACGTTAACCTTCGTTGAGTTGCTTGAAGAAATGAAGAGGGGAGCCGAGGGCCAATGCGCAGAATTCAGGGATCGGATCCCTCGTCAGGCTCTGTTTCTGGCTTGCCGGGCGTGTGTGCTTTGGCAGCGGATCCGATTCTCTCCTCCACGATGTGCGTCACGCCGCCAACCACGGCGCCCAGCACCACTTCCGATGCCCTCATCACCGCAACAAGTGCCGGGGCAGGACCGGTGGCCGCTGTCACGAGGATGAGAGGGCAGGTCCATAGGCAAACCCGGATCAGCGGCCGACCCATTGCCGCGCTCGCGCACAAGGCGACGCCGATGCCGATCTGTAATCCCAATGGAATTCCGATTCTCCGGCCGACTGAGTTGACCAGCAGCGCAACGGCAAGTCCGATGAACGTGCCGACGAAGCGCCCATGAATCGAGTCAAGCGTTGCCGTCACGCTTTCCTGGGAGACGATCAGGGCCGAGATCGGTGCCCAGACCGGATGTTGCAGTCCGACAAGCCTCGCCAATTCGTACGCGAGTGAGGCGGCCGTCGCGCAGCGGATGACGAAGCGACTTCGGTCGGCCGCACAAATGGCACCCTGCGTTAAGGCGCCGGCGCTGCTGAACCATCGGTCAAACACCCGTGTTCCCACGGCGAGAAACCGTATCGAGACGGCCATAGCCGGTCTCCTCTTTTCGAAGCAATCATCGCCACAGGTTAGTACGTGCGAGCTCGACGACCTCATCCGTTCGGCCGCTGAGCACCGCCTTGACCATGTAGAGGGTGAAGCCCTTCGCCATTTCGGTCGTGATCTTGGGCGGGATCGCCAATTCCTGGCGGTTCACCACGGCATCCACCAGGACCGGCCCGTTATGCGCAAGAGCAGCACGGAGGGTGGGCTCGACATCGGCTGGATCTTCGATCCGGAGGCCAACTATGCCGGCCGCTTCGGCCATCGCGGCGAAGCTGGGATTTTTCAGCTCCGTCCCAAAGTCGAGGATGCCGGTCGATTTCTGCTCAAGCTCAATAAAGCCGAGCGAGCCATTATTGAAGACGACGACCTTTACCGGCATGCCGAGCTGGGCCAGGGTCAGAAAGTCGCCCATCAGCATGGTGAAACCGCCGTCGCCCGACAGCGAAATAACCTGGCGTTTTGGAAAGGCTGCCTGCGCGCCAATCGCCTGCGCCATCGCGTTGGCCATTGAGCCATGCCAGAACGATCCCAACAAGCGCCGCTTGCCGTTCATCGTGAGATAGCGCGCCGCCCAAACCGTTGGCAGGCCGACGTCGCAGGTGAAAATAGCATCCTCAGCGGCCAGATCGCTCAGCGCCTTCGCGATTTGCTGCGGATGCACCGGCGTGCGCCCGGGCGTGCCGGTCGCAAGCTCATCGAGCGAGGTGCGGCTCTTGGTATAATGCGTCAGCGACCGATCGAGATGACGGCGGTCCTCCTTGTCCTCAAGCAGCGGAAGCAGGGCGCGCAAAGTCGTGCCGACGTCGCCGACCAGACCGAGTTCGATCGGCGTGCGGCGACCGAGATTCTCAGCGCGAATATCGATTTGAGCGATGCGCGCCCCGCCTTGCGGGTAAAACTGACGATAGGGGAAATCGGCGCCGAGCAGCAGCAGCGCATCGCAATCATTCATCGCGTAATAGCCCGAAGCGAAGCCGATGAGTCCGGTCATTCCGACGTCATAGGGATTGTTCCATTCGACGTGCTCCTTACCGCGCATGGTGTGTACCATCGGCGATTTCAGCCTCTCGCCGAGCGCGATCAGTTCGTCATGGGCTTTGGCGCAGCCCGAGCCGCAAAGCAGCGTGACGCGCTTTGCACCGTTTAGAAGGTCCGCCAGCGCCCGGATGTCATCGGGCCTGGGCACCACCGTGGGCTGCCGCGGCACGAGATCGAGCTGGGGGACTTTGGTCGTCTCTGCCGCAGGCTGAAGCGCGACGTCACCGGGGATCACGATAACGGAAACCCCGCGCTTGCCCAGGGCTTCACGGATCCCGATCTCTACAGCGCGCGGCATCTGGTTCGCATTGGAGACGAGCTCGCAGTAATGGCTGCATTCGCGAAATAGGTTCTCCGGATGGGTCTCCTGGAAATAGCCGAAACCGATTTCGGCCGAGGGAATATGAGCCGCGATCGCCAGCACCGGCACGCGCGAGCGGTGGCAGTCGAAGAGACCATTGATGAGATGCAGGTTGCCGGGTCCGCAGCTCCCGGCACAAACCGCGATACTTTCGGTAAGATGCGCCTCGGCACCGGCCGCAAAAGCGGCGACTTCCTCGTGGCGCACGTGCACCCATTCAATCTTGCCCTGGCAGCGGATTGCGTCGGTCAATCCGTTCAGGCTGTCGCCAACGATTCCGTAAATTCGTTTTACGCCTGACGCCGCCAGCGTCTCGGCGAATTGATCAGCGACGGTAGTCGGCATGGTCCGCTCCTTCAAGTGACGACATCACGTCGTCGTTTCTGAGCTTGGACCTAGGAATGGAGTGGGTACTTTCCCAATATATTATTTGTCAGAATTCAGGATGTTTTGGATAGGCCGCCACGCTTGGATCTAAGGCTAAGCAGCGCGCGGGCCAAAACGTACTCAGGAAAGCAATCTGGGTTCAGGACAAAGAGATATCTGCTCGCAAGATGGTTATTCAATCCTAACTTTATTTTTAGTTGAGAACGTCACCTAGCCCCACCAGTTCGAAGGAAATCGCCGCTTCGCTGCGGCAGCAATCCACCTGCGCAATCGATTCCGTTGGAGGTCAATATGGCTCTGTTGTCGCGCTCATTTGTTCGTACGCGAGTCATCTCGTTGGCGGCGGCGTTAGCCGTATCGGCGACCTCGTTTGCCTTCGCACGGGATACAGCAAGTTCTCAACTTGTCGACGCAGCAGCCTCCGACGTCAACGAACAACGGTTCATGTTCGAGAATGATCTGGCGATGAGCAACATTACCAGGGAGATGCTCGTCAAGCCGACGGGGGATATCGATCGAGATTTCGTGGTGATTATGATACCTCTCCATCAAGGTGCGATCGACATGGCGCGCGCCGAGCTCAAATACGGTCACAACGATGAGCTCAGGCGCCTTGCGGAGAACATCATCACGCAACAGCAGCATGAGATTGCGGTGATGCGTCATGCAGTCGGAGAAGCGCCGGCCACGCAGTCCGGCGAACCGCCGGCGCCGCAACCCAGCGCGGAGTCAGATTCGAAGCGCTCGTCGGCTGCGACAAATACAACGAAACTGAACTGACACTGCCAGAGGCGCCCGCCTCCAGATGTTTCCGATAGTGTTGATGGAGCAAATCGAATGCGATCCAGTCTCATCATCGTCGCGGGTCTCAGCGCCGCGTTGATCTGGAGCGGAGAAGCAGCGCTCGGTAGTCCTCCTGGAGATCGCGGGATCACCGCGTTTGGCAATGCCCCGATCGGCCACTTGCAACCTCATGCGCCGCAGTTTTCACCTGGTTCGTCCGCAGATGAGGCCGAGCAGACAAGTATTACGAGTTTCAATGCCAAGCAACAGGGATTGGACAGAGAACTCGATAGAAGTCTCAATATCTTCCGTTGCTGACCTTGCCGGGTGCCGCGCCAAATCATCTCGTTGCTCAGGGCGCTCTTTAAGGACAATTCGGCTGACGTGGTCGTCTCAAGCTGAAGTGAGCTTTGTGAATGGCAATTTAATGGGTCCGTGCCGCTGCCATCCTACATCCGGCTCGAAGCATCCGAAGAGTTCGGATGCGACCGAAAGCAAGAAGTTCGTGTCGCCCGACAATGCGCGCGTTGACCGGAGCGTGACTGAGCTTCGGGTGCTCTCCACGAACCCTCGCTTCGGTCGCGATCGGAGAACATCATCATGACCTTATTCAAAACTCTCACCGCAGCCGTCCTTTTGTTCGGGGCGGCAGCAACACCTGTCTTCGCACAGGGCGGCAATTCAAGAGCCGGGCGCTTTCGCCTTCTACCATCCGAACGCCGACGTCCCGAACGGAGGCGCGCCCACCCCGGAAGCCGCCTTGGCGTCGCAGCCCCCAGCCGTTTGCGAAACCTATGCGGCGATGGAAAACGGTGAAGCCCCCGCGCAGCATCATCGCACCCACCGCTGTGAGCGTCTCGGCACAATGAAACGTGAGCGCCGGCGAACGTGCATCACCGAAAAAGCTAAAGAAGATCTGTGTTTGAGTAACGGCGCTCGCGATGAATGGCGCGATGCCCGAAATAGGCTGCCGCGGCGCGCGGTTCTGGTGGGCGCGGGGCTCGTAAGTCGGCGGCAAGACGCCGGATTGGTAACTTGCGTGTCGGTCGCCCGTTCGCCTTTATCCCGCGAGACCGCAAACCGCCGTGGCGCAATATGCCGGCGTCTCCGAATGCATACTCGCGTGGTTCTCAGCCTTAAACGCAAATTTAGTCACCTGAGCAGCCATTTTAATCGTCCAAATCCGTGCGCAGCTTACCTTCATCCTATCGATCGCTGAGTGAACCGGGCCGCGCCCTCGAGCCTGCCCCAGCAGTCGGCAAAGGAGCCTATATGACAATCAACGTTGTTGTGCCAACCACGCAGAAATCCACCGCTTCGCTTCGCAGCCAGGTCCGGGCATGCCGCAGCTTCCTGCTCACGCCCGGCTCTCGGCCCGACTCCCTTCACGGCGCCCGCGCCGCCGGTGCCGACTCCATCATCGTGGATCTCGAGTCGACCGTCGCTCCCGACAACAAGCGGCAGGCGCGAGAGGCCGCATTTGCCTTTCTGGGTCAGCCAGCCGAAGCGGACTTCGTACGTATCCTGCGTATTAACAGCCCGCGCTCGGTGACCGGGCTTCATGACTTGCTTGCGCTAAAGGAAGCCAACGCCAGACCCGACGCGCTTATCATCCCGAAGTGCCAGTCCGCCGACGAGACCGGACTCGTGATCGACATCCTGGATGGTCCGCTGTCGAGCGTCGGCGTCATCCCGATGATCGAGCTAGCGCAGGCTGTATTCGTCGCCGATCGGATAGCGCAGGCGCACGACCGTGTCTGCGGGCTTTTTCTGGGCGGGGGTGACTTGGCGGCCGACCTTGGCGCGGAGGGTTCCTGGCAGAGTCTCCTGTTCGCGAGATCCGTGGTCGTCGCGGCCGCCGCTACGGCGGGCATCGCGGCCATCGACGTACCTTATTTCAAAGGGGATGCCGCCGGCTTGCGGCGAGAAGCGATGGCGAGCCGGAAGCTCGGCATGACAGGAAAGTCGGCTCTCCAGGCAGAACAGCTCGCCGCCATCAACACCATCTTTACGCCTTCAGCGGATGCCGTGACCCGCGCTCGCTCCGTCGCCGCCGCTCGGGCCGCAGCCGGCACGAGCACGCCCGTGATCGCCGGACATGTCGTCGAGCCGGCGATGGAGCGAGAGGCCGAGCGGGTGCTCGCGATCGCAAACAGGTTCGGCATCGGCGCGCAGGCATCCGAACGAGAACGATCACGCGAAGACGGCGCGAATGCTTGAGGGTCGGCGCTCAGTCTAATTATCGGAGCAGCGCATGCTAAACACCATCGCCGCCACCCTCGTACCCGTCGCTTTCGTCATCTATCTCGGCTACCGCGCCGGTCGACTGAAGTTCTTCGGGAGTACTGACCGGGCCTTGCTGACGCGGCTGGTTCTCGCTTGGCTGTTGCCGCCGTTGCTGCTCGCTGGGATTCTGCAAACGCCCCGAGCCGACCTGGTTGACTACCGAATACCGTTGCTGTTCGTAGTGGGACTAATGGTCCCATACCTCGTGGTGCTGCTCGGCTGCCGGTTCGTCTGGCGCTACGACCTGCGTACGTCGACATTGAAGGCGAGCCTGCTCGCTTTCCCCGATATGGTATTCATGGGCGTTCCGATCCTTGGGCAGTTGTTTGGCCCATCGAGCCTGTATCCGATCCTCATCGCAAACCTCGTTCCGTCGCTGATCATCCTTCCCCTCACAACGGTATTGCTCGAGCTTGGTTCGGACAACGGGAAGAGCCGCGGTCTCGCGGCATTCACGAAAACGCTCGTCAAGGCAATGCGTGAACCGCGTGTTTGGGTGCCTTTCCTTGGGATCGTGGCGGTCATTCTCGATTTTCACATGCCCAAGTTCGTCATCAGCTCGTTGCACCTCATTGGCAGTGCAACGACAGGAATTTCGCTCTTCGTGGCAGGCCTCATCATTGCTGAGGAGAAAGTTGAGCTCACGAAGACGGTGGCAGTAGACGCTCTCATCAAGAACCTCGTGCACCCCGTCGCCATGCTCCTGACTGTCCTGGCGTTCGGGGTCACTGGCGTGGTCGCGCAGGAAGCAATTTTGCTTGCGGCTCTTCCCTCAGCCGTGATCACGACCATGTTTGCTGAAGAATACGGCCTTCTCCAATCCGAATCTTCCACCACGATCCTGGTGACGAGGGTGCTCGCCTTCGCAACCATCCCGATCATGATCGTGGCGACCCACCATCTGATGACCGCGTGAAAGAGGCTGCACCTATGAATATCGAAGCGGACTTCTACACGGTAGACCCGACGGATGCGCCTCACGAGATGAAAGAGATCCAAACGCTGCTTGCTGCAAACAATCTCGAACTGGATGGCCAGGTCGAGCTATTCGTCGTGTATCGACGAGAAGGACATGTTGTCGCCTGTGCCGGTCTGGACCACTATACGATCAAGTGTGTCGCCATCGCCCAACATTTTCGCGGGGAGTCAATCAGCCTGCGGCTCGGCAGTGCGGTTGTAACACTGGCAGCCGAGCGAGGACAGTTTCATCTCTTCCTGTACTCTCCGCCTCACAATCTGCCGTTTTTTCGCGGTTGGGGCTTTTATCCGCTGGTCGAGGTGCCGCGGCTGGTCATCCTGATGGAGAACAGTCCAGTCGCGATTCAAAGATATTGCGACGGATTACGTGAGCGGCGTCGGCCGGGGCGCAGGATCGGCGCCATCGTCCTGAACGCCAACCCCTTTACGCTCGGCCATCGCTATTTGGTCGAGCAGGCCGCGCACGCGTGTGATTGGCTCCATGTGTTCGTGGTCGGAGAAGACGCGTCGCTATTGTCTTATGACGATCGCCTCGCGGTCGTGGCGGCAGGCGTAACGCACATCGACAAGCTGACGCTCCATCCTGGCTCCGACTACATCATCTCCCGCGCCACCTTCCCCGGTTATTTCCTGAAGGAAAAGCCGCTGATCGACAGCAGCTGGGCCGCAATCGACGTGCTCCTGTTTCGTGAATACATCGCGCCGGCGCTCCGCATCACGCACCGTTACGTCGGCACCGAACTTTTCGATCCCGTTACCCGCTGCTACAACGCCGAGATGAAGCACTGGCTGCAGCATGCAGCCTCCGCGGCTCCGCCGATCGCGGTCGTCGAAATACCGAGAGCATCCGTCGACGGCACTCCGATTTCTGCGTCCCAGGTCAGACGATTGCTCGCACGACGGGATTTCGCCACCATCAAGGAACTCGTCCCCGCGACGACTTTAGAGTTCCTCGAGCGGAAAGTTTCGGCAGGCAACAACGTTTCAGAAATGGAGGGTCAAGAGCGATGAAGGTCATCAAGGAAGCAATCGCCGGCACCTTGGAATCTAGCGATGTGCTGGTCAAGGTTGCGCCAAGCGACAAGGGCACTCGCGAGATTGTGCTCAGGAGCGAGGTGATGAAGCAGTTCGGCAAGCAGATAAGGCTGGTCGTGGCCGATACGCTCGACAGCCTCTCGGTGAGCGCCGTAGCGATCGTCATCGAGGACAAGGGCGCGCTCGATTGCGTGATCCGTGCACGAGTTCAAGCGGCGGTATTGCGCGGCTGTGAGGCGTCAGAACTGGATTGGCGGAGGCTATCATGAAACTACGTCGTAGCATGCTCTTCGTCCCCGGCGACAACGCGGCGATGCTGAGCACTTCATTCGTGTACAAACCCGATTCGATCATGTTCGATCTGGAAGACGCCGTCTCGCCGCGAGAGAAGGACTCTGCGCGACTGTTGGTGTTTCAGGCGCTGCATCATCCGGCCTATCGCGACATTGAAACTGTCGTACGTGTCAATTCGCTTGGCACCGAGTTCGGCCTCAAGGATTTGGAGGCCGCGGTCAGGGGTGGCGCGGATGTGGTGCGCCTGCCCAAGACCGAGAATGCAAAGGAGATTCACGATCTTGAGGCTCACGTGGCGCAGATCGAGAGCACCTGTGGCCGCCCGGTCGGGGATACCAAGATCGTGGCAGCCATCGAGTCGGCCTCCGGCGTCGTCAACGCCGTATCGATTGCGACGGCTTCGCCGCGCATGATCGCAATCGCGCTTGCCGGATTTGATTACCTCGTCGACATGCACACGAAGCGCAGCAAGGGTTGGCAGCCTGAGCTGTTCTACGCCCGGGCTGCGGTGCTGCATGCCGCACGCGCGGCGCGGATCGACGCGTTTGATGTCGTGTACGGCAACGTGAACGATGACGCTGGCTTCTTGCGCGAAGTCAAGATCGCCAAACGGCTCGGGTTCAATGGGAAGTCCCTGATCCATCCGAAGCAGATCGAGCTTCTGCATCGAGCTTACGCGCCGACCGAGGAGGAAGTGAGTCATGCGAAGCGCGTCATTGCAGCGGCGGCGGAGGCGCGGCGCAAGGGGCTTGGAGTCGTGTCACTCGATGGGAAGATGGTCGACCCGCCTGTGATCGAAGAGGCTGAAATGGCACTCCAACTTGCCGAGGCATCCTGACTAAAACCACAATAATACGAAGGACGATGTCATGAACACCGCATCAAAGAACCTGGCTACACAGGACGCCTCGCTCGCGAAATTGGCGCCGTTTGCAGGAGCGAACGCCCAGACTCCCTATCTCTCAGCCCTCGACACCAAGTTGCACCGCAAGCTCTGCGGCTCGCTCGAAGAATCCATCCAGCGATCTGGACTCAAGGACGGGATGACAATCTCGTTCCATCACGCCTTCAGGGAAGGCGACAAGGTGGTGAACAAGGTTGTCGAGACTCTGGCCCGGCTCGGCTTCAAGAACCTCACACTCGCCTCGAGCTCGCTTCTGAATTGCCACGACCCTCTGGTGGAGCACATCAAGAACGGCGTCATCACAGAAATCTATACGTCCGGGATGCGCGGCCGGCTTGCCGAAGCGGTTTCGAATGGGCTGATGAAGCGGCCGGTACAGATTCACTCGCATGGCGGCCGGGTTCACCTGCTGCAGACGGGAGAGCTGAAGATCGATGTTGCGTTCCTGGGCGTGGCCTGCTGCGACGAGTTCGGCAACGCCAATGGCTCGCACGGAAGCTTGAGCTGCGGTTCGCTCGGCTATGCGAAGGTCGACGCCGAATATGCTCGACAAGTCGTGCTGCTGACCCAGGAATTGGTCGAGTTCCCGAATCATCCGGCGAGCATCTCGCAGGATCGGGTCGATCTCATCGTCAAGCTCGATCAGGTCGGAGATCCCGCGCTGATCAGCGTCGGCGCGGCACGCGTCACAAACAATCCGCGGGACCTGCTAATCGCTCGCCACGCCGCGGACGTCATCGAGCACTCCGGTTACTTCAAGGATGGTTTTTCCCTTCAGACTGGCTCTGGAGCATCATCCACCGCCGCCACCCGCTTTCTCGAAGAACGCATGACGGGCAGGGACATCAAGGCCAGCTTTGCACTGGGCGGGATCACCGGGAGCATTGCCGAGTTGCACAAGAAGGGATTGATCAGGGCGCTCGTCGATGTCCAGTCATTCGACGCCGATGCCGCGGAATCGCTGCGTACCTCGAGTGCGCACATCGAGATCTCGGCCAATGAATATGCGAATCCCACATCGAAAGCGGCTTACGTCGACCGGGTAAACGTAGTCATTCTAAGTGCGCTGGAGATCGATCTCGACTTCAACGTCAATGTGATCACCGGCTCCGACGGCGTGATGCGCGGCGCATCCGGAGGACACTGCGACGTCGCGGCGGCGGCCGATTTGACCATCGTCGTTGCCCCACTCGTGCGCAGTCGTATCCCGACGGTGGTGCGCCGGGTCACCACGCTTCTGACACCAGGTGAATCGGTCGACGTCCTGGTGACCGATCATGGCATCGCAGTCAACCCCAAGCGTCCGGAAGTCGAGCAGCGGCTGCGTGACGCCCGCTTGCCCGTCATGAAAATCGCGGAGCTGCGCCAGAAAGCTGTGGCGCTAACGGGCGAGCCCGAGCCCCTCGAATTCACCGAACGCGTTGTCGGTGTCATCCGCTATCGTGACGGTAGCGTGATCGATGTCGTGCGGCAGGTGAGGCACTGATCATGTGTGCGCTGGCCGAGACCGCCGTCGCGCGCGCCGTCAGCCTCGAACAGATGCTGGCGGCTCGAGAGCAGCGAGCCGCGCGTCAAGCCGCTGCCTTGGCGTGCTTTAGCAAACCGCTCGTATCCATGACTGTGGTGATGCCCGGCCCGGTGAAGGATGGCTGGTTGCCCCGACGGGTACTGAGCGAGGCGCTCAAGCAGTTGGAGGCCATCTCAGATAAGCGCGGGTGGCACGTATTGTCGCGCGAGGTCTTGTGGCGGGAGACCGGTCCCGAAGCGCTCTACGTCATTGATGCGGAAGCGCGGATCGTCAAGTCGGTCACCGCCGCTCTGGAAGACTGTCACCCGATCGGGCGTCTTTGGGATCTCGACGTTATCGCGCCTGGAAGTGGCCCGCTGTCCCGTCGGGAGCTGAGCTTTTCGCCGCGCCGCTGCCTGTTATGCGGGCAGCCTGCCCATGCCTGCGGCCGCTCGCGCTTGCATCCGCTCGAAGAACTACTGAGCACGATAGCCAGGATCGTTCATGACTATGATCTGCGCTCAGTCAATTAGTCCGCTGACATCATCGGCGGGGTACGAGCCTCTGGAGAGGACTGCCAGCGCGCTCGCCGCGTACGCGGATCGGGCATTGCTCACAGAGTTGATGCTCACGCCCAAACCCGGATTGGTCGATCGACGAAATTGCGGCGCTCACCATGACATGGACATGCACACGTTCCTGGCCAGCGCGCGCGCCATTGCACCTTGGTGGCCGCGTTTTGTGGAGATCGGTAATTCTTGTGCCTATATCGCCGCGAGTGCATCGCTCTCGCTGGTACGTCCGGTCGGCGTGCTCTGCGAACAAGCGATGCTGCGGGCGACCGACGGCGTTAACACGCACAAGGGCGGCATCTTTTCGCTTGGCTTGCTCTGTTTCGGGGCTGGTCGTCTTTTAGGGCGTGGGATCTCCATAACGCGCGAGCGTCTGTGCGATGAGGTTGCCAGCATCTGCGTCGGGCTAGTGGATCGCGAGCTGAAGGCCAGGGGAGAGGCGCGTACGGCGGGCGAACGCGTCTTCCGGCGCTATGGGGTCGTCGGCGCAAGGGGCGAGGCCGCTTCGGGATATGCGACGGTGCGCGAGGCCGCGCTACCGGTCTACGACCAATTGCGGTCGAGCGGTATCAACGAGGAGCTGATGCTCCTGCAAGTGCTATTGAATCTGCTCGCCGTCAATAATGACACCAATCTTCTGTCACGCGGCGGTGGCGCCGGCCGGGACTATGTCCGCGCCTACGCCAGAAGGCTCCTCGAGGAGGGTGGCGTTCTGGCGCCGGACGGATTGCGCAAGATGGCCGCGTTTGATGATGCGCTGATCGCGCGCCACTTAAGTCCGGGAGGGACGGCAGATTTGATAGGGATCACCTGGTTCTTGGCGCGGTTTCCCATCCATGAAGCGCTGGAAGCACAATGATACAGAACGAAACAGAAGCCACGTCAAATCACATCGGACAATTTTTTTGATGACACGGAGGACGGAAGCAGCCATGCGTATTCATGCAATCCAAACCGGCTTCGTTAAAATAAAACGTGCGCAGGTCGAAGGACACGGACACGGGTTGGCACGACGGCTTGCCATTTTCACCGACCGGAACTGGACCGAGTGGTTGCCGACATACGCTTGGGCGATCGAGCACAAGGAAGGCGTTATCGTAGTCGATACTGGCCAGGGAGCGCATTTGCTCGAAACCGGAGCGTCGTATCATCCCTTTGCCAGATGGGACGTCGTTTTTCGAATCGATAGGGAAGAAGAAATCGGTCCGCAATTGCGTGCGCTGGGCATTGGACCACGTGATGTAAAAAAGGTCGTTCTCACTCATTTGCACATGGACCATGATGGCGGCCTGGCACATTTCCAAAATAGTGAAATCCTTGTTGCCTCCGGCGAACTTCGCACGGCAAGTGGATGGGCGGGGCGAATACGCGGATACCTTCCTCATCGTTGGCCCTCCTGGTTTGATCCAACAGCGCTTGAACTCGCCGCGGAACCGTTTGGGCCCTTCGCTCGCAGCCGACGATTGACACATGCTGGGGACATTGTCGCGGTGGCCACTCCAGGTCACACTGCGGATCATGCCTCCGTACTAGTACGCCAGGAGGACGGCACAACGCATTTTCTTGCTGGCGATACCTCCTACAATGAGCGCCTGATGCTCGCCGGCAGGGTGGACGGCGTCAGTGCGCACGAGGGCATTTCCTGCGCAACGTTGGACTCGATTAGAGTTTTCGCCCAAGTCCATCCGACGGTATATCTGCCGACGCACGATCCCCAATCCGCTGTTCGCCTCGCAAACAGACAGCTGGTAGGTCTATCGTAAGCATCAGGCCGCGCGGAGCGACTGAACTTGGGGAGAGACCGCGCCGGATGACACGCTGAGCATGATTAACTCGCGGTGGTTCGTTGTACTGCACGCAACGCCAGCGGATGAAGCCTAACAAATTTCAGCCAAAAACTCCGGCGCGAAATCGTTCGGGCCGGCATCATTTTGGCAGGTGACAGCAGTAACCTATGCCGGGGGGTGAAGGGATATTGCTTCGGCGCGCTTTCGGTCGTGCCGAACACGCCAAGGAAAGCGCAAGGAAAGCGCAAGGAAAGCGGCTGAATCGGTCGCGACGAGTTCGCCACTGTGCTTTCACCCGCGAGTTATCGCGCTTAAGCAGTTGACGTGGATTTCCCATGCCGAAGTACCGGAGGGACGACGGATCACTCAAGCACCGACTTTCGAATCTGCGCCGTCAAAGCCCGCTGCACCAGAGGATCAACCGCAGTAGGGCGGCCGGTGATATGGCGGATAGTGGTAGTGGGGATTGTAACAGTCCAGGCCATAGTCAAACAGGCCACCATAGCCAGGCCAGATACCCCCGAAACGGTGCGTTGCGGAGTGACGGAAGCCGGAGCCGTCGGCCACGTGGTCACCGAAGCTGACGCGGCCGCCCCCGAAGCCGCCGATGTGGGCACCGCCACCACGCGCTTCTGCTCTAGCCGCAAGCATGCTTGCGGCGAGCATGGTGGTCACCAGCATTGTCATAATTCGTCTCATCGTGACGTTCCTTCTCTTGTGAAGCGGTGTCGGAAAATAGGACCGCTACCAATGCGGGATATAAGCCCGATCATTTTCGTCGTCGCCAGCGGTCTTGCCATAGCATTCCGCGGCAATTCCAGACGCGGTCTCCAGGCACTGTGCATAGCTCGTGAAGCTGCAATCCGTGCCGCCTTCGTCATAGGATATGCAGTAGTGTCCGGGCGGGACAATGGGCCCCGCCGTCGCGGCGGAGCCGGACAAGGCAAGTGCGGACAGCGCAGTTGCCGAGACGAGTACGAGTATTGGAATCGATTTCATATTGAACCTCCATCATCAGTTGCCTTCATTGAAGTGAGATCTGACGTGGATGAAATCGATTATAAAAACCTTCATGTTTGCTGGGAGTGGCGTCGCACCTGGGCCAATGCAGAAGTGATGTTCATGCAAGAAGTCGGGCCGGAGCATTGTTCTCCGGCCCAACATTTTCGCGGTCGCGGCTGCCGGCCTCGGGCCCACACAACATCAGTCTGCTTCGTTGTTGCGCCGGCGCTCTGCGATCAGGACAGATCAGAAACCTGTCTCGGGTTCACAAGGCGGGCCGTTGTCCCAGGGCTCGCCCGCAAATGAGCCGACGCGGGGAGCTAGTTGACAGACGCGTCCGTCAGCGTAATGCCCAGTGGCAGCAACGTCGACGTTATCCCGGTGCGAAGTGATATGATTCTCGCGAGCCATGGCCGGACTTGCCAGCATAGCGGCGGTGATCAATCCCGCCGATAAGAGCTTAAATTTGGTCATTTCAGTTTCTCCATTGGATACGAGAGACCAACGTTTTGGCCTCGCTATCGAAGTGGGAAGGGTTACGAGTCCTCACAGCCAAAACTTTCTCACGTCTTTTCAAGATAGCGCGAGTTCGCGCATCGCATAATGATAACGCGTGAGAAAGAGGATTGTCTGCCAATCCGTGGCCGATGCAAAACGACTCAGCGACGCTGATCGGCAACTCGTGCGCATTCCAAAACGCGGTCCATAGCTCCAAAATTCGAGCCAGTCATTCTGGCCGTCTCTCAATCGAGTGGCTGATCATCGTGCAAGAGGCTCACGGCGCGTTGAACGATTGTGAGCTAGTGTTGCGTTCAGAAATTCGTATCTGCCCACATGTCACTTGGAGAAGCCAAACGACTTTGGCTTGCTGCATCCAAAGGAGAAGTTCAATGACCACAATCAAGCTCTTTTCGGCCGGATTGATCGCTGCCGCCATGCTCGCAACGCCCGCCATGGCTCGCACGAGCCATGTAACCTCGCGGCACCTCGCAGAGGACGCCAATGCGAACGCCTCCCCGACCGCCCGCTATAATGACGGCCGTGTCGGCATTACAGCACCGCGCATCGGTGCATTTTCTACGGCGCCCCCCGGACGGGGAAAATTGCGACGTCGGCGATAACCCCCGTGTATGCTGAAAAAGCTGCGCAGAGAATGGATCGGCCCGGCTAAATTAGGCGCATCTCTGCTATGGGCTCGGAGCTACCTGGTGGCGCGGCCAGTGTTTATGCGGCAAACAGTGCTTATGCGGGAATGGGCCGCGCTAGTCCCACATTCCGCGCCCAGCGCTACCACTCTTACGACTCCGCACCGGACACCTTCCTCGGCTATTATGGTCGCCACCATCCATATCGGTGAATGAGAGTCACAAGGTGAACCAGAACACAGGACGAGCGACTGACCCGTTTCGCTCGGGGTCAAAGGCTGACCATGGGAGACCGTCCGCTATAACTTCGCACGTTTCAGCGTCGGCCACGGGTCAAAACATCGTAACTCCCGAATTTAAGTTTTGCACGGATTGCTGCGCGGCTGGCGACGCTTGGTTCGCCGCTGCCCGTACGACGATGGAGACCAAGTCAGAATTGCCATGACGCAGCGCGATCAAATATACCGCTGACGTGAACCGCTTTGCCCTTCGTGGATGGCCAACCCAGCGCAACATTGGCGATGCAGCGTGGCAATAAAGCGCGCGGCATGAGATGGCCTGCGGAAGTCACGGTCACGAGCCGCGAGGTACCTAAACATGATAGATCCATCAGACCTGACCCGACGCGCTTCCGAATTGACCGAACTTGCTGACCACGAAGACGACCCAAGAACGCGTCAGCGCTTGCTGAGGATGGCCACGTACTATGTGGAGATCGCAGAAATCGAACAACGGGCGGCAGCCCATCCAACGTCGATAGCGTCCATCGGCGAACTCTTCGTCAAGAAATAAGTGCGTCTATCGGGACACAGGTAAGCGCAGCGCGCCTACCGAAGCCCCGCCCATCGAATTGCCAGTGCTGCGCTGGTGGGAGGAGTAAATGCTCCGGCGCTGGAGGGCGGTCGTGCCCGCGCGATTAATCGCCCAAACGTAGCGGGCGCCTACGTGCGCAAGCCGGCGAAGATCCGTTGCTTTCGGAGGCTGATATTTGCGTCCAGCCCGTCTGACATCCCATCGAACCGCGCTTGCAGCGGCGCCTGCTGCTGAGGAGTTGTTTGTTCCAATCCCGCGTGAGTGGATGAGAGGGTGTCTATCTCGTTTTGGCCGCCGACATGCGTACATTGATGACTGGGATCAATTCAGAAACATAAATTGGAGTTTAATTGGGATCGTTGCGCATGGCGGTCATGTTTCGGGTAACCGGAGCTTTCGCTGCTCTGATGAGAGCTTTGTTGGATGAACCTTGCACGAAGATATTTCGAAAACGAGACAGGCACGGACATCGAAGAGTCTGCGCACGCAACGGCCAGCTATCTCGGAGGTAAAATATGATCTTGTTCCTCACGCGCCTTTACCCGACAGAGTGGCATGCCGACATGCTCGGTCCGGTTGTGCAGGTACAATCAAAATAGCGGACGCAGCCGGTTGGCAAATGGAATAACCGGGCACGCAGCAAGGAAAGATAATGGGCATCGTTCGTTTCGCTCTCCGATTTCCGCACACCTTCTATGTGTTGGCAGCGCTGATTGTGTTTCTTGGCGTCGCCGCCGTCAAGTCAATGCCGACGGATATCTTTCCAGAAATCCGCATCCCCGTGGTGACGGTCATTTGGCAATACACCGGTCTCACCACGCCGGAAATGGAGCAGCGCGTCACCACCTACAGCCAATATTCCATCAGCTCTAGCGTCAACGGCATCAAGAACATGGAAGCGCAGACCCTCAATGGTCTGTCGATCCAAAAGATCTACTTTCAGCCGAATGTCAATGTTGACCTCGCTATCGCGCAGATCGTTTCCGCCACCAATTCGATTCGCGCTCTGATGCCCCCTGGCATCCAGCCACCGATTGTCGTGCAGTTCAATGCGTCGAGCGTCCCGGTCCTGCAGCTCAGTCTCAGTTCGGACAGCCTGAACGAGCAACAGCTTTACGATTTCGGCATGTACCGCATTCGGCAACAATTGGCGCCGGTACCTGGCGTCACTCTGCCGACGCCGGCCGGCGGCAAATATCGTCAGATTATGGTGGATATCGACCCGGACAAGCTGCTGTCGCGGGGGCTGACCCCCCTCGACATCGTGAACGCAGTCAATACGCAGAACCTGACGCTGCCATCGGGAACGGCGAAGATCGGAGACACCCAGTATACGGTGCGAACGAATGCGACGCCGGCGACGATCAATGATCTCGACATGATCCCGGTCAAGTTCGCCAACGGCGCCACCATCCTCTTGAAGGACGTGGCACAGGTCCGTGACGGATCACTAGTACAACAGAACATCGTGCGCGAGGATGGCCGCCGCTCGGTTTTGCTTAGCGTGATCAAGAACGGCAATGCCTCGACGCTGGCGGTCGTCAACGGCGTGAAGAACGCCCTGCAGGCGATCCGCGCCGCCGCGCCGGCCGGACTTAAGGTCAGCCAACTGTTCGACCAGTCGGTGTTCGTCACGAACTCTGTCAATGGCGTACTGCGCGAAGGCGCCATCGCGGCTGCTCTCACCGCGCTGATGATCCTGATTTTCTTAGGCTCCTGGCGGTCGACCCTGGCGGCAATGATTTCGATTCCGCTGGCGATCCTGTCGTCGCTCATCGTGCTGTACTTTCTGGGCGAAACGCTGAACACCATGACGCTGGGCGGTCTTGCGCTGGCGGTCGGCATATTGGTGGATGATTCGACCGTGACCATCGAGAACACCCACCGTCTATGGACCGAAGAGGGTATGCCGCTTGCCGACGCGACCCTGCACGGTGCTGCGGAAATCGCGGTCCCGACGCTGGTTTCGACGCTTGCTATCAGTTGCGTGTTCACATCGGTGGTGTTCCTCGACGGACCGGCCAAGTACTTGTTCACGCCGCTCGGACTTGCCGTCGTATTTGCGATGCTGGCTTCCTATGGATTGTCGCGGACCCTGACTCCGATCACGATCGGGTTGCTGCTCAGGAGCGAACGTCATCACACGGACGAAAGCACTCCCCCCGGGGGCATTTTCTCGCGGATTTCCGCCGCATTCGAGCGCGGCTTCGAGCGCCTGCGTGACGGATATTCGACATTCCTGGCGACTCTGCTTCGCCGGCGATTCATCGTGCCGATCGTCGCCGTGTTGATGCTCGGTCTCGGTGCGGTGATGTTGGTGTTCGTTGGCCGGGACTTTTTCCCGCTCATCGACGGTGGCCAGATCCAGCTTCACGTTCGCGCTCCCGCCGGCACCCGCATCGAAAGCACCGAGGCGATCGTCCAGGCGGTTGAGGACAAGATTCGCGAGATCGTTCCGGAAAACGATCGGTCCCTTATCGTCGACAATATCGGACTGCCGGCGCGAGCCTATAATCTGGCATTCGCCGACGGTTCGACGATCGGAATCAATGATGGTGTCATCCAGGTGGCGCTCAAGGAGGGCCACAAGCCGACCGCTGATTACGTCAAAAAATTGCGTGAGGTACTGCCGGCCGCATTCCCGGAGGACACATTCTATTTCCAGGCGGCCGATATGGTAACGCAGATTCTGAACTTCGGACTGCCGGCTCAGATCGACGTTCGGACGGTGGGCTACGACAAGAACAATCTTTCGGTTGCAAGGGAGCTCCGGCAGCGGCTTGCGGCCATACCCGGTATCGTCGACGCCCATCTGCAGCAAGAAGTCGACGCGCCGGCGTTCTTCGCCCACATCGACCGGACCCGCGCGGCGCAGCTTGGCCTCAATGCAAGCACGGTGGCCACCAATATCAATGTCAGCCTTAGTTCGTCGGAGCAGGTATCGCCGAACTTCTGGACCGATCCGACCTCGGGGATTCCGTATTATCTTGCCGTGCAAACACCGGAATACAAAGTCAACTCGCTGAATGCGCTAGGAAACACGCCGGTTTCCGCGTCTCTGGCGACGAGACTCGGCCAAACGGTTCCGGGCATGCTCACCAATGTCGCGACGTTCAAGCGGGACAAGGTCGCCACCAATTCTAACCAGACCAATATCCAGCCGGTGTTTGACATCTATGCCAGTGTGCAGGGCCGCGATCTCGGCAGCGTGGCGGCCGACATCAACAAGGTTACAAAGGAGCTGCAGAAGAAGCTGAAGCCAGGCAATGCAATTCAGGTGGTTGGCCAGATTCAGAGCATGAACGCCGCGTTCCGGAATCTGGGCATCGGCCTGCTGTTCGCCGCGGTCTTCGTCTATCTGCTGATGGTCGTGAACTATCAGACCTTCGGCGATCCATTCGTGGTGATCCTGGCCCTGCCGACGACGCTCTGCGGCATCGTCACGATGCTGTTCATCACCGGTACCACATTGAACGTACCCTCGCTGATGGGGGCGATCATGGCGGTCGGCGTTGCTTCGGCGAACTCGATTCTGCTCGTGACCTTCGCGCGCGAGCAGCAGTTGAAAGGTCACTCCGCCTTTGAGGCCGCGCTGAGCGCCGGTCACACCCGAATCCGCCCCGTGCTGATGACGGCGGCCGCGATGATCGTCGGTATGATCCCGATGGCGATCGGCGGCGCCGGCGAGGAACAGAACGCTGCGCTCGCGCGCGCCGTGATCGGCGGCCTGCTGTTCGCGACGCCGACAACATTGCTGATCGTGCCTTACCTGTTCGCCATGCTGCGCAAGGGTAACGATGGAAAGCCTCACCATGGCGTATTCGAGGAGATTCCGGAGTGACCGAGATTCGTGTGCAGCCGAAAAGTGAAAATGTCGAGGATCGCGTTGATCCGGAAACCTATCGGGTTGTCGAGCTGCCCGATGGGGGTCGCGAGGGGCGACGTCGTTACGGAGGAGTGCTGTTCGGCGGAAGCGCGCTGCTGCTATTGCTGGGCGCCCTTGGAATAGGGGGCTTGCGCCACTACCAGGCCGGCCTCGAGGTCGCGGCCACCACACAACAGAGCAGGACTTTTGTCCCCAACGTTCGCGTCGCGGCGGTCCGCGCCAGCGACAGCAAGATTACGGTCAGTTTGCCGGCGACCACCACGGCATTCGAGGCGGCCAATATTTTTGCGCGCACCAGCGGCTATATTGAAAAGCGCTACGTCGACATCGGTGATAGGGTCAAGGCCGGCGCCCCGTTGGCGGACATTACCGCCCCCGAGCTTGACCACCAGATTGCGCAGGCCAAGGCGACGCTGGCCCAAGATCAGGCGACATTGCGGCAGACCCAGGCAAGTCGCGATCTCGCCCAGCTCACCAATGCGCGCGACAGCAATCTGGTCAAGCAGGGATGGCTCACGCTTCAGCAGGGCGACAACGATCGCCTGACCCTGCAGGCGCAGCAAGCAGCGATGGGAGTGGCTCAGTCGAATATTGCCGCCCAGGAAGCCCAGATTCGAATACTCGAGCAGGAGAAGGCCTACCAGCGCGTCGTGGCGCCGTTCGACGGCGTCATCACACAGCGCAACATAGACAACGGGAGCCTGGTGCAGTCCGGATCGACCTTCATGTTCACGCTAATGCACCCCAATGTGATCCGGACCCAGGTGTTCGTTCCCCAAGACGAGGCTTTCGGGCTTGGGCCCGGCGTCGAGGCAGTGGTCCGTGTCCCCGAGATTCCGGATCGCACCTTTCCCGGCAAGGTCACGCGAATCGCTACCGCGTTGCAACCCGGCAGCCGGACGCTACTGACCGAGATCGACATTCTCAATCCGGACGGCGCGCTCAGTCCCGGGATTTATTGCACCGTCGAATTATTTATTCCGCGCAGGACGCCTTCGATGATCGTACCGGCCGACGCGGTTGTATTCGATCAGAATGGCCTGCAT
This sequence comes from Bradyrhizobium sp. 61, assembly GCF_023073075.1. Taxonomy (NCBI): domain Bacteria; kingdom Pseudomonadati; phylum Pseudomonadota; class Alphaproteobacteria; order Hyphomicrobiales; family Nitrobacteraceae; genus Bradyrhizobium; species Bradyrhizobium sp. 61. The sequence goes on along the minus strand of NZ_JADPIU010000054.1, from coordinate 39,508 downwards.
GTCGCGGTGGTCGAGAACGGCACCGCCCGGCTGCAAAAGATCACGATCGCGCGTGACTTCGGCACGGAAGTCGAAGTGCACGACGGCGTCAAGCCGGGCGATCAGGTCATCCTCAATCCGATGGTGAACCTGGCGGACAGCAGCAAGGTCGCGGTGCGCACAGTACGCAAAGCGCAAACAAGCTAAACCGCCGCGGAGGAAGGAATTGCGATGCGACGCTTGCTATTCACAACGGCCATCCTGCTAGCAGGCTGCAACGCCTGCCTGGCGCAGATCTCCACCATGGGCACCACAGCCATGGGCCTTCCATCGACACCGGCTACGATCGTGACGTCCCCGCTCTATGGCCCGAGCCCGTTTTCGGCGACGACCGAGCCGGGCGCTCCTGACACGACGCTGGCGCCGGTGCCTCTGGCTTCTGATCCTGCAACGCCGGGAACCGTCGTCATCTGCTCCACACCAACAGGGCAAATCGCGCCTGGAACTCCGTCGGTGCCAGTTACTTCCATGTTGGCAATTGGCAGCACAACCGGAACGACGCCATCGGTTTCCACGCCATCGACCATATCGACAGTACCGCCTACCTCTGCCACGTCCACAACTGGTAACGCGACCACAGAAATGCCCGCGAACCCGTTGGGGACCATTCCAACGTCAATCACAGGCAGCACGACCGGGACCATTTCGCCGGTGTCCCCGCTCGGCAGCTCATCGACCACCGTATGCAGCTCGACACCGGGAGGTCCGCCGACCAATGGTGCGGCTTTGCCGCTCTCGACCCCCGAAGTGCCGAGCAGCCCCCCGCTTGGCACGATTCAATCCACGGTCGCGGAGCTTGCCGGCACCAGCATCGATCCGACGATGATCGTGGTGCCGACGCCGAATACGTCGGCTTGCGCCGAGAGCATGACGAAAAATCTGGCAACGCCGGGCGTATCGCCTGCATCGCCATCAGGTTGCTGACCTAGCAAAACTTGGCTTTCCCGAATTGCCAACCCAGATTGGCTTTGCGACTGATAGGCTCCAATTCAGGAATGTTGGGGGTGGACCTTGAGGTCACGTCATGTTTGGTTACGGCGACTTGTCAATCGGATTTGCAGTCCGTTCTGGGTCTATCTGACATCGTCCCACGATCCCGGCGTTTTCTGTCCCTTACAAAGCCCAGGCCACGTTGGCGCAGAGCCGGGGAAGCCTGCAGCAGACACAGGCGAGCCGCGAGCTCGCAGAGGTCACCAGTGCGCGCGACAGCGGCTGGTCAAGCAGGGATGGTTGACCGCCCAGCAGGGCGACAATGACCGCCTGACACTGCGCGCGCAGCAGGCGGCGGAGGCAGTGGCGAAGTCGAACATCGCGGTCCAGCAACCTCAGATCAAGGTTCTGGAGCAGGACAAGGCCTATCAGCGCGTGGTGGGTCCATTCGACGGCGTGACAACCCAGCGTAACATCGATGACGGCAGCCTGGTGCAGGCCGGTTCGACATTCATGTTCACGCTGATGCATGCGGATGTCATCCGCACACAGGTGTTCGTGCCCCAGGACGAGGCGTTGGGTGTTCAGCCGGTATCGATGCAGTCATCCGGGTCCCGGAGCTTCCCGGGCGAGCGTTTCCAGGAAAGGTCACGCCGATCGCCACCGCGTTGCAGCCCGGCAGTCGCACGCTGCTGACCGAGATCGACGTGGCCAATCCGGATGGTGCGCTTCAGCCGGCATCTATTGCACTGTTGAGCTATTCATTCCACGCAAGACGCCGTCAATGGTGATACCTGCGGACGCCGCCGTGTTCGATGAAATGGCCTGCATGTCGCAGTCGTGGAGAACGGTGTGGTTCACATGCACAAGATCTCGATCGCGCGTGATTTTGGCACGTAGGTCGAGGTGCACCAGGGAGTCAAGCCGGGCGATCAGGTGATCCTCAACCCGATGCTGAACCTGGTCGAAGGAAACCGGGTCTCTGTTCGCGGGCCGCAGACGAGCTAATCGATGCGGTCGGCCCCGGGTGCTCCGAGCTCGAGGAGAGGCCGATCAGCGGCGCGGCTTGGTGAATAGCCGTCTCCAATTTGGGCTCGCGAGCACGCGGCTGCGGATCAGATAGTATCCTAAGCGGGTCACAGCGGATTGACGGGCTGTGAGCAAGACTTGCATTCGGATCTCCCGCATCAATCCGCACCTCATTCACAGAGTAAATGCTCCTTGTGTTTGAATGGAGAAGGTTGATGACAATGTTGAAGATCTTGTCGGCGGCACTGATCGCCACCACGATGTTGACGACGGCTGCGAGTGCATATGAGAACCCCATGCATAAACGGCACGCCGTGGAGCACGCCCATCCTGGGAGCATCTTGCCCTTCGCCGATGAATTCGACCGCCATCCCTGGATGTCCGGCCCCCCCCCGTCGACGCCTATTCCACGACGCCTTCGGAACAGCCGGGCGGCATCTGTGACCATGGCGACAATCCGCAGATATGCTGAGGAGCTTGTCGCCAGATGCGCGATCGACCCGGCATGCGTTCAGGGCCGCTAGCGAACCTGAAGGCCTGTCCCGGTCGGCGGGCGCGTCGATGATCAGCAGGAAGACGGCCGACCGAGCTGTCCCAAAACGTTCGTTCGAGCGAGAACAGTCTCCTCCAGGCGGCGACGCGACCTGCATGGCGGCAGCACTGCCACTCGTGTTGGAATCCGCCGCTGCCGGATTGGCGAGGTCCATCGAAAATGCTTTCGCTACATGCAGCCGTGTTCCGAGTCGGCATCACGCTCGGCGCGGGGCTGATGCTGGTGTTGAGCGTGTCGGCGTCGACCGTCGGCGACTGAATGGTTCCGGGTGGAGAGCCCAGCGCGACATCGGGCGTGGAGGCCGGCAAGGCCGCAGCATTGGCCAGCGTGTTTCCAGGTGCCGACGTGCACGAACTTCCCGGGTCGAGCTGCCGAGCACCGGCGCCGGTGCGATCGTGCCCGTCGTGCTGCCGGTACCGTGCACACCATGGTCACGGGCATGGCCGTCGGCAAGGTCGGCGACAGGCTTGAACTTGTCGGCGCGGCCGGCTCTGACATGCTGGGGATCGTGCCCAAGGCGCTCAACGCCGAAGTGGGACTAACAGAAACACTGGTGTTTGTGGAGGTGACGCTCTCCACGGAAGGCGAAAGCTCCACCTCGGTCGGCGCGCAACTCACGCTCGTCCTGGAAGTGTCGGGTCTTGCGCCAGCGGAGGTGAAGCCAGAGTGGTTGCTGGCGCACCTGAAACGGTTGTGGGCGAGAAAAGGCTCGTAAACGGGCCCGGGCTGGCCAGTGGAGACGACACAACAGCGCCCGGTGTCGGTATCGCCATGGCCGTCGTGCCCATGATCGAGGTGAAACGTAAGCAGTGGGCCGGCAAGTCCAAGGTGCCGAAGGCGCCGCCTGTCATAGACATACCTGTCATGGACATGGAAGGCGATCCCATGCCGGCGCGGGCAAATGCCGTGCTGGTTGAAGCGCCACGGGAGAGAGCGATACAAAGAATGGAAAGCATTTTCATGTCGAAACTCCTTTCGCGAGACGACAGGTAGGTGTTGTTCTTGCGGCTCGGAGTAATCGGTGTGGGTAGCCGCGGTCCTGCGGCGAGTGTTGTTGCCGCATTGCGCTTCGGCTACGTGCCCACATCTCGATCCAAATCGATGAGCACGGAACACGCAACGCCCGCCGGCCGGAAGTGAAGTTGCACTTACCGTATTGATCGAGAGCCTTCGTAATCAGGCGCGTACCAAAACCGCGGCGCTTGGGCTGCTTCACCTCCGGACGGCCATCCTCGCAGCAGACAAAGGGGCGAGCTTACCGGCGGCGCCGAGTGCCTGCTGGATCTCCCAGGTGAGACTAACAGTCCAGTCTTTTGAACGCAGCGCACCGTATTTCCTGGCCTTGGTGGCGAGTTCATGAACGACCACGTGCAACCAAAGCGCCAACCGACCTCTAGCAGTTGGGGGGAAGTTCAGGATTCCGGAGGTCCCGTCCTGCTGATATCGATCCATCTGATCTCTTTTTTGCTACTAGAGATAGGGGGACACAATAGATGGCCGAAAAACTCAGGCCACTAAACTGGCGTTTCCTGCACTAAATCCGAATTTAGCGGCGCTTGGCCGATCGCTCGTCATCCGGCCGGAACCTCCGGTCCACTTTGCGTTGGTAGTCCAGCAGCCGGTCACGGATGCCAGCTACTTCTCGTTGTATCCTGACGAGTTCGCTGTCGGACATCCCGAGGGCTTCTTCGGCGCAGGCAACGAGATTCGCGGCTTCGGGATGCAGCGCGAGCCCCCGATCCGTCAGGCGCACGCGGACCTGCCGCTCGTCTTCGGGATCACGCGTGCGGACGATGTGGCCGATGCCTTCGAGTCGCTTTAGGATTGGCGTCAATGTGTTCGATTCAAGGAAAAGCGCTTCGCCCAATTCTTTGACCGTACGGTCATCTCTTGCCCAGAGCACGACCATTACCAGGTATTGAGGATACGTGAGCCTTATTCTGGTTAGCAGCGGGCGGTAAAACTGATTGAATGCATGCCCTGCCGAATAGATCGAGAAGCACAGCAATTCGTTCAACGCGGGACCGCGCTTCATTTGGGTCTTTTGCCGGATCTGCCGCTTCTTTCGTATCGCCACTGGAGCCTCCCACAAGTTATACTTGAGTATAGATCGCGCGCGATTGAATCGCCAGCGTTGACAACGAAAATCGCAGAAGATAATTTAAAGCGCGCACGATCAAATCGCCAACGCGCATTGTGAAACGTGCCGGTTCGTCCGCGGAGGCTCAACGATGAGCTCAATCGTCTCAGGCGACTCTCCCAAGGCACTCGCTGAAGTCCTGCCAGAGATGCAGGCTGAACCGGTGCATGCCACGCGCGTTGCAGCTACGGACCAGCTGATGATGGCATCAATCGCGCGTCGGGTTAGGCAGCCCTCTGCCGCAGCCAGCCTATCGAAAGCTGCGCGTTGAGCCATGCCAATGAGCCTACATAAGCGACTGGCGTCGACGAGCTTCCGCTGGGCCAGTCTGTTTTCAGACGTGTGCGCGATGTGCTTGCTGCTGACATGGGGATTTTTGCATTGGTGGATCTCCAGCCAGGCGATTGTTGACATCGATCGGGCAATTACCGATCTGGCCGATGCCTTTTCCACACTGCCAGCCCAGCGGTTGAATGAGGAGCTTCAGCAGTTCCTCGAGCGGGATCTGCGCCGGGTGCATCTAATAGGGCGATTCGCAGAGGATGGCAGCCGCCTCGGCGGCAATGTCGAGACTCTGCCATTTGGGCTGGCCGCTACCGGATACGCTCGGGAATTTGCCATGATACGCCTCGAAGCCTTGAGGCGCGAGGAAACGGTAGCGCGCGCTATTGTCCGTCGACTTGACGATGGATCGGCGCTGGTCGTCGGTCGCAGCATCGACGAAGTAAGGCGGGCGGGAAGTGCGGTGGATAGCGCTCTGGCCTTGAGTGTCGTCCCGGTCCTGTGCTTTGGATTGGCGGCCGGAGCCCTCAGGAGCAGGAGGGCGCGCGCACGTATCGATTTGTTTGACCGATCGGTTCAGAAATTCCTGACAGGGGATTTGCGCGAGCGCTTGCCGCTGAGGGGCACGAACGATCCGTTGGAGGAGTTTGCGATATTGTTTAATGCGAAGCTAGATGAGATCGAGGCTCTCATCCGCGGGCTCTCCGGCGTCGGAGATCAGATCGCACACGATCTGCGCACGCCGCTGACGTCCGTCAGGATGGTTCTCGAGCGCGGCCGCGACGAGGCAACGCGCCACGACCAGATACAAACGGTGTTTGAACAGGCCATTGGTGGGCTTGATCGATCGCTTAACGCGATCACGGGGTTGCTTCGCATCGCCGAGATCGATCAGAATAGGCGCTTGGCGGGATTCGCCGATATCTCTCTAACGGAATTCGTGCGCGCAGCCGGAGAGCTCTATGAGCCGCTCGCCGAACAGAAAGGCGTCGCTCTGATCGTGGAGGCGAACGACGAAATCATCGCCTGGGGCGATCGCGATCTCCTGCTCGAAGCCATTTCCAATCTGGTCGACAACGCCGTGAAATATACGCCGCGAGGAGGCCGGGTCGAACTGAGGCTATGCCGCACCGGAAACGACGACGTCGTGCGTATCATCGATACTGGGCCTGGGATCCCTGAAGCGGAGCGAGATCTCGTCACCAGACGCTTTTACCGATCGGAGAGGACCCGTCGTGCGGCGCCCGGCCTTGGACTGGGGTTGAGCCTCGTTCACGCGATCATAAAGCTGCACGGCTTCCGATTTACGATCTTGCCCGGGCCGGGTTGCGTCGTGCAGATCTCGCTTGCCCGGGCTTCGTCGCGATGTTCAAGCCTGAAGCCGGATTGATTGGCCGGCCCGCCCAGTCTGGGACGCCTATGCTGCTTCTTTTTGAAGTTCGAACTCTGACCTCGGTGAACGCAGCTCCGCATCCGGCCTCAAATGCCTTCTTGCAGCCCGCTTGACCTTTACAAAGGCACTAGTCTCGGTCCGCCGCACGCGCTCGCTGGAAATCGAGAATTCGCGCGCCAATTCATCGAGCGTAGGAGGCTTCTCGCTCAGCCGCCTTGCTTCGAACACTCGCCGCTCCCGTGTCATCAGCGCATCCACTGCCGCGTGAAGTGCGCCAGATTTCCGTGCCGCTTCGTCGTGCTCGGCCAGGATCATCTCGGCAGTGGGCGACTGGTCCACCAGCATCGACTGCCAGTCCGTTGTCTCGTCCTCCCCGTTGACGGGCCTGTTCAGCGACAAGTCGCCATTCAATCGGCAATCCATCTCGATCACCTCCCGAGGGGTGACCTCGAGCAGTTGAGCTATGGCTTCAGCCTTCTCCGGCGTGAGACTGGCCGTCTCGCCCGCGAGCTTTCTCATTTCGCGCCTGAGACGAAAGAACAACTTCTTCTGCGCAGCCGTTGTTCCGATCTTGACCAGCGACCAGGAGCGAAGAATGTAATCGTGGATGGTGGCCTTCATCCACTACAGCGCATAGCTCGAGAAACGCGAGTCGCGGCCGGGCTCAAATCGTGTTGCGGCAATAACCAGCCCGAGGCTGGCTTCAGAGATGATGTCGGCGAGCGGAAGACCATATCCCTGATAGCCCTTCGCTACCTTGGCAGCGAGCCGAAGATGGCGAGGGCGTCGGCTGCTCTGCGAACGCCAAGCTCTTGCCAGCGGCGTGCAACTTGCTGCTCCTGCTCTTCTTCAAACGTATCGAATCGTCTGATCGCGGTGGCGTACTCGTCATGATGAGGGCGCGGCGACCGATCGATGGTCGTTATTTCCACACTGGTTCGCGCGACAGCTACGTTGCAGTCTTGCATTTGTGCAGCTCCGATGGGTTTGAGCCCGGCACGCAAACAATGAGGGATGGAGCACGGTGGAGCTATTAAAATGGAATTCCGGCGCTTAAATTTACTGTTAGCTTGAACCGGCTTCTGCGGAACGGCCCCATTTGATGCCGTGATCCTGTTGGCTCTTGTCGTCGCCTGCGGGTGGTTCGTTTGGTTGCGGGGACGCCAGAGATTTAGGCGAGGCCAGTGATCCCGCGGTGCATCTCAAAAGGGCCGCCACAAAGGTGGCAGTCCCTGGCAAAGTCCGCTCAAAATGAAATGCCGCCAACCCCGGTGCTCTGGAAAATCCGAATCGACTTTTCTTGAGAATCAGACACTTCGGCTCCACTTATCGAGCACAAAAACATTGTCAGTCGCAGTTGATCTTGCCGCCAGGCACGACCCGACAGCGCTCAATAATCTTCTCAACTTCTGCTTCGGTCAAATACCCCTTTGCCTGCGCGATGCTTTCTACAGCCTTCTTAAAACCCGGGTGGTCGAACAATTCCCTCGACGCGGCGACAGGTCGCTGAGGAGCGAGGAGGTAAGAGAGAATTCCAAGGTTGGCGATCGTCGTCAGCAACACCAGAGTGACAACGAGTTTGATCCAATGTGGCATGTCATCTCCGACAATTGAATTCTACCGATACGCGCGGACAAATACCAGACGGTCGATGCTGCTGAACGCCAGTCGCCGCGGCGATTTGCGGCGCAGCCTTATGGCACAGGCAAATCACCTGCCCAATACAGATCACCTTCCCAATAGAAGGCGTACCCGCGACGTCAATTGGATCTGTCCTCATTCCGCCGAAGTTGCGGTGATCATTTCTCAATTCGCCTCGACGCCGCCGTAGCGAGGTAGGTAGACCGGACGGTGTTGCGTATCGAAGCCGGGCTCTTAAATTCCCGACGATACGGTCGCTGCAAATGCGGATAACAAACTCTCGTAGATTAACCCGCCATTAAATGGTGTCCCTCATGCTTCGGCGGCCGCTATTCGGACGCTGCGGCGGCAATTCTTTCTCGCATCAGTTGGTAGTTTGGCCAAGTTTCGTGTTGCAAGGGCGCGTTATGATTAGCAAGGTCGACCATGCTGGAACCTCGCTCTGAGACGAGTTCTGGATCATCCTCTGACCGCTACCGAGACATCGTCGCACAGCTGGACGAGATAGTTCAAAGTCTGCCGTGCTCTCATTTTTACAGCAGCGATTTGGCTCGCCGCATTGGAACATCCGTCCGAACCTTGCAGATCGCGTCACAGTCCGTCAACGGCGTGAGCCTGCACTGCTACCTGCGCCTGAAAAAGCTATCAGCGGTTCGCGACCAGCTCTCGGCGGGACAATCAAGCGTGAAAGCCACCGCACTTGCCAACGGCTTCTGGCACCTGGGCGACTTTTCGCGCCTATACGCCAGGACATTTGGGGAGATGCCGTCCGAAACTCTCGCCCGCGCTAAGCGCGTGAGCGAGCCTTAACCACTGACCGATCTCACTTCCACGGATGTCCTTCTCGATGGCATAGAACTCGGCGATATGCCCGAGCGCCTCGGTCGCAATAGGCGCGGGACCGGGGGTGGCAAGTTCGTAGAAGTTACGCCGCATATGTGATCAGCAGAATGCAAGCCGAACGTCGCCACGCTCGGCGAGCTTGCCATAGCCGGCATAGCCGTCGACCTGCAGGAGCCCGCTGAAGCCTGCGAGATGGGCGATTGGTCGGTCGGCTTTGCGATCAGGGGCATAGACATAGGCGACGCCCGGCGGTTCGGCACCGCCCCATGGCCTGTCGTCCGCTGCATAGGCCCAGAGCTGACCCTTTGGCGCGCCCGCGGCCGGGATCGAGCACCGGCATCGTCGTCTCGTCGCCGAACAGCTTTGGCCGTTGCCTTCGCAGGGCCCTGAAGCGCGTAAAATTTGAGCGGCTCGATTGGGCGGACCTTAACGCAGAGCTAAGGCACAAGCGCGAGATTTACCGGTCGTTCAACCCGGAGATGGTGTGATGGTCTCGCTGACTTAAGCTCTTTGTCTTTTTTAGACTTTTTCGAGCTGCGAGCGCGTCATGGCTGACACCGCGTCTTTATTGATCGAGTTGGAAGAGGCCGTTGCCAAAGGAAATCCCGAGAGTTGTCTTCGGGCGTTGTGGCATGCGACCGATGTGCTGATTGCCGGTACCTACTCCGAGGACCAGATCTGGACCTTCGGCGAGATCATTGGTCGCCTCGCCCAGGAGATTGAGACGACAGCTCGTGCCCGATTGGCAGGAAAGCTCGCCTCCAGCACCAATGCACCCTACCAGCTGGCCCGCAAGTTCGCCTCCGATGACCGCATCGAGGTCGCCTGGCCGATCCTCAAGCGGTCGGAGCGCCTCGATACTGAGACGCTGATCGCTTGTGCTAGGACGAAGAGTCAGCAGCATCTGCTTGCGATCTCCAAGCGAAGGTCGGTCCCGGAATCGGTCACCGATGTCCTCGTCGTCCGTGGTTCCAACGAGGTCGTGAGCTCGGTCGCAGCAAATAACGGGGCGAATTTTTCGAGTTCCGGATTTTTACACCTGGTGCGGCGTTCGGAAGGGGATTCGATCCTCGCGGAATCTGTGGGATTGCGAAAAGATATTCCGCGGCACCTGTTTCATCAGCTGATCGCCAAAGCCTCCGAAGAAGTGCGGCAAAAACTCGAACGGGAGCGTCCCGATATCGGGCCGCAGATCCATCAGGTCGTCGTTGACGTCACCGGCGCAATCCACGCCAGGTTCGGTCCGGCCTCCAAGGACTATTTCGCTGCCAAGCGGACAGTGGCAAAGCTGCACGAGCGAGGCGAGCTGACCGAGGACAAGGTCTTCGAATTTGCCCACTCGCTCAAGTTCAACGAAACGGCTGTAGCTCTATCTTTGCTGTGCCAACTGCCGATCGACATCGTGGAACGAGCACTGATCGAAAAAGATCGAGAGCCGATCTTGATCCTGGCCAAATCGCTGGAGTTCTCATGGCCATCTACGATGGCGCTGCTGTTCTTGGGGGCGCCAAGCTACAAGATCACGGCCGGTGACCTCGAGCGATCGATGCACGATTTCTATCGGCTAGACGAGCACGCCGCGCATTTCGCCGAACGTGATCTTGAGCGGGCGGCCGGGGCGTGCGTAGGCGTGGGGCGGCGGGTAGGGCGGGCATGCCTCCATCGAACCGCAGCGCGAGCGAGAGTCAGGTTGTCGATTACTGGTAGCTCAGAACTCGCGCGAGCTACTGCGTATCCTGCCGTTCGCGCTGGCGGCCGTCGTGCTAAGCGTTTTCCTAAGCGACCGATGCCGCCGGTCTACAATCTCAAGCCGGACTGCCGCTCGTAAGGTCGGCGGTTTTTATCGATGGGCGCAAAACCGCACTTTTCGCGCGGCGAAGTGCACCGTACGTATCCGACGAGCGCCGTCTTGTCTGACGCAGGGTATTTCGCGAAGCGTGTGACCTTAAGTCTAGCTTTAAGGTCATCAGGCGATGCGGGTCGAGGTTTTGGGCGGGCTGGAGCGGCGGCGGCGCTGGTCGCAGGATGACAAGGCGCGGATCGTCGAGGAGACGTTGGCGCCGGGGGCGAAGGTGACGGAGGTTGCGCGCCGCAACGGCGTTGCGGCGAGCGTGGTGTTCACCTGGCGACGACAGGCACGGACGGCCGAACGGGGCGTGCCATGTTTTGCGCCGGTGCAGATTGCCTCGGCGGTAGCAACGGGCGAAGAAAATTCGAAACCTCCGTCCGAAGATGATCGCCGGATACGGCAGTTACCGGCCGCCCGGAACGGACTGATCGAGATCGATCTTGGCAACCGGCGACGCATCCGGGTGGATGCTCACGTTGACCCGGAAGCGCTGGCGCGGGTCCTCGACGTGCTGGAGCGCCGATGATTGCCATACCGGGCAATGTGCGGGTGTGGCTCGCGACCGGCCATACCGATATGCGCCGCGGATTCCCAAGCCTTGCGCGTCTGGTTCAGGAGAGCTTGAAGCGGGATCCGCACGCTGGTGATCTCTACGTTTTTAGGGGCCGAGTGGCGCGGCCAACGCGATCCGCGACGTAGCGTGGACGGCTACGCCGAGACCTGGGGCAGGCTGACCGCAAAACTAGCTATCGCGCGCAAAGATCAGATCGCGCTGATCGACGACGGCACGGCCGCGGACGAGCAGGGCAGGATCGATCTCTATTTCCGATGGGGCCCAGCAAACAGAAACTCGATGCCGCCGAGATCTTTTGCCACTAGCCGTATCGCCGGATCCGCACATCGTTGCATAGCACTTCTGGATCATCTTTTCTGTTATGGAACCAAGCAGTACTATCATATTGGAAACGATTAGCTATTCACGTTCGCATAATATTGATTATGGAATACTTTTGCACTTCTTGGAATACGGGTGGATATGATTTCTGATTACTTTGATATACTTGCGCTGGCATTTTGTCCAGATCGGCCAGCTTGCGGCGTGTTGCACACTGGCTCCGCGCACAGAAAGTGCCGCTGGACGTAACCACGACGGGTTTTTCGCCTGAGCCAGGACTCAAGAGCCTCGACGGCCTGCACGTGACCATCGAACAGATCGAGCCGCCGTCGGCCGCGCCCACCGAGACGGCCCCATTCGCGCACTAATGCTGTATCGCCAAACAGCGTCGGCTCGATCGCGAGCACATAGAACCGCGCCATGTTGCGGGCCGGATCGCGCCGCTCGAGCACGAGATATTGCACGGTGAGTTCGGACATGCGCCAGAATCGCAATTCCCGAATCGACCGTCCAATTAAATAAATGAATCCATCAGGGCCAACGATTCAAAAATTTGATGCAGGCTACGAGACAGCAGAGGTTAGGCGATAGCCGGCTGAGCCGAAGCAAGCTCCGGGCTCGCTGAGTGACGGCCTACTACTGGAGATGTCGTCTGAACAAGTTGCACGCCGATCAAAGGGGTCCCTTTTGGATGCCGCTAGGGGGTCCCAGTCGAACGCCGATTGACAGGCGGTCAGGATCGGCGTCGGGGATTTAGGCATGATTCCTTCGACCAATGAACGGCCGGCTATTCCTCGCACAGGCAGGCGGGTACGTTGACATGTCGATGATGCGGATTCGGTGGAAAATCCGACCCGGAATTACGCTAAGCGACAGTGGACGTGGCGTGCATGCAGTCTCACTAAGTTGCGGCGGTCAAACTGCAACCGGAGTTCGACCGCGTTCGAAGACGAAGTCGCGATACCCCGCCTGTATTGCGGCAGTGCAATACTCCCGGTACTTGGGGAAGCCACCCGTGAAGAGCATAGTCCCTGAGCCTTATCCTTGACGTTGGTGCCAACATACCAGGTCTCTGCCTACGGGATTCTGACCTTCGAACAGGCCATGAGAACGGCTCGGGAAGCCGTAGCTCGAGCCAGAAGCCGCGTCGCAGGCGGCGGGCTCGGCTCCTACCGTGCGATCGGCCGTTGAATCCTACGTCAAGGAACGCGACGCTCGAGAAAGACGCCGAACAGGTCGCGACGTCTGATCCGACGCCGGTACCAAGCTGCGGCGCTACGTTCTTGGTCAAGAAAAGCGCGGCAATCAGGAAGCCGTGAAAGCTGCTCCTCTCGCATCAGTGCATCTGCATGCCTTGAAAAAAGACGACTTGATAACGTGGCGTGAGGGTTTGGGAGCGCTGCCTCCATACCGGGCGATCCGGTAGGCATACGCGAACTGCCAGTCCAGTGGCGGTCGGCCTCTCCTTAGGCGCCACACCGCCACAGTAGGAACATACCCTCTGACGCGTACCCGTCGGCGGCTTGGCAACCGCCAGATCCGCTGCCGTCAGACTCAAGCCATTCGCGCCTGACTACACGCGAAGTAAGCACATCCTTCTCTTCACTTTGCAGCAGCGATCGACTCGACCGTGTAGGACCCGCCCGAGCCGCTGAGAGTGAAATCAACCTTGTCGCCAGTCTTCACCTTGGAGAGATCAACCGACGGCGCGACAGCGAACTCCATCTTCATCTGCGGCCATTTGATGGCAGGAATTGGCCCATGGTCGAGGATGACTTTGCGATCGGCCGCGTTGAGGGCGGTGACCTTTCCCGTCCCTTTGGCGGGTGTCGGCGTCATTTGCTTGGAAGTTTCCATGCCGCGCATGTCCTTCATTCCCTGCGCAAGCGCTTCGTTCGCGCCTAACAGCGCGGTGCCCAATCCAAGTAACAATGCCGATGCACCAAGCACTGCGCGCCGTGTTTCCAAGGTGTGGCGTAAAACGAACATTAATCCTCCTTTGTTTCCGGTTGGGACCATTTACCAACGAGACGAACAGGATAGTCAGCCCTCTGCTCCGTAGTGATCTAACCCGGCAAATACGGCGCAGCAATTCGGCGCTCTACCTGCGAATACACGTCTCTCAGTAAAGTTCGCTGAAATTGCCAACTCGGTTACAGAATCACGAAACCCTGAACGTAACGCACGATCATTAGGGCTGACGAGGCGCTTCGACAGCGACCAGCAGTCACCAGCGCAGCAACCTTGGGCCGAGCCTTGCTCCGAGCAATGCGCAGATGCCGATCGGCACGCCATACCAGATAGCTACGGCGGGAATCCAATGGTCCACACAGGGGAGCGCGCAGGCCGTTGCACCCAAACCGGCCGCAACGAGGCCGGCGATTTCGCCGGCAGATGGCAGGTCGGTCGGCGCCCCGAGCCGCAGGGCCCACACGAGAGCCATGAACGGCGCGATTGCAAGCAGAGGAATCGTAAGGAGGCACCTGATCGAGTGTTCTTCAAAGATCATGCCAGACCACTCGGTCACAGAGACCGGTGCCAGCGCGGAGACCGCGACTGCGACAATCGCAATAAAGGGAACGAAGACGAGCGCTGGGGAATTCCGCACACCTGCGCGAGGACGGGCCAGCTTTGGTAGAATGGTTGCCGCTGTCGCAGCGACACCAACTCCAAACAACAGTTTGCCCACGAAAACATCCGGGTGTGGACGGCTGAGCAAATTGGGAATGGCCCCGAACACTGCGAACATCATCGAGAGCGCCGCCATCGCGCCGATCGTCAATGCACTCAACAGAGCGCGGCTGATACGGGTCCGATCGACCGGCTTTAGCTCTGCCACCAACGATTCGATTAATTGATCTGTGCGCATGGCCATCACCCTCAAGAAAGTGACATTGTTCGGCGGACTAATTAGTAATCTGCGGAATTGACCGTCGTGACTGACTCCGTGTTAAGCTGCCGAGAGAGAGCCAGTGCCGCTTTCATAAACATCCATGAACCGATTGCCTGGTTGCCGGCGAACCTCGCTATGTGCCCGCTTTGATCACCTTCGAAAATCGAAGCGGCCTGGATGCCGATAATGGCGTAGCCGTGCTCCTCGCGCACCAGTAGTGGCGCTCCGGAGGAACCCCGCCCTGCCGTGCAGTTGTGGATCAGGGTATCCCAAACCAATTCGCGAACCGCGCAGGCCGTATCGACGCTGAGAGCCTCGGCGTGCGCTACATCGTCGGTGTAGGCAGGCAGCTGGAGTTGCAGTCCGGCTAACTCCAAGGTCCCGATCGAGTAGCGGCTGAGAACAAAGGGTTGAACGCCTGACGGCGCCCTGTCCAGAACCAGTATCGCCCAATCTCTCGCCGCGTCGCGGACAGTTTCGTGGCCTACGTTTTGCCTCGATCCGACAGCCCTGACGGTTGCATCAAACTTCGCGCTATTGCTACCGACCTGATAGCCAGGCTGAAATGTGAAATTCGACCGTCCGATCGTCCCATCTCTCTCCATGATGCAGTGCGCAGCGGTCACGATGATCCGCGGATCAAGGATCATCGCTGCCGTACAGGTCATCGTGCCCTTGAATTTTCCGATCGCCGAGTATGGCGCGAACCGCGCATCGACGATCTGACGGTGACTGCCGTCGGATAGCGAAACCGATGTCTTGTCGGCCGGCGCTGTGAGTCGCAGGCTGACGCCTGAGGGCAGTTCCAGCCACATGACTGGGAGCAAGATTGCGAGGCATCCGAACAAACTTTGTACCGTAACCATTTTTTCCTCCGCGCTCCGGTCGCGTCGCGCCAACGAATGGTGTTGGAGGCTCGGCTTCAGTTGCCGATCTGCGGCGCGCGCTTTCGGGATAGCGGCGGGTCAGCTGCCGTGAATGCGTGACAACCGGCTACGTCATCCACGGCAAGCACGTGCCAGCCGCAAACGTCCGGCCTGACACGCACGGATCGGCGACGGTCGCAAAGGCGACCGCTCAGCTGAGCGAGATGCGCTTTGGAGGATGCGGATCAGGCGGAATGCCATGATCCCGGAGAACATGGACAGCGGGTGCGCCTGAGGATTGGTGAGGAAAAGGCGCTGAAACGATTGCGAGAGGTCCGAGAACACTGCCCGGACCACAATATGCACTGCACGCGACGCCGACGGCGCCACAAACCATCCAAACGCAGCCGCAGCACTTCCTCGGTAAGCGCTGTGCAGCGGTCGAAGCTGCGGATTGTACTGAAGTTGTAACCGCTCCAGGCAGTTCACTTACGCGTTCACTCGGCCGCGCGGATGCCGGCAACGAAAATGCCAACGTCAACACAAGCACCGAGATTAGGCGCGCGGGGATCTGCATGGCACCACAATATCAGAATCGTTGGACCAAGCGCCATCGGATTGTGAATCCCACTCGGACAGATCAGAGAATGCTGCGGCGCACTCTTTTGCCTTGGGGCCACCGTTGTGGGCGGGCGCGTAGGCCTCTGCTGCAGCGAAGCGAACCACGTGCTCGATGGCGCGGCGACTCGTCGTTCCCCTTGAGCCCGCGGACTGGTAGCGATCAACACTGCGGCTTGATGAAGCCGCTGATCTCCTCCGGTGTAGCAAAGACCACGTCGGCACGATCACCCATCATTCCGGCTCCGACCAGAGCAGGCGCCCCCTTCTCCGGACCGACGTTGCTGCCATCGACCTTCAGACGCAGATTGCGTTCCCAGAATGGGCGCGTCTTGCCGTCAGCCGTCGTCACGCGAAACGTATCGCGGCAGTACGTAACGGCGCGTACTTGTTGCTCCGGCCCGACGGTCTTGAGATCGACCTCGCCGCCTCCCATCATTCCGCCCATCGGCATCGACCCGTGGCCCGGTTGCGTCGCCTGCTTGAGAAACGCCAACAGATCGGTTCGCTGTTGATCGTTCTTGATTCCCTCGAACGTCATGTCATTGCCGGGCACGAGGTGCTGCGGATCCATGATCCAGTCATTGAGCGTCTTGTCATTCCAGACGACTCCCGACGCCTGCAGCGCGGACGAGTAACGCGGAAAGCTCGGCAAGCTGCCGGCCTTGCGGCCCCAGAGCCCGGACAAGCTGGGGCCAGTCATACTTCGGTTCGGCTCCAGCGAGTGGCACGCTGCACAGGCACCGAAGACCCGCCGACCTTGGTTGGCATCCGGCGCGGACCAGGCAGGCACAAGCGCCGCCAGTATGCCGGCCACGGCCAGTCCCGTCCCCATGCGCCATTTCATCTCATGCGTCTCCTTAACCCGAGGGGCCGGATAGTCGCCGTCGTCCGCGCTCAAGTCCGCGCTTAGCACTGCCGGACTGCTGATCCCGTGAGCGCGATCAATCTTCGTATGCTATTGCGCCGCTGCGTCGGTCGACTTTCAGTCGTTGTACGAGCGAGTTGTCGACCGTAACGATGTCTGCAGTAATCGTCCCCTCGCCGCTGTTGATGTCTCCGATTTTCAACCGCTTGTTGTTGAGACGCTCAAGCCGCGAGGACAGATATGCGCGCACGTCATCGACCGACAGATTCATCATTGGTGTCACGCGCGACCCAAACAGTCCTCCGCCTCCTTCCTCGCCCATCCTGCCCATGCCCATCATGCCCGAACCCATCATTCCAGAGCCCATCGTCCCGTCCTGCATCATGCCGGAGCGCATCATCGGGCACATCATGCCGCCCATATCGCCACGCATCGCGTGGTGGTCGTTCCGCTGCTGGTCCATTCCTTCTCTCATCATGCCCTGACCCATGCCACCCTGCATCATGCCCGAGCACATTCCATCATGCATGTCCTGCGCGGCCGCCATCCCAGGCAAACCCGCTGCCGTCGCGACGGCGACAATCGACGCCAGGAGAAACATTCTTTCACGCATATCCCTCCTCCATTCCTTCCACTCGCTGCACACAACTTTGGCCCAGCCCCGCTCGGTCACTTCGTCCCTTGCTTGCTGCTCCGCGCTTTCCCGATCAAGGCTTGCAAGCCTTCAAATCCATTGCCCCGGTCTTGACCTCGTTGGCGGTTACAAAGACGGGCGTGCCGTTGATCTGCAAAGTCTGGGCGAGCTTCAGATTCTTCGCCAGCATCGCGTTGATCGCGGCATCCTGCATGTTCGATTTCAAGCGGCTGACATCGAGGCCGACGCTGGCTGCGACTTCGATGACCTTGGCTTCATCGATCTGTCCGCGGACCTGATAGAGCGCACGGTGGAAGGCGACGTACTTGCCCTGCTTGTTGGCCGCGAGCGCCGCCTTGGCGGCAAATACCGAATCTTGCCCGAGAATCGGAAATTCCTTGTAGACGATGCGGAGCTGCGGGTCGGCCGCCTCAGCTTTCGCCATTACCGGCGTCATTGCCCGGCAGTACGGACAGTTGTAATCGAAGAACTCGACCAGCGTGACATTGCCGTTGGGGTTGCCTCCTACCGGACTGTCCGGATCCTGGAACACCTCGGCCTCATGCGATTTCAGCGCCGCTTCCGCCGCCGCCTGCAGCTCGCCTTGCTTCGCCTCCAGGCGACTGAGCGCTTCGCCGACGACCTCCGGATAAGCGAGCAGATAGTTTCGGACCCGCTGTTCGAATTCGTCCTGCGGGATCTGGCTTTGCTGGCCCTCGGCGGCAACGGTGACCCGTCCCATATGCAAGCTGGGCAAGTCTGCCAACCACACCCCAACGATAATGGCGGTGGTGGCCAAGCATGGCACCAGGACGCGCAGGTTCTTTAGCAGGCGGATCGACATTCTTTCTATTTTCCCATTGAAGAGCCGGGCGGCATCGCCCCCATGTTTCCATGCTTCATGGCGCCCACATTTCCGATTGAAGCTGTTACGGCGACATTGCCGGCTTTTTCGAATTGCAGCGTGAGCGGCAGGTTTTGGCCTTCTTTCAATGGCTGCTTGAGACCAACCATCATCATGTGCATCTCGCCCGGCTTGAAAGTGACCTTCGCTCCGGGTTGAACTTCAACGCTGGGTACCTCTCGCATGCGCGACACACCGCTCTCTTCAGTCTCTTTGTGAAATTCGACCTTGTCGGCCAATGGCGTCGTTGCACCCAGCAGTCGGTCTGGTGTGGCACCATTGTTCATCACCGTCAGATAAGCTGCGCCGGTCTTCGCCCCCGGCGGCGTGGCTCGCGCCCAAGGCTGTTCCACCACGATTGAGTTGGCCGCCGGCGTCTGCGCCTGGCTTGCGCCGCCGATTCCAAACGCCAGAAGCACCACAGCGACCTGATAAGATACACGTTTCATGTGAAGACCCTTTCATCGACCGGCATCGGCCATCTCCTTGCGTAACCGGAGAGCGATCTCGTCGCCGAGTTCCTCTGCGTGAATGACGTTCGCGAAACGACCTTGCGGGCCCATCAGATAGATGTATGAGCTGTGAGTAATGAGATAGTCATCTCCACCACGCTCTGGTTTATCGCGTGAGACGTAGAGGCGGTATTCCTTGATCACGCTGTCGATCTGCTCTTTCGTCCCGGTCAGGCCGATGATTCGTGAATCGAACGCCGTCAGATATTTGGCCATCGTTTCACGCGTGTCTCGGTTCGGATCGACGGTGATAAACAACGGCTGCAGATCGTTCGCTTGCGAGCCGAGCTTTTCGAGCGCCACGCTCATGCTGTTAAGAGCGGTCGGGCAGGCATCGGGGCAATAGGTGTAACCGAAGTAGATGAGCACCCACTTGCCTCGAAACGTTTTATCGCTCACGGTTTCTCCGTTGGTCGCGACCAACGTGAATGGTCCTCCGATCGCAGCCGTTCCTAACCTTGTGATTTTCGGTTCCGGAAGCTCGATCATCAGAGACGTACTCAGGAAGACGGAAGCTGCCAGCGCGAGCAGAACAACGATCGCAACTCCAAGCTTGACGATCATGGTGCAGCTCCTAATTCAACGATCACGCTGCAGCCAGTTTGATGCCACAGCCTGACAGGTCGTCATTCGCGGCGATCCGGTGTCGAGCGCCGGTCCCCGCGCCACTGCTCATTCGGATGGCCGCTGGGCGAGCCACCCTGCATCATCGCGCCGCAGCCCTGCATCATGCCCCTCATCGAGCGCATCATGCCGGCACCTCCCATCTCGCCCATCATTCCGCCGCGCTGGCTCGGTGAAGATCCAGGATCGGCAAAGACTGCGCCGGCGGCACTAGTTAGGGCCAGAAGCGTGATCGCAAGTATTATCGAGCCAACGGGCTTATGCATTGTTCTTCTCCCTCGATTGCATGGCGGGTTCTTCGCCAAACCGATGATCGCCTCCCGAGCAGCAGCCTTCGGCAGGCGGCCTCTGAGCTGGCGCTCCAATATGTACGTCTGAGGCGCCCACGGCCGACAACTCGTCTACCGAGTTCGCGCCGGTGCGGCCTCCGAATTTGTGCATGCATAGTCCGAGGCCACACATCAGAAGACATGGCAACGTGCTAACAAGGACCGATACCGCTCCGACCGCCACCAACCAGCGCCAATTCAGTGCTGCGACGCCGGCAAGAGCCGCGGCAATCAACATCGCAACGATCAAGAGCAGTCGGCGGCTTGCCAGCGGGCGGACAATGTCGAGCTTAGCCTTTCGCGGAACGCTGCTTGCCTTCACCGGTTCAATTGCGGTCATCTGTCTCTCCTTTCATCTGCTGAGCAGGGCTCTCAGCCATCCAAGCCAGCGCTGCAGAGGACCGGACGCGCTCTTACCCGTTTCAACCACTAGAGACTCACGCTTCCCCGCAATGCTGTTGGTCTCGCGCGGTTCGGCGATCAGTGGTTGAAGAAATTGCACCATTTCGGCCGAATCCCATTCGGCCGGTCCGGTTATTCGGCCAACCTCCTGACCGTCACGGTTGATGACGAGGGTGGTCGGCAGGCCGATGGCGCCAACTGCGCGCAGGACCTGACCGGATTTGTCAACGTATAGCGGAAGCTTCTGAACAGCGGTCTCGTCGTAGAACTTGCGGATCGTATCGATGCCGCCGCGATCGATCGAAACTGGAACAACCTGAAAATCAGGACCGCCAAGCTGAGCCTGCAGCCGGTCTAGAGCTGGCATTTCGCGGCGGCAAGGCACGCACCATGTCGCCCAGATGTTGAGTACGATGACCCTGTCTTTGAAATCGATCAGACTACGCGTTTGTCCCCGCTCGTCCTCGAACTGAATGGCGGTGAGCGGTCGTGGAGAACTGTGTAGGACAAGATTGCCCCGATGCTCTTCGGCGGCGGCCCATGCGCCACCGAGCACGACGAGAAGCACTGCTGATGCTGCGGTCGCGATAACCACCGAGGGCCATCGCACGCCGGCTATCATCACCGCTGAATCCTCTTCACCAGTTCTACGTTGAACGAACACCTCTTTGGCCTCCCATTCAGACCGATGCGTAAACCGTTGGCGCCTTGCCATCCTTCGTGACGGCATAGACCACGAAGGGCTTCGTCTTCTGGCCGACCATCCCTGGCGAACCCGTCGGCATGCCGGGCAATGTGATGCCCGCGATCGGCGGCCGTTCCTTCAACATCTTTCGCACTACCTCGACCGGCACATGGCCATCGACGACGTAGCCGCCGACGAACATCGTGTGACATCCCTGATATTTTTCAGGGATGCCTGAGTTTTCGCTGATTTGATTGAGGTCATTGGTTGGTTTCACCTCGACGTCGAAGCCGTTATTGCGCAGATATGCCGCGTAGCCCTCGCAGCAGGTGCATTGTGGGTTCTTGTAAAGCGTCGCGTGGATCGGCTCCGCCGCGAAGGCGGGAAGCGAAGGAGTGATAGCAGCAAGCAGGCAACCGAGGCAGAAGGTTCGTCGTCTCATTGAAACTCTCCTTAAGGTTCAAGCGATTCGAAGGATGGCCATCATCCCTGAAACCTGGTGATCGGTGACGTGGCAGTGCAACATCCAGTCGCCGGGATTGCTAGCCACAAATGCAACCTCGGCAGTTTCCTTTGGCGGCATAAGAATGGTGTCCGCCCATTGCCGATGCGGCACCGATATGCCGTTCCGGCTAAGCACACGAAAGCTGTGGCCGTGCAGGTGCATCGGATGCCACCATGCGGTGTCATTGCGGAGCGCCAGGACGTAGCTTCGGTCGCGTTGAAGCGTCAGCAGCGGCTTCATTCCGGCGTGGCCGTCACCAGTCATCGACATGCCGTTGATCGCCCACGTCGCATGGGACATGTCGGACATTCCGTTCATGCCTCCCATCATGCCCATACCTCCCATTCCAGCCATGGCGCCGCCGCCCATCATGCCACCCTGAAGGTGCAGTTCATGGTGCTGCGCTGTTGCCAGGTCCGGCTCCGGCACTGGATTGCGCGGCAAAGCGAGCGGCGGATCGAGCGAATGCGCGCGGAGAGGCGGCGCGTTGTCATAGGCGAGGTGCGTCAGCCAATACGATAGCTGGTCGTAGAAATCATCGATGACCCGGTAGCGCTTGCCCGGCTCGCCATGCATGTCGAGCGCGAGATCGATGCGCATCGCAGGGCCCAGGAATAGACGACCTCCATCGGGCTCGTGCGGATCGCAGGGCTGCCCGTCGACCGCAAGAATCACAGGGCGATGACCCTCGAACCGAAGCGCCATGATCCGCGCCAAGGAGGCATTGACGAGCCGCAAACGGACGCGTTCGCCGGCCCGCACCGGCTCCTCCTCGGACAATCTTCCGTTCAGGGTGACCGTGTTGCCGACACGTCCCGACATCGCCGCATCCATGCTGTTGCCGAAGCCGGATGCGATCTGTGCATCACTGGTGAGCCGCCAGTCCCCCAGTACCCACAGCACGTCCCGATCGACTGGGACAGGCTGCGGTTCATCGACGATCAGCGCGCCGGCTAGGCCGCGCCCAAGCTGCTGCAAGCTGTCGGCGTGCGGGTGGTACCAGAACGTGCCCGCATCGGGCGGCGTGAATTCGTAGCTGAAGCGTTCGCCCGGCTTGATCGGCGGTTGGGAAATTCCCGGCACGCCATCCATCGCGATCGGCAACCTGATGCCGTGCCAGTGTACGGTCGTGCCCTCGCTTAGGCCGTTTTCGACGACAACGCGGACGGGCTCGCCCTGTCGCGCGCGTAGCGTGGGGCCTGGCACGCGGCCGCCATAGCACCAGACGTTTGTGTCGGGGTGAGGTTTGCCAACCAATGATATGCGGCCAGGTGCTGCGGTGAGCGCGAACTGTTGGCTCGCATCCACATTATCGGCCCGCACACCACGAACCATTCCGCTCGCAAAAAGGCCCGCCGCGCCGGCGAGGAACGCGCGGCGGCTGGTTGCCCGAGGAAGTAAAATTGACATCGATGACCATCCTGTGTCGCAGGGTCGAGGGACGACGCAACGCGTCGCGCTCGAACAGCGGGCGCGCGGTGCGATGCTTCACCTGCACACACGCACCTCGACGCTATCGCAGATGCGATGCGCCTTAGCTCAGGATGATCGTTCTGGGTGGATGGAGTTCGGGACGATCAACGTGGCTGATCCCGTCTGGTCCGGAAACCGGTTTCAGCGTTTCGGCGGGTCCAGCGAGGAGAATCGCCGGCGCCGTGGGGAGCGCGATCACTGCACTGCAAAACGCGGAACAAACGGCCGGCGCGACACCCTGCTCGTCACCGATGCACCCCTTGCACTTGCCGGGCATCGGCGCATTCACAGGCATCGACGTATCCATCAGCGCAGCGGTCATGCTGGACTTTAGGGACATATTGGGGAGGCCGACGCCATGCGTCGTCAGGCCCACGGCCAAGACCATGGCCATCATCAAAGCTGCAATCTTCCGAATGCGCTGCGACGTCATGGTATCATGATATCCCCCGGCTGAGGGCATTGCCAGCCGGGTTAACGATCTGCTTGCGATTAGGCATCAAAGGTGTGTCACGAGTCCGTGAGGATCCGCCGGCGCAGGCTATGACTTTCTGACACCTTTCCCTGTCGGGCCTGACGGATTCGCGATCCAGGTCCTCACAAACCTTCCAGCCGGATAAACGCGGTCGAAGGTAACACTCTAGCCAGTGCACATTGTGTTGTGAGGTCGACGGTTAGCCGTCCAACTGAACTCATGTCGTGTATGGCCCCGTCCGGATCACCGTGTAGTTGGCCAATCTCAGCAGGAGCGGCGAACGCGTCCCCCGCGATCCGCAGCAGCTGACCTGGCCAGTTCATGCCATTTGTGGCCACAAGTAGCGGTGGCGTCGCAAGGAACTCGACTCTCGACTTACCCTAGTGATAGCGTCAAGCTCGGGTGGGCCGATGCGTAGACGGTTACAGGAATTTCTTCCAATCGTTCTGGTGGCGCTGACGGTGCAGATCCTGGCGCCGATCGCCGCGTGCTGGGCCGCCGCAATTGCGATTGCTGATCCGCTCGTGTCCGCCGCCATTTGTCACGATAGTAGCACTAGCCTTGGACGGAGCGATCAAGCCGGCGGGCGGCCTGCGCATGATGGCACCTTCGCGACGTGTTGTGTGATGCATGCGGGGGCGTGGGTCGATACGCCGAAGTACGTGGCAGACATCACCCTCGCTCGTTGGCCGGGACGCATTGTCTGGCAAGATACGGCGTCACTGCTTTCGCCATCCCGCGTCGGCTCCAACACCCAGGTGCGCGCGCCTCCTCGTTTGACGTGAGCTTGGCGGCCGTCGGCCGCCGCATTTGCATGTCAATCTTGCGGAGGTCTTCATGTCTATCCGTCATGCGCTTGTGGGTCTGTCGGGGCTCGCGCTTGCGCTGATTCCCCTTTCCGGGAGCATTGCCCACGAAATCGTCGGTAATCGCTTCTTTCCGGCTACGCTCAGCATCGATGATCCCGGCGTCAACGATGAACTGTCCCTTCCCACCGTCGACAGTTTCAAGACGGGCGACGTTCCGCCGATCCGGCAGCGGGACATATCCGGCGAGTTTTCCAAGCGCATCACCGAGGACTTCGCGGTGTCGTTTGGCACAACCTACGCCTTCCTCGGTCCCATCGATCCGACGGCTCCCGGAGCCAATGGATTTCAGAATCTGGAGACGACTTTCAAATACCGCGTCTTCAAGAACCCCGAGCATGAATTCGTGATGTCGGTGGGCGTGAGCGTCGAATGGGGCGGTACCGGCGCGGACAGCGTCGGAGCGGACCCGTTCAACACCTACACGCCGACCATTTATTTCGGCAAAGGCCTCGGCGATCTGCCGGACACGCTGTCTTGGCTGCGTCCAGTGGCAATCACCGGGCAGATCGGCTACGCCATCCCGGCTAGGAGCTCGACAACGACTTTCGCAATTGACTCCGACACTGGCGAGCTGACGGCCGATACTGAATTCCATCCGAAGGTGCTGAACTGGGGTGGAACGATTCAATACAGTATGCCGTACCTGAAATCCTCCGTAATGGATCTCGGGCTGCCGGATTTCATCAATCACCTGATTCCCTTGGTCGAAGCCAACATGCAGACGCCGGTGGCGAACACGCTGACCTCAGTCAGGGTGACGACTGGGACGATCAATCCGGGAGTCATCTGGGTCGACAACAAGTTTCAGCTGGGCGTCGAGGCGCTGATTCCGATCAACCGGCAAAGTGGAACCAACGTCGGCGTGATCGCTCAATTGCACCTCTATCTCGACGATATCGATCCGCGTGGCATCGGCAAGCCGATCTTTGGCGGCGCGGTCCAGCCTGCCAGCCCATTCGCAGGACGTTGATCATGCGACACCTATCTCTCCTTATCATTGTCCCACTGCTGCTGTTAGCGCCAGGCAAAGCGACTGCCCACGCCTTTCTCGATCATGCGGAGCCGCGCGTCGGCAACAAGGTCGCAAGTCCGCCGCATCAGGTGACGTTGTGGTTCACGCAGAAGCTGGAGCAGGCCTTCAGTAGCGTCACTGTCACCAATGGTACCGGACAACGCGTCGATAGCGGGAAGGCGCGCGTGAGTGGCAACCAGATGTCGGTGGCGCTTCGCCCGAGCGGGACGGGCACGTATCACGTGAATTGGCGCGTGCTTTCGGTCGACACTCACACCACCGACGGCAGCTTCACCTTCCAGGTCGGCCAGTAGCGGCACTGGCGAAGCGATGGACTGGTTCGGAACAGACACATTCTTGGTCTTGACGCGAGCAATCCACTTTGCCACGACAACCATTACTGCCGGGACGCTGGTCTTCCGGATCGCGATCGCGCGACCAGTCTTGCGCTCGGAGGAAGCCGCAGCCAAGGCGTTTCGGATGCAGACCGGACGCGTCCTCTGGGTTGGTCTTGCCGCCGCCGTGATCTCGGGTGCGATCTGGTTCGCGCTGGAGGCGGTTTCGATGAGCGGTCTGCCGTTGAACGAGGCGATAAGTGCGGAAACCCTGTCCACGGTATTGAGCGAGACCCAGTTCGGACAGGTTACGGAGGTCCGCGCCGGATTCGCGGTCGTTCTCGCTGCCTGCCTGATTTACGATCGCGTCGCGGCAGCCGATTGGCTCACAGTTGTAGCCGCGCTTTGTCTCACCGCAACGCTTGCCTGGACCGGACACGCCGGTTCAACGCTTGGAGCCGAAGGCAACCTGCACCTTGCCTCCGACGCGCTGCACCTGGTTGCCGCGGCAGCCTGGATCGGTGGTCTTGTATCGCTGATCCTGCTGTTCGCCGCGGTCCGCCGAACTGATGCCTGGGCACTGCTGGCGCTCGACGCCGCGCGGAGGTTTTCGTTTCTGGGCATCGTCAGTGTGGTGGCCCTGGTGGCCACCGGCGCAATCAACGCTTGGATTCTTGTCGGCTCGTTGCACGCGCTCGTCGTCACTGACTATGGGCGCGTGCTGATGCTCAAGCTCGCCATTTTTGTCATGATGCTCACACTTGCGGCAGTCAACCGATTCCGCTTAACGCCGCGGCTCGCGATCGGGCGCTCCGAAGCGGCTCAGTCGGAATCGCTTGATCAGCTCACGTGGAACAGCGCGACTGAAACCGTCCTGGGACTGGCAATTTTCACTATCGTCGGCTTGCTCGGCACCATGCATCCCGCCATTCACCTCGTCTCGCACTAAAGCCGTCGATCGCCGCCATTGGATATCGCCGAAAGGCAGCAGGATTCGTGCTGTAATTTTTCGATCGCTTTAATCGCGCGACCTGCCAAGGTCGAACCGGATCTCAAGACTCGTCCTTGACTGCCTCGATTATTTTCACGACGTCAAGGTAGACATTCTCGACCCGGCGGAGCCGAAAACCGGCCTTTTGTACGTTGCCAACTGTGTCGCGATTGAGTTCTGGGCCGATTCTCTTGGTCAGCTGCGACATCAGATCCAGCATGACGCCGAGCGGCGCGATCGCCATGCTGCGCACGTGCTCCAGCATCAGAATCTGTCCGCCCGGCTTCAGCACACGGCGAAGCTCCTGGAGGCCAGTGATGGGATTCGGAACCGAGCAAAAGGTGAAGATGGTCGCTACCGTATCATACGTTTCGTCCGGATCGCCTAAGTTATGAACGTCGGCCTCGCGAAGCTCGATCGAACCTTTGTAGCTTGCCGCTTTGCTCTTGGCCTGGTCGAGCATCTTCGGGCTGATATCGATCGAGACGATATCCATTCCCGGCGGAAAGAACTTGAAATCATTGCCGGTACCCGCGGCAACGTGCAGCGTTTTGCCCCGAGCTTTGCCCAACAGCCTTTGTTTTTCCGATCCAAGCCGCCTGTCGTCAGCCTTGGCGAACAGATCATAGGTGCGGCTGGCACGATCCCATTTCTTCTGCGTTTGAACATCCATGGCAAACCACCTCAATCCCCTGCCTCGATTACGGCCCCCCGCAGTGCATAATTGTAGATCTTTACGGCCGCCGTTACGACGAGGCCGAAGACCGCGCCGACGACAAGACTGGCGCCCATCGTACGAGACCCCGCCGCCATCGAGTCGCGCATTGCGAACAGCATGCCGCCATACATCCCGGTCAACGAGCCCGGCACCATTACGTCGATGATGCCAATAAGCGGAGCAAGCATGTAACCCATGAGCAGCGACACGATCATGCCGAGGCCCATTCCGATCAGCATGGCGAGCACCATATCCAGTCCCGGCGAGATGACGGTGCGGATGATCAACGCTGTTACCGCGCCGATTGCTGCGCCCGCAAAATAATCGCCGATCTGAAACAGCATCTTCATCGGTTCAGCCCTCATGTGACGGCTTACGCATATGCTATCTCGCCGATGTTCTAGTGGGCCTGCTCCACGGCAGGCGACTTGTTCATCATGCACAACATGTCAGGGCCGCCAGTCCTGAGAAATCGCCAAACCAGACACGCGGAAAGCACGAGGAAGGCGATGTTGAGCCAGGTGGTGTAGTTCCACGTAATTGACGCTTCGACCATTCGAGCGTCCCGTTCCAGCGGGACCAGGCCGAAAACCCAGAACAGCCCCTCAACGATCAACGCAGCTACCGCCATCGCCGCGTAAAAAGTCGCAAACAGGAAACCAGCCATCGTCAACCCGTAGTATTTTCGGTAGATGTTGAGGACGGGAAG
Organism: Bradyrhizobium sp. 61; assembly: GCF_023073075.1. NCBI lineage: Bacteria > Pseudomonadati > Pseudomonadota > Alphaproteobacteria > Hyphomicrobiales > Nitrobacteraceae > Bradyrhizobium > Bradyrhizobium sp. 61. The sequence goes on along the minus strand of NZ_JADPIU010000054.1, from coordinate 11,492 downwards.
CACGATCAGATCGGCGAAGATGAAGGCGATGACGCCGCCAAAGCTGATGCCGCCGTTCCACAGCACCGCAGCCAGCGGGATATTCCCGACAGAGCAGACGAAAGAAATCACCGCTACCAAGGGACCAATGATCGGACCCCAAAGTTTAGCGATCGTCGGATGATCGACCAGGAAGAACGACTGCCAGAACCAGTTCGGGACCCAGGCCGCAAGTGCGCCCGCGATCAACAAGCCTCCAACAATATCCATCCAGACTGAGGCCCAATCCACCACGAATAGTGGCTGACGGCGGTCAAGCCCTCGTCCGACGTCAGCCGCTGCAAGAACGAGCCGCCTTCGGTCACCGACATGTCCATCTCCGCGTGTCCCTCCATTCGTCCGGCAATGCCCCGGTCAGATTGCACTTTTGCTTCGTCGAGAAGACTATGGCTCATCAACATCCGAAACAGGACGACCAACAGCGCGACCATGATCGGCGCGCCTACAAACTCGGCCAGCGTGAACTGCCAGCCCAAGAACACCAGCATGATGATGCTGAGTTCGACGACGAGATTGGTCGAGGCCATCTCGAACGCCATCGCGGCGGTGAAGTTGGCGCCCTTGCGGAATACCGAGCGGGCGAGCGCCACGGCTGCATACGAGCACGACGATGATGCTGCCCCGAGCGCAAGCGCGGTGACGATCGAGCGTGGCCGGTCGTCCGGCAACAGGCGGCTCATTTGCCGATGCGAAACAACTGCTTGGACGATAGCCGACAGCGCAAAGCCGAGGATCAGAGGCCACAGGATTTCCCATCCCGTCGCAATGGCCATGCCGAGCGGACGCAGGATCAATTCCATTCCACGCTCCCGCTTCTGGAACCGCTGGAGCAACGCTTGATTTTCGAAACAGTTCAGTCACCAGAGCGGCTCGGGCGCGGTGGTCGAGTGCACCGGGACGATCAGCAGCCAGAAAGGCCAATGCCTCAGGATGCCCGCGGAGATAAGAAGTTTCTTGTTGGACTGATAAGCGACCGCAACTGCGGGGAATTTATGCCCTCGGACCATGAGTTCGCCTTCGGCGGACCGTTGGCTTCGGAGCCATCAATCGTGTCGAACATTCCGTATCGCTCGTTTTGCGAAAGAGTGCTGAGAAGGGGCATCTGACAGACGCGCTATCGAGTGCGAAGTCGTGTAAAATCGTAGTTTGGCGTACAAAATCGTGCAAATGGCGGAGAGAGTGTCAGTCAACCCCCATTGAAAGATAAAGCATTTTCGAGCTCGCGAGGCAAAATACCACTGTTTGAGCTACGGCCGGAAAATGGGTTTCGCCTGAACAGCCTGATTGCGGTCCAATCTTTCGCGGATTCTGATGGTTGCTTCTTAAACCCAGAGTAAGGAGGCACGCTGTGGCCTAGCTGCCGGGAGGCGCCACACCCGATCTCTGCGAAATGTCGCGCAAAAACGAAAAGGCGACCTTTCCGAGTCGCTCGGTGGTTGCGGGGACCTGCAAGCGCGTTTGTTATAACTTCAGGCTTGGGCGACCTTCGGCGGCCCGCAGCAAGATCGAGAATAGCCATCAACTCGCCGCGTAGGATGGCGTGGCTATCACCCCGCTTATTGCCGGGGGTTATCACCACCTCGCCAACCAGCGAGCGGATGTCCTCGCGGGCCTCCCGGTTGGACTCAGGCTCAGCCAGCGTTTCGGCAAGGTGGATCACCTTCGCGCGATAGTGTTCAGCGATATTCGGATGTACGTCCGGTAGATCGGCCGGAGCCTCGGCTAGTCGTGCCTCGATCTCGGCTTTCTGCTGAGCCAGTTCCCCCATCCTCGCCTTCATGGCCGGCTGGTACATTCCATCCTCGATGGCGTCCATGATCCTTTTGATGCTCCTCTCAATCTTCTCAAGGGCGCGACGATCCGCTTCCGCCTGCGCTCGCCGTTCATGGTTCTGGCGATTGGTTTCCTCCGCGTAGGCGCGCACCGCGACCGCCACGGCCTCGGGAGATACCAGCTTGTCGGTAAGGCCCGCCAACACGCGCCGCTCGATGTCGTCGCGGCGAATGGTGCGGCCGTTATCGCAGATCCCTTTGCGGAAATGACTGAGGCAGCCGTAGCGATCGTTGACGACGATGCCATACGTGCCGCCGCAGCATCCGCAGGTGAGCAGACCTGACAATAGGAAGGCGGGACGACGCAGGCGGTTCAGCCGTTCCGCGCGCGCGGCGCGGACGCCTGTGGTCGTCGCCTCGAACTGCTTTGCAAGCTCGGCCTGGCGCCGCTTCACCCGCTGCCACAACTCGTCATCGACGATGCGCAGCTCCGGCACCTCGGTCCTGATCCATTTCGCCTCGGGGTTCGGACGCGACACCCGCTTGCCCGTATTCGGGTCCTTGATGAAGCGCTGCCGGTTCCAGACCAGCACGCCGGCATAAAGCTCGTTGTTGACGACGCCATTGCCCCGGCAGGCGTACCCCCGAATCGTCGTGTCGCCCCAGGTGCGGCAAAACGGGCCGGTAATGCCATCCCGGTTCAGATCGGTCGCAATGGCGCGCGGTGATTTCCCAACCGCGAATTCCCGGAAGATACGGCGGACAATCGCAGCCTCGGCCCCATTGATCTTGCGTTCGCCCCGAACCGGTTCGCCCTCGCTGTCGATACGCTTCACCACGTCGTATCCGTAGCACCGCCCACCGCCAGCCTTGCCCTTCTCGACCCGCCCGCGCAAACCACGATGGGTCTTGGCGGCGAGATCCTTCAGGAACAGAGCGTTCATCGTGCCTTTGAGACCAACGTGAAGTTCGGAGATTTCGCCTTCGGCCAGAGTGACGATCTGTACGCCGGCAAAGCGCAGATGCTTGAACAGCGTCGCGACGTCGGCCTGATCGCGCGAGACTCGGTCCAGCGCCTCGGCGAGCACAATGTCGAACTTGCTACGGCGGGCGTCCTGCAATAGCGATTGGACGCCCGGTCGGAGAATCACGCTGGCGCCGGAGATGGCGGCGTCCTGATAGGTATCGACGACCTGCCAATCTTCCCTGCCCGCATGCTCACGGCAGATGCGGAACTGGTCCTCGATCGACGCCACACTCTGATTGTCAGTCGAATAACGGGCGTAAAGCGCAACCCTGAGCATGGCGTTCTCTCCGATCAGACCTTCACATCGATTCTGCAATTTCCGCCGCCGTCAAGATGCATGTTTCACCGCGGTCCGACGACACTCCGTCCCTCGCCCGCTTTGCTCAGGGAGTATGATCGTCACCTGAGCAAACGAGCAGGTAGACGAAACCGTAGCTGAAGAACCTGGCCCTATCGTGGCCCTGGCTCGTTGTCATTGGCGGCGGCCGGTTGCCCGGCCCGCTCGCGGGCGAGCTGTCGGCCGATAGCTTCAGCAATCCGCAGAATTCGCGGGTCGAGCGATTCATCGGTACTCAATCCATTGTCATTGGCCGGACGAGGCCCTTTCCTTTCCTCTTCCGTCGCCATTCCGCCGCTCCCTCGTCAGGTCCATCGGACAAAAGGAACGAGGAAACGAGAGCACGGAAGACAAAAATGAAGCCATCATGCTATGGCGTAGAAGTGCTTGCAGGCGGCGGTTGAAGGCTCTCGAACAAGAATTCCGGGGCTTGGACCTTATCTTCTCGGTCAGTCTATTCGATCGCGTAGCCGAGCGCTCTGTATCCGGTCCGTCGTTTTGCAGCCATGCGAGCCAGAACCGGCACAGCGCTATCGACGTAGTCGACAACGAGAACGTCCGTTTTCCCGTCATGTTGACGGTGGAGCCGGCCAACGTACTGGGCCAACGTTCCTTTCCAGGAGATAGGCATGGTCAGGAACAGCGTATCGAGCCGGCCGTCATCGAACCCTTCTCCGATATACCGACCTGTCGCGAGTATCAGCCGCTCCTGATCGTCAGATACACGCAAAGCCGCTTCGGCGATTTTGCGCTCGGCAGCCGCCACGCAGAACGACAAGATTTTTTACAAACGGCGCGAACCGATTCCGAAGATATTCGAGGTGATCCTTCCGCTCGGTCAGAACAACCGGCGAACGCCTTGCCTCCAGCGATTTCAGGACATCATCGAAGATGAGGTCGTTCCTCGGTTCATCCTGAGCCAAGGCCGCGTAAATTGCTGGCATAGACGGCCGTTCTGCCGACGCCAGCAATGGCGGCAATTCGAATTTTGTCGAGCGATCGCGCGCGCGGTGACGAATGCCACGTTCGAAAGCCTGCTGACGAGCATCAACTCGGTAGCGGACAGGGCCGCATTGCATGAAGATGATCGGTTGATGCCCATCCTTGCGCGCAACGGTCGCGGAAAGACCCAGGACAAACCGTGCTTTTGATCGACGCGCCACCAATTCGAAGCTCGCGGCAGACAGATGGTGACATTCATCAACAATAAGATGACCGTAATCCGCTACGAGATCCGAGACTTCACCTTTTCGGACAAGGCTCTGGATCAGCGCAACATCGATGACCCCGGTCGGTTTCCGCCTCCCGCCGCCGATAATTCCAATCTGTTTCGGATCAATGTCTAGGAAGGATCGCAACCGTTCGACCCACTGATTGAGCAATTCGCGCCGGTGAACGAGAACAAGCGTATTTCGGGCGCGTCGGGCGAGAAGCGCTGCCGCTACAACGGTTTTCCCGAAAGCGGTCGTGGCAGCAAGAACGCCGTGATCATGAGGAACAAGTGCGTCGAAGGCTTTCAACTGTGGCCGCCGCAATTCTCCCTGGAAGGACAGTTCCGTGGGCAGCGGCCTGCCGATTTCCCGACGGTCTTCCAAAACAACATCGGCGCGGTGGCTTTTGATGAGCTCGATTGCTTCCTCAAGGCAACCCCGAGGCAGCGCCACGTGTCGCGTATGAAGTTCGGCGCATGATATGACCCGCGGCTTGCCGAAGGTCGGCAAACGCATGGCCTGCGCACGATAAAACTCGGGATTCTGGAAAGCTGCCAGGCGAATGAACTGTGTAATCAGGGCCGGTGGGAGCTCTGTCCTATCTATGTACACCTGATCCGCGACCACGACCTTGATTCTCTCCGGTATCACAGCCTCCATCCGGCGGGGTTCGCTGCGACGGGACGGCGTCATTCGCCAGGGCTCGTCAGCGTGCTCGTCTTCCACCGGCATCCGGACACCGAGAATCCGACCCGACAGCTCCGCCTCGTCGGCGATCCTGAAGGCCGTATCAGCAGAGAGCCTCGGCAAGGATGACAGAAAGGCCCACTGGTCGTCGTAGGGCCGCAAATCTCCGTCGACGAAGACGCTGTTGCCGTTTTCCCGCGCCCTTCTTTGCAATGGTAGAGCGATCAGATTTCCAAAGCCGCCGATCGGCATTGTATCCTGGTTAGGAAAGAAACGGTCATAGGAGGTGAAGCCGATCTCAGGCCGGTTCTCCATCGTCTCGGTGATCAGTGCAGCGCCCAGCTGACGAGCGGTTCTGGCGGGAATAGGCTCAGAGAAGAATACCCAGACGTGACCCCCGTTTCCTGACCTCGATCGTTCCAGAGCGGCAGGAATTCCCTTTGCTCGACATGTATCCAGCAGCGCCCTGGTATCGTCCGCCCAGCTTTCCTTGTCGAAATCGGCCGCCAGGAACCAGCATGTTTCATCTTGCAGCAAGGGATATACCCCCGCGACAAAGTCGCCCTCACGCAGATTGCCGCCGCCGCGAAGGTGTTTTTCAATAATGTCATCCGAAGTCGGAATAAACGCCTGATGAGGGCACTCGCCGCATTTAATCTTCGGCTTGCCGCATATTCCCTTGGCCCATTCGTTGGCGCAAGCAGGAGCATATCCTGAGCGACCCACTTTCCGGTTTTCCCATCGAACAGGGAAAACATCCGGGCGCCCGGCGAACAGGCTGCGAAAAAGCGCAACCTTGTTCGCCGACGGCGAACTATTGGTGATTGGCGCGTCCACAAAGAGCGATGGCTTATCGGAAAGCCTGACAGACGTCAGCTTTTGCTCAAGTGTAGCGAGCGCGATTTCAAGCTCAACCCGCTCAGCATCCAGGGCTGTCAGGCGTTGCCGAATACGAGCGATTTCTTGTTCAGCTTCTTTCTCGTCTACCAAACTACGAAGTCCATGCCGGCAGCGAACACGTCACCGATCAGCATAGCGCAAAGAATCGTTAAGCTTAAGGTGGCAAGGATGGAACGTGCGCCGTGCCGCACGTGCTGCCATCGCCGCCGCACAAGGACAGGGCATCACCGATCGCGCAAAGACTTACGCCCACGCATCAACGAAAGCAAAGGCGGGACCCAGCGAACGACGACGCACAAGTTCGCATCGCGGCGCCCTCGACCGAAGACCGGCGGCGGCATGCGCGCAAACTCGATACCATGGATGATTGATGCGTCCGCAGCGATCTAGCCTCGCTGGTTTGGTGGGGGCACTTCCCGCGCGGCGCCTTGGTGACGCGACCGAGCTAGGTTCACTCAATCGGTGTCTCACCTGCGGTCATATCGAACGACACGGCTTCCCATCAAGCCTTACCTGCTTGGCAAGCCCCTGCCGGGCCGGCGACAATCGGTCAAGGCCGCAAGCCGCGAAGCGGGGGCGCGGAACGCGCCAGCCTTGACGGGATGGCGCCGGTCCGGCCTGTTTGGCTCCAAGCAGGCAAGGCTTGCTCCTCCGCTCACAACCCCAGCCCGCGCTTTCTGCCCAAGCTCCATTCGATGCCGCTGTCATTGTGCATTAGGCCGGAGATGTGCTGCCCGATGCGCTTGTCGAGTACGGGTTGCCACGGCACCAGACTGAAGCCGCCACTGAAGTTCTCGATCATCGCGAACCGGCCGCTGGATAGCTGGGTGGAGTCGACAAGCTGGCCGCTGACGTAGTTACCCGGAACGACAGGCCGCCATGGCAAACCGCGTTCGGCGGCGAGCGCCTTGCCGGCTCGTTCGATGTCGGCAGCCTCAAGCCGCTGGATCAGATCCCTGGGTGCCCGGACGCGACCGTCGCCGAGATCTTTGACGTGACCCATATTCGCGAGCGCCTGTTTGCGCTTCTCGAGCGCGGCCCTCACCTCCTGCCCGAACCCCTCACCAGCGAGCGCGCTGCGCTGGCGTGAGACCAGTTCGCGATCGAGCCAGGTTGCGCCGTCGTGGCCAATCTGCTGGTCAAGGCCGGTGGGAGACAGCACGCTTATTCGGATGTTGGCGCGGTCCCGCGCCAGATCGTAGGCCTGGCCGCGCTCGGGAAGATCGGCAGGGACGCGCCAGTGATCCGCATCGATCCGCTCGGCATGGCCCGCCCGGCGCAGCGCCTCCAGGCGGCGGACGTGGGATCGAACGAAGGCCTCGGGGTCGTCGCCGATGCGGTCGATGGCAGTTCTCGCCCGCTCCAGATGCTCGGACGGACGGTAGACGCCTCCTTGATCTGCAATATCCATGATATTGCGGTCTGCGGCGCGGGGCCCGGGAGGGGCGGAGCCCGCCGCGACGATCATGCCTCGGGCGACCTCCTCTGCGCGGGCGGCATCCATCTCGATATGATGCACACGCCCGTCTGCCCCATCGATCACCAGCCGGACCCGCTCGCCCATCTCGTCGCCGCCGAGCCCCTTGTCCAGCACCCGGCCGACGATGCGTTCGGTCGCGTTCTCGCGGTGCAGGACGTAGCGCGCGGGGTGCCGATCTCCCGCCAGGCCCTCCCGTTCCAGCGCCCGGTGCATGGTCTTGATGATGTCGCCGCGCTCGCCAAGCTCGCGCAGCGCCGGCTCGGCCTTTGGCGATACAATCCATTTTCCGGTCTCGATTTCGGATGCCAGCCCCATGCGCTCCAGCTTGCGCGCCCGTTCGATCAGCAGTGCCCGATTCTGTTGGAACGTGTCGCGCATGTCCCGGTCAGGACGCAGGTCGGAGAACTCCTTTCTCTGCTGCTCGGCGATGAGCATCCGGTCGAGCCGGGTGAAGCGATCGGCGTCCACTTCCCGCTCAAGCTGCTTGGTCACTTCAAGCTCGGTCTGGCGGCCCAGTTCCTGGGTAACAATCTCACTGGCTCGTTCGCGAATGCCGTAGGCGATATAGTCGCCGGCGATGTTGAGGGTCTTGCCGTCCTCAGTGACGCCGCGCACGAGAATGTGGGTGTGCGGGTGGCCGGTGTTGTGATGATCGACCGCGATCCAGTCGAGCTTGGTCCCGAGGTCGGCTTCCATCTGCTTCATCAGATCACGGGCGGTCTCGCGCGGGTCGGCGAGCTCCACGCCGTCCTCAGCCGAGACGATGAAGCGGAACTGATGGCGATCCTCGCGACCCCGGTCGAGGAAAGCGCGGCCATCCTCGACGTCGCGCTCGGCCGAATAGACCTGGCCCCTCTCGCCATCCTTCGTCACGCCGTCCCGTTCGAGGTAGCGCAGGTGCGCGTCCACCGCCTTGGCGCTGACGAACTGCCGTCCACGCGCGGCACCGCGCTGCGGGTTGAGCTTCACCACGCGAGCCTTGACCGCCACCCGCCGCGCCCGCGTGCGCCGGCCGCTCGCGTCCCGGCTCCACGCGCTCCGATCCTTCAGCTCCAGCGCCGTTGCAGCGCCCCGTCCTCGTGCATTGAACCGGCCGCTTCCCTTTCCGGCCCTACCCGGCCGATCGGGGTTGCCGCCCGCCCGGCGTATGGCCTGATGGACCTCGCCGAGAAAGCTGGCCGGGCGACGGCGCATCCCGCCGATCCGGATCACACTCGCCCGTCCACCACTGCGATCACGGACCTTGCCGGGACGGATGCGGAAGTCGTTTTCGTCACGTGCCATGAGACGACGATTGGAAACCGAAACAATTCCTGCAAGAGCCGAAATGCGCCCATCGCAGGGTAGCGCAGAAACACTTATGCCAGCGCAAGCGCGTCGGTCTCGCGCATCCCGCACATTGCGAGCGACATCGCTGAGACCGTTGGAAACAAAGAAGAAAGGGTCGGAAGCGCCCCCGCCGCACCTCATCGCACGAAGAGCGAGCCCCTCAAAACAATGTGCAGACAAACACTTAGGAACGAAGTTCCGGCAGCGAGGCAACTCGCTTTATCTTGCCTTACTAATCGGTCGTGTGTAAGCGTCCGGTTCCTGCACACCTTCCTCCTCGTGTGATGTCGTTCCATTTCGGGTTCTCTGCTGCTGTGGAGATTCTCCGGTGGGACCAAAACACTTCCAGAACAAAGCGCGACGCGAGTGGTGGTCGCTGCACGTCGAAGCGTGGCGCCGAAGCGGTCTCGGGATCCGCAAATATTGTCGTCAGCAGCGCCTCACCGAAAACACGTTTCGGCCTTGGCTGAAGCAGCTTGCCGGCGAAGACACTGCACGTAAACTCGCGGAATATCAGACGGAATTGCGCCGCGAGAAGCACCGGGAAGAGCGAATAAAAGAACTGCGAAAGCAGAAGCAGCAACGGTTTTCCGTCAGCACGGACATCCGCAACCGCGCGACACAGGCGTTCTGGGCGATGCATGTGGAGGCGATGAATTGGAGCGGAATGGGCGTCCGTGCCTACGCCGCTGCAATGCAGCTGTCGCCGCAGTCGTTGCGCAAATGGCGTGACCGACTGGATACCGGCGAGGTCACAATCGACTGGCGCGCGCATCTTCACCCCTCAGCCCGCCCGGCCGTTAGCACTAGTGCTAGGAACTCAACTCCCGAAAGGAGCTTGACAGCCGCGGAAATCGGCGATCCGACGGCGCCCACCGCCCCCATCCGACGCTTCTTCAGTGACGAGGAGAAGCTCGCGATCGCGAGGGAAACCGAGCAGCCGGGCGCCAAGGTATCTGCCGTTGCCCGCAAGCACGGGATCGTCACCGGGCTGCTGTTCCGCTGGCGTGTGCAATTTGGCATTGGGCAAAAGAAGCGCGCGAAACTCGCCCACGTCGTGCTCGCCGACAACGCAGCCGAGACGCAGGTTCTGCGTAACCTCGTACGTCCGCCCGAGCGAATGGTGGCCGTTGACCTGGCCGATGGAGGTCGCGTCTTTGCTCCAGTTGGTAGCGATCCGGATGCTGTGCGAACGCAGATCGAGAGCGGAGAGATTGCACCATGATGTTCGTTCCTGCGGGCGTGAAAGTGCACATGGCGCTGGGCTACACCGACATGAGAAAGGGTATGGACGGGCTCGCAATGCTGGTCCAGGACGTGCTGAAGAAGGATCCATTCTCCGGTCATCTCTTTGCCTTCCGCGGCAAGAAGGCATCGGTGCTGAAGATCCTGTTCTGGGACGGCAACGGACTTTGCCTGTTCACGAAACGCATCGACCAAGGTGGCTTCGTGTGGCCCGTCATGGCAGGCTATGACGGTTCGATTACGCTCACACCGGCACAACTCGCGATGCTGATCGAAGGCATCGACTGGCGCGCACCCGAGCGCGTGTGGAAGCCAGCGCTCGCAGGCTGAATCGCAGAAACCCGCATAGAATATAGCGAACTCGCTTCTTCGAATCAGCGCGTTCGAGTAAAATCGGACATGCAGCTCGATCTCAACAATCTGCCGTCCGATACGGCGCTGTTGCAACGTCTGGTGCGCGAAATGGCTGTTGTCGTCGACAGCCGTGACGGTGAGATCGAGCGCCTCCAACTCATCATCAAGAAGTTGCAGCGAGCGCAGTTCGGGCGTCGCTCCGAACGCCTGGATACCGATCAACTGGCGCTCGCGCTTGAAGACCTCGACGGTGACATTGCCCGCATCCGGGAGAACCGCCCGATAGTCGTCACCGAGACCGACGACGGACGCCCGAAACGCAAACCGCTGCCCGATCATCTGCCGCGCGAGGACGTTGTGCTCGCGATCCTCGGTGATACCTGCGGCTGTTGTGGTGGTGCGCTCCATGCGATCGGCGAAAGCGTCAGCGAGATGCTGGACTGGGTGCCGGCGCAGCTTCGTGTGGTGCGCATCACTCGCCCGAAATACGCCTGCCGCGCCTGCAACGAAGTCGTACAAGCGGCGGCGCCAGAACGGCTGATCGCTGGTGGACTGGCCACACCGGCGCTGCTCGCGCAGGTGATGGTCAGTAAATATTGTGATCACACGCCGCTTTATCGGCAGTCGCAGATCTTCGCCCGCCACGGCGTCGATCTCGGACGCTCGACGCTGGCCGGATGGGTTGGCGGCGCATGCTGGTGGCTGGAAGCCCTGCATGAGCGATTGTGCAAAAACGTGTTCGCCTCCGACCATCTGTTTGCGGACGACACGCCGATCCCGGTGCTCGATCCGGGCCGTGGACGAACGAAAACAGGACGGCTCTGGGTCTATGCGCGCGAACAACGCCCCTGGAATGGACCGGAACCGCCGGCGGCGGTCTATCTGTTCGCGCCGGACCGGAAAGCGGAGCGACCGGTGGCGCATCTCGAACGGTTCAAGGGCGTCCTGCACGTAGATGGTTACGCGGGATTCGAGCGGTTGACCGGCAAAGGAGACATCGTGCTCGCCGCCTGCTGGGCGCACACAAGACGCAAGTTCTACGAGGTCGCTGAGGCGACCGGCTCGCCGGTGGCGGCCGAGGCGTTGCGCCGGATCGGCGAACTCTATGCCG